>JANJVS010000226.1 GCA_024709955.1 Rhodocyclaceae bacterium
GACGGCCTGGTGAAGAGCTTCGCCGCTCATGTCGCCGACGTGCGCGCCGAACACGCCGGGCTCTACCAGCAGCAGGCCATCGAAAGCGCGCGCGCGCGCGGCCAGGGCGGGCCGGAATCCCACACGCGCCGCCTCGACGAACTGCGCGCCCGCCTGCAGGCCAAGGCCGACGCCCTGCAGCCCGGCGAACTGCTCCATACCCTGGCCTCCTGTCTCGCCGAACCCGAGCCCTACCTGAGTCTCGAACCGGTCAAGGTCTCGGTGGACCGCGCCGGCATCATCACTGGCGTCGGCCGCGAGGGCGCGGGCGACACCCTGCACTTCACCGAGCTCACCAGCCGCGACCAGCGCCGCTGGGTGGTGATCCTCGCGCGCATCGAGCGCGAGGAGGCGCGCCGAGCCCTGGAACGCATCGAGGCGGCACGCCGTTATATAGTCATCTGATGCCGCGTCTGCTCGTCAGCCTGCTGTTCTACCTGTCGTACCAGCTCGCCGTCGCCGGCGACATGCCGCTGCCCCCCGCCGTCGCCGCCGCGCTCAAGGCCGCCGGCATTCCGCCGGCCGCCGTCGGCATCTTCGTCCAGGAGGTCGGCAGCCCGCACGCGCGCCTCGAAGTCAACGCCCGCCAGCCCCTCAACCCGGCTTCGCTGATGAAGCTGCCGACAACGCTCGCCGCCCTCGAAATCCTCGGTCCCAGCTACACCTGGCGCACCGAGGCGCTCGCCGCCGCCGTCCCACGGGACGGCGTTCTCGCCGGCGATCTCTACCTGCGCGGCAGCGGCGATCCCAAATTCACCTACGACCGGCTCTGGCTGCTGCTGCGCGAACTGCGCGGCCGCGGCCTGCGCGAAATCCGCGGCGACCTGGTGCTCGACCGCACGGCCTTCGCGCCGGGCGAACACGATCCGGCCGCCTTCGACGGCAAGCCGCTGCGCCCCTACAACGTCGGCCCGGACGCGCTGCTGTTCAACTTCGCCACCCTCCATCTGACCCTCGTGCCCGAGAACGGCGCCGTGCGCGTGCTCGCCGAGCCGCTGCCGGCGGACCACGAGATCGTCAACCGCCTGCGCCTCGTGGACCGGCCGCAATGCGGCGACTGGCGCGAGGCACTGGAGGCCCAGTTGTCCCCCGACCGCATCGCGCTCTCCGGCGACTTCCCCGTCGGCTGCGGCGAAAAACGCTGGCACCTCGCCGGCCTGGCGAACACGACCTTGCTGCATGGAAGCTTCACGCGCCTCTGGCGGGAACTCGGCGGCCAGTTCGCCGGCCGGGTACGCGAGGGGACGGTGCCGGAGGCGGCCGTGCCGCTCGTCGCCAGCGAGTCGCCGCCGCTCGGCGAGATCGTGCGCGACATCAACAAGTTCTCCAACAACGTGATGGCCCAGCAGCTCTACCTGAAACTCGGCGCTGGCGACACGGTGACGGCGGAGCAGGCGATCCGGATCTGGCTGGCGAAGAAGAATCTCGACCTTCCCGAACTGGTGATGGACAACGGTTCCGGCCTGTCGCGCCGCGGCCGCATCTCCGCCGCCGGCCTGGCGCGTCTGCTGCAGGCCGGCTGGAACAGCGCGGCGATGCCCGAGTTCGTCGCCTCGCTGCCGATCGCCGCCAGCGACGGCACGCTCAAGAAGAAGCTCAACGGCAACGGCGCCGCCGGTCGCGCCCATCTCAAGACCGGCTCCCTCGATGGCGTGCGCGGCATCGCCGGCTACCTGCTCGACCGGACGGGGCGACGCCACGTGGTCGTCTTCATGGTGAACCACGCCAAGGCCGGCGAGGCCCAGCCGGCCTTCGACGCGCTGCTGGAATGGCTGTGGCGGTCAAGCGCTTCCTGACTCTCCTGGCGGCCTTCGCCGGCATGGTGCTCGGCATCGAGGGCCTGCGCAGCACAGTGGCCTGGTGGCGCGGCGAGCTGCCGACGCCCACCCTGCTGGAATGGGGCTCGATGGCCAGCCTGCCGCTGCTCGGCTGGCTCTGGTGGCGCCACCTGTCGCCCTTCGGCAAGGGACGCGGCCACTGTCTCGACGCGTCGTGCCGGCGCGACGGCGATCCCGGCTGACCGATCTTCAGTACTGCCGGCGATGCGCCGCGCCCGGCGGACGCGCCTATGATCGGGCCATGGACACCCTGTTCATTCTCGCCGTCGCCGCCGTCCTCATCGTCCTGCTGTTCGACTACACCAACGGCTTCCACGACGCCGCCAACATCGTCGCCAGCGTGATCGCCTCGCGCGCGAT
>JANJVS010000099.1 GCA_024709955.1 Rhodocyclaceae bacterium
ATCGCAAGTTCCGTGGTCACCTGCACCATCTTGTCGGCAGGCACCTCGGCGTAGGCAATCACCGCCAGCCGCGTCAAATTGCGCCGCAGCAGTCGCGACAGGATGGCTCGCAAGCCAGGCGAGGTCAGCAGCACCGGCGGATAAGCTTCATGGTCCTGCTCGGCCAGCGCGCGCTCGGCTGCTTCGTTCAGGGCATCCAGGGTGGCGGGGGAAAGCAGGGCCTCACCCTCGTCACCCATTTCATTCAGCAGACGGGTCTCGGTCGCCGCGGCAAGACCGATCACACGGAGCGTGTCGCTGCCTTCGAACAGGCGGTCGACGATGCTGCGTCCGAGCGCCGCCCGCACGGTTTCCACCAGGTCGTCGATTGCCTGGCTGGTCGGCGCGCGCGCCGCCAGCGTCTCGAACAGGGTGCGGGTATCGCGGATCGACACGTGTTCCGCGATCAGCTGTTGCAGCACTGCCTGCACGCTGGTGAGCGGCAGGTGCCGCGGCGTCACGTCCTCGACCAGCCCGGGATGGCTGCGCGAGAGGGTGTCGAGCAGCTGCTGCACTTCGGTACGCCCGAGCAGTTCCGGCGCATGCTGACGGAATACCGCCTCGACCCTGCGGGCAATCAGCTCGGCAGGGTCCAACACCACAAAGCCGCGCAACTCGGCCTCCTCCACCCGTCCGCTGTCGATCCAGACCCCGGGCAGCCCTGTCAGCGGCTCGACGCCCACCACCCCGTCCAGACGTCCCAGCACCTCACCCATGTCGACCGCCAGCACCTGGCCGCTTGGTATCTCGCCGTGCGCCACGTCGATCCCTTTGAGCGTGATGCGATAGCTGCTGGGTTTGAGTTCGAGGTTGTCGCGCACGCGAATGAGTGGCACCACCAGCCCCATGTCGGTGGCGAAGCGGCGGCGTGCCTCAGTGATCTTGACCAGGGCCGCCCCGCCCTGGTTGCGGTCGACCAGCGGGATCAGCCGGTAGCCGACTTCGAGCGCCAGCACATCGACCGGCGGAATGTCGTCCCAGGTTACATCGATCGGAGCGGTCTCCGCTTCGATCGGCGGCAGCGGCTCGGCCTCGAACACCGCACTCTGGCGACGTGCAAGCCAGACCCCCAGCCCGCCCAGCACGGCGGCGATGGTCAGAAACGCCAGATGCGGTGTGCCCGGAATCACGCCCAGCGAACCGAGCACCGCCGCGGCCACGTACAGCGTCTGCGGGCGGCCGAAAATCTGGGTGGAAAATTCGCGGCTCAGATCCTGCTCGCTCGAAGCTCGGCTCACCACGATGCCGGCCGCAGTCGAGATGATGAGCGCTGGAATCTGGGTCACCAAGCCGTCACCCACGGTCAGCAGCGCGTAACGTCCAAGTGCCTCCGAGAACCCCAGACCATGCTGCAGGAGGCCCACCGCAACGCCGCCGATCAGGTTGACCGCGAGGATGATGAGGGCGGCGATGGCGTCGCCGCGCACGAATTTGGAGGCGCCGTCCATCGCGCCGTAGAAGTCCGACTCGCGGCCGATCTCGCCGCGCCGCGCGCGCGCCTCGCTCTCATTGATGAAGCCCGCATTCAGGTCGGCATCGACCGCCAGCTGTTTGCCAGGCATCGAATCCAGCGTGAAGCGCGCCGCCACTTCGGCGATACGACCTGCACCCTTGGTGATGACGACGAAGTTGATGATGACGAGGATGAGGAAGACCACGAAGCCGACCGCGATGTTGCCACCGACCAGGAAGTTTCCGAATGACTCGATGACCTTGCCCGCCGCGTCCGGCCCGGTGTGTCCCTGCATCAGGATGATGCGGGTGGAAGCCACGTTGAGCGAGAGGCGCAGCAGCGTGGTCAACAGCAGCACCGTTGGAAACACCGAAAAGTCGAGCGGACGCCGTGCGTTCAGGCTCACCAGCATCACGATCATCGCCAGCGCGATGTTGAGGGTGAACAGCACATCGAGCATGATGGTAGGCAGCGGCAGCACCATCATCGCCAGAATCAGCAGCACCAACATCGGCACCGCCAGCCGACCGACCGGCATGCCCATGACCATCACGCCCTGTGCGCTCATCCGATCACCCCATCAATCGTGCTGGGCCTGGCCTTTGTTTCCTCTCCCGCGAGCGGGAAAGGCCCGGAGGGCGGGCGCTGCCCCGCCTGTTGCTGGCGGCTGCGTAGCCGGGCGCGCATTTCGGGGCTGCCTTCGGCTTCGCGCGCCTCGGCCATCACCTCCTGCCAGGTCATCGCGTGGCGGCGCAGGTAACGCCACCAGCGCCAGCCGGCATCGAGTGCCGCTGCCAGCGCCAGTGCCGTCACGAGCGCCAGCAAGCCGCGCCCTACCCAGGCGGCAAAATCCTGCGCAACCACACGGCCGCCCGCCGCCGACGGCAACTCCGCCCAGCCGCTCGCCAGCGCCCACCAGACCGCGGCCACGACGCTCAGCAGCTTCAATAGCGCCAGCATGCCGTCGACCCAGGCATCGGCAGATATCATCCGTAAAAAAACCTTGAATGGATTGGCGCGCGTCGGATCGGCCCGGGTGGCCCGCGGTGCGAACACCCAGCCCGAAAGCAGCATCGGCGCCACCAGTGCCGCGACAAAAATGGCGGCCAGTATCGGCAGCACCGCCCACAGCAAAGCGTGTATTGCCTCGAGAAAAACCGGGGAAAGGGGCCGCGCGGCATGCAGGAATGCCGTCTCGATCAACGCCCGCAAAGCATTCATCAGGCGTGGTGCCTGCCAGCCCAGCATACCCAGCGCCGCCAGCAACACCACCCATGCTGTAAGTTCGGCAGAGCGCGGCACATCGCCAGCACTGCGCGCCTGCTGAAGACGCCGCGGACTCGCCGGTTCGGTACGGGAAAGATCGGTATCCTCGGCCATGCTCTCCTCGTTAGTTGGCGGAGTCTAGCATGAAGCTCGGCCCTGGTATGCCGAATCCGCGCATGCGGACGGGGAGCACGCACCCCCCCGAAACGGGGCGCAGCACGGCTACCTAACCGATTAGCCTGCGGTCGTTTCACCATGGTCAGTTGTCCCGGACTATGCGGGCATATTGCCAGGCTTGTCTTTACATCACAAAGAAATCAATCTTGGAGGGGTTTTAAAAGAGCAAAAATCCGTTTCGCTCTTATGTCGGTGCAAGCCAGGGTAACGCTTGGATTCAGTGCGTAGGTTCCGATCGCTGGCATGATCATGCCGATAGTCGCTGGAGTGGCCTACGAGCTTTAATGCTTTTCATCGCTCGGCCTCCAGGCAAGGTCCGTTACAGCCTTTCAACTCGTCTCGTCGATCCATGCCATCTGGATCGCTTCGAGAATCTTCTCGCCGGAATGATTGGGATCGTCGTCGAAATCAGGCAGTTCCATCACCCAGGCGTGCAGGTCGGTGAAGCGGACGGTGCGCGGGTCGATTTCCGGGTGGGCTTCGGCAAGTTCGATGGCAATGTCGAGGGAGTCTGTCCACTTCATGTCAATGACCTTCCTTGACCATGTTGATGGTGTATTTGGGAATCTCGATCACGAGGTCGCTGCCGCTTACGCGCGCCTGGCACGACAGGCGCGACTGCGGCTCGAGTCCCCAGGCCTTATCGAGCAGATCGTCCTCCTCTTCGGTGGAAGCCTCCAGCGAATCGAAGCCTTCGCGCACGATGACGTGACAGGTGGTGCAGGCGCAGGATTTCTCGCAGGCGTGTTCGATCTCGACCCCGTTGGCAAGCAGGGTGTCGCAGATGGTGTCGCCGGGCTTGGCGTCGATGACGGTGCCATCGGGGCAGAGTTCGACGTGGGGCAATACGATGAGCTGGGGCATATCAGGCCGCTTTGGATGGTTGGGTCGGATCGTCAGGCGTTTGCACGGCTGTGTAGATCGGGTGCGCATTGGCACGCAAGGATTCGATGAATTCGTCGTTCAGCATGTTCAGCCCGTTCAGCCGAAGGTTTCCAGTTTCTGTCCGGCCATGGCGCGGCGCACGTTCTGGTCCATGCGGCGCTGGGCGAACTCGGTGGTCGCCGCATTCAGCGCCTCGACGCCGCGCTTGATGGCGTGATGATCGGTGCCCGCGATCAATTTTTCAAGGCCTGCGATGCTGGCCTCGATTACTGCGGTTTCTGCCGCATCGAGCAGCGTGCCGTCTTCCGCCAGCGCCGCGCGGGTGGCCGCGATCAAGCCCTGCGCGTCGACGATCTGCTCGTTCAGTGCACGCGCGTACATGTCGTCCCTGGCGTGGGTGAAGGCGTCCTTCAGCATGCGGGTGATGTCCTCGTCACCCAGGCCGTACGACGGCTTGACCTGCACGCTGGCCTCGACGCCGCTGCTCTGTTCGCGTGCCGACACTGACAGGAGGCCGTCGGCATCGACCTGGAAGGTGACGCGGATCCGCGCCGCACCCGCCACCATCGGCGGAATGCCGCGCAACTCGAAGCGAGCCAGCGAACGGCAATCGGACGCCAGTTCGCGTTCGCCCTGCAGGACATGAACGCTCATCGCGGTCTGGCCGTCCCTGAAGGTGGTGAAATCCTGCGCGCGCGCGGTGGGAATCGTGGTGTTGCGCGGAATGACCTTCTCGGTCAGCCCACCCATGGTTTCGAGGCCGAGCGACAGCGGGATGACGTCGAGCAGCAGCCAGTCGTCGCCCGCACGGTTCCCGGCGAGCACATCGGCCTGCATCGCCGCACCGAGTGTGACCACCTTGTCGGGGTCGAGATTGGTGAGCGGCGTCTGCTTGAAGAAATCCGCCACCGCCTGACGGATGCAGGGCATGCGCGTCGAACCGCCCACCATCACCACGCCTTTCACCTCGTCCACGGAAAGGCCGGCGTCCCGCAGTGCCTTGCGGGTAGGCGCCATCGTCTTGCCGATGAGGCTGGCGGTCATGGCGTTGAACGCAGTCTGGGTGAGCGTCGCGTCCATCATTTCGCCGGTCGACAGCACCGCGGTGACACGCACCTCGGTATGTTCGGTCAGGGCTTCCTTGGCGTCGCGCGCCTTGGTCAGCAACAGCCGCATGTCGCACGCCGACAGCGGCTCGAAACGACCCTGCTCGAGCATCCAGCAGAAGATGCGTTGATCGAAGTCGTCGCCGCCCAGTGCCGAATCGCCGTTGGTGGCGAGCACTTCGAACACACCGCGGGACAGCCTGAGGATGGAGATATCAAAGGTGCCGCCGCCGAGGTCGTACACTGCGTATACGCCTTCGGCCGCATTGTCGAGGCCGTACGCGATCGCGGCAGCGGTCGGCTCGTTCAGCAGGCGCAGCACGTTGAGTCCGGCCAGTTGTGCGGCGTCCTTGGTGGCCTGGCGCTGAGCATCGTCGAAATACGCCGGCACCGTGATGACCGCACCGACGAGTTCGCCGCCCATGGCGGCTTCGGCGCGCTGACGCAGCGCCTTGATGATTTCGGCCGACACCTCGACCGGGCTCTTGACCCCGGCGGACGTTCTCAACTGGACCATGCCGGGCGCATCGACGAAACGGTAGGGCAGGCTGGCGACATCCTCGATGTCGGCGATCCCACGGCCCATGAAGCGCTTCACCGACACGATGGTATTGTGCGGATCCTGGTTCTGCATGGACTGCGCAGGATAGCCGACGTCGACCTGGCTGCCCGGGTGGTAGCGCACCACCGACGGGAGCAGGGAACGTCCTGCTTCGTCGTCCAGCACGACGGCGAGGCCGGAGCGCACGGTGGCCACCAGCGAATTGGTCGTGCCCAGGTCGATCCCGACCGCCAACCGGTGCTGGTGGGGGGCAGAGGACATGCCGGGTTCGGCAATTTGCAGCAAGGCCATTTCTAACTTTCCAGTTCTTCGTAGACGTCGCCCACTTCGGCGATGAGTTTGTCCATGAATCGCAACTGGCGCACGGCTTCGGAGGCGGTCGCAAAATCGTGTGCCGTATCGATCAGTTCGGCAAGCTGAGCCTCGATGCGGCGATGCGCCGCGCGCAGGTCATCGGACAGGGTATCCAGCATGTCCGTGTGCTTGCCGGCTCGCGCCTCCTCGATCGCCTCGCGCCATTCCATCTGCTGCATCAGGAAAGCCGGCGCCATTTTGGTGTTGCCGGCATCGAGCGCATCGATACCCTGCAGTTTAAGCAGGTAAACACCGCGGTTCACCGGATGTCTGAGCGTCTGATACGCCTCGTTCACCTGCGTCGCCCACTGCATCGCCACGCGCTGCTCAGCTTCGGGCTGCGCAGCGAAACGATCGGGATGCACCGCATTCTGCAACTCGCGGTAGGCCGAATCGAGCCTGTCCCGCTCCAGCGCATACGTTTGTGGCAGGCCGAAAAGTTCAAAGTGGTTGTGGGTGAAATCCATTTTCAGGGGCTAGGGGCTAGGGGCTAGGATTCAGGGGGCCTTGTGCTTCGCGTCTTCATAAGCGCGGCCGCACTCGCCCTAGCCCCTGGATCCTAACTCCTGGCCCCTACTATCAGACGTTAAACGATTCGCCGCAGCCGCACGCGTCTTTCACGTTCGGGTTGTTGAACTTGAAGCCCTCGTTCAGGCCTTCGCGGGCGTAGTCCAGTTCGGTGCCATCCAGGTAGGACAGGCTCTGCGGGTCGACGAACACGGTGACGCCATGGCTGGTGAACATCTCGTCACCTTCGGGAACCTCGTCGGCGTATTCCAGCTTGTAGGCCATGCCGGAGCAACCGCTGGTGCGCACGCCGAGACGAATGCCGACCCCCTTGCCGCGCTTGGCGAGGAAATTCGTGATGTGTGATGCTGCGCGTTCGGAAAGTGTGACTGCCATCATTTACTCCTGACTATGCTTCTGCTTGTAGTCGGCAACCGCCGCCTTGATCGCGTCTTCGGCGAGGATCGAGCAGTGGATCTTCACCGGCGGCAGCGCGAGTTCCTCGGCGATGGCGGTATTCTTGATTTCCATCGCCTGATCGAGCGTCTTGCCCTTGACCCATTCGGTCACCAGCGAGGACGAGGCAATCGCCGAACCGCAGCCGTAGGTCTTGAATTTGGCATCTTCGATCAGGCCGTCCTTGCCGACCTTGATCTGCAGCTTCATCACGTCGCCGCAGGCGGGCGCGCCGACCATGCCGGTCCCGACATCCTCGTCTTCCTTGCCGAAGGAGCCGACGTTGCGGGGGTTTTCGTAATGGTCGAGTACTTTATCGCTGTAAGACATATGCGTTCTCCTTCACTTCAAATTCAGTGTGCCGCCCACTGCACGGTATTCAGATCGACGCCTTCCTTGTACATTTCCCACAGCGGCGAAAGCTCGCGCAGCTTGCCGATTTTCTCGTGCAGGAGCTTGATGGCGTAATCGACTTCTTCCTCAGTGGTGAAGCGACCGATCGAGAAGCGGATCGAACTGTGCGCCAGTTCGTCGCTACGGCCCAATGCACGCAACACGTAGGACGGCTCCAGGCTGGCCGAGGTACAGGCGGAACCCGACGACACCGCCAGATCCTTGATTGCCATGATCAGCGATTCACCTTCGACAAAATTGAAGCTGACGTTAAGGTTGTGCGGCACGCGCTGCTCCATGTCGCCGTTGACGTAGGTTTCCTCGATGTCCATGAGACCCTTGAGCAGGCGGTCGCGCAGCATGCGGATGCGCTCGTTCTCGGTGGCCATTTCCTCGCGCGCGATGCGGAAGGCCTCGCCCATGCCGACGATCTGGTGGGTCGCCAGCGTGCCGGAGCGCAGGCCGCGCTCGTGGCCGCCGCCGTGCATCTGCGCCTCGAGGCGGATGCGCGGCTTGCGCTGCACGTAGAGGGCGCCGATGCCCTTCGGGCCGTAGGTCTTGTGCGCCGAGAATGACATCAGGTCGACCTTGAGGGTCGCCAGGTCGATGGGCATCTTGCCGGTGGCCTGGGCCGCATCGACGTGGAAGATGGTGCCGTTGGCGCGGGCGATCTCGCCGAGTTCGGCGATCGGCTGGATCACGCCGATCTCGTTGTTCACCGCCATCACCGAGGCGACCACGGTGTCCTTGCGCAACGCCGCCTTGAACTGTTCCGGGGTGATCAGGCCGTTCGGCTGGGGATCGAGATAGGTGGCCTCGAAGCCCTGGCGCTCCAGTTCCTTGACGGTGTCGAGCACCGCCTTGTGCTCGGTGGAAACGGTGACGATGTGCTTGCCCTTGGTGCCGGCGTAGAAGTGCGCGGCGCCCTTGATGGCGAGGTTGTTCGATTCGGTGGCGCCCGAAGTCCAGATGATTTCCTTCGCGTCGGCGTTCACCAGCCGGGCGACTTCCTCGCGCGCCTCCTCGACGGCCTTCTCCGCCTCCCAGCCGAAGGGATGGGAGCGGGAGGCGGGATTGCCGAAGTGTTCCGTCAGATAGGGAATCATCTTCGCGGCTACGCGCGGGTCGACAGGCGTCGTGGCGGAGTAGTCGAGATAGATGGGCAGTTTCAGCATGTCATGGGACTCCAGGTCAGCAGGCCATGGCGGCCAGCGATTGCAAATTGGTCACGGTGGCGGAAAGCGCCTGCAGGAAGCCGGCGATTTCCGCAGCGGTCGTTTCGGCGCCGAGGCTCACGCGCACGGCGCCGCGCGCCAGCCCGGGCTCGATGCCCATCGCCAGCAGCACATGCGAGGGCTCGGGGTTGGCGGAGGAGCAGGCGGCCCCGCTGGCAACCGCATAGCCGGCGCGGTCGAGCTTGGCCACGAGGGTTTCGCCATCGAGGCCGGGCAGCGAAAAATACACGGTATTCGGCAGGCGTTCGGCGCCGGCGGCGAAGATGCGGGCACCCTGGGCCACCAGGCCGCGCTCGAGCTCTTCGCGCAGACCGCGCAGGCGTCGCGCCGCCGTGTCGAGTTCGGCCACGGCCTCCCCACAGGCGACGCCGAAACCGACGATGGCGGGAACGTTCTCGGTGCCGGAACGCAGGCCGCGCTCGTGGCCGCCACCGGCGATCAAGGGCGCCAACTCGACGCGCTTGTCCACCACCAGCGCCCCTGCCCCCTTCGGCCCGCCGAGCTTGTGGGCGGAAAGTGTCAGGGCATGCACGCCGGCGGCGTTGAGGCCGCGGAAGTCGAGGGGAATCTTGCCCAGCGCCTGCACGGCATCGCTGTGGAACCAGCCGCCGGCCCGCGCGGCCTGCGCCGCGAGGGTGGCGACATCCTGCAGCGCGCCGGTCTCGTTGTTGGCGAGCATGACCGAGACCAGGACGGGCTGTTCCGCCAGCGCGGCCGAAAAGTCGGCGCTGGCGACACGGCAATCCGCATCCACCGCAATCTCGCGCAGTTGCCAGCCCTGTCGGCGCAAGGCCTTCGCCGGCTCGCGCACGCAGGGGTGCTCGATGGCCGAGATCGCGACGGTGCCGGGCTTGAGGCAGGCGGCCGCTCCCTTGATGAACAGGTTGTTCGCCTCAGACCCGCCGCTGGTGAAAATCACCTCGGTCGGGTGCGCGCCAACCGCATGGGCCACGCGCTGGCGCGCCTCGTCGATGGCGCGGCGCGCGGCGCGCCCGTACTCGTGGCGGCTCGACGCGTTGCCATGCTGGCGACTGAAATAGGGCAGCATGGCCTCCAGCACCGCCGGCCGCACCGGCGTCGTGGCGTTGTGGTCGAGATAGGCGGGGGCGAACATCGCGGGCAGCCGAGAGGAAAAAATCAGGCGGAAGCCATCACCGGAATGCGACGGGCGGGACGCGTCTTATTGACAGTCACCGGCACGGCGGGAATGCCCTCGGCGCAGGGGGTGCCCCGTTGTTGCTGCACCAGATCCTCCAGATTCACCGAGTGAAGGTATTCATACATGCGCTGGTTGAGGGTGGTCCACAGGTGATGGGTCATGCAGGGATGCTCGTCGTGGCAGTTGCCCCGGCCGCCGCAACTGGTGGCGTCGAGCGGCTCGTCGACGGCGCTGATGATGTCGGCCACCGACACCTCGGTCAGTGCCTTGGCCAGCGTATAACCGCCGCCCGGCCCGCGCACGCTGGCGACCAGATGGTTGCGGCGCAACTTGCCAAACAATTGCTCAAGATAGGAAAGGGAGATCTTCTGGCGTTCGGCGATGCCGGCCAACGTCACCGGACCGCCGTGCTGGCGCAGGGCCAGGTCGATCATCGCCGTTACCGCAAAACGTCCTTTGGTGGTCAGTCTCATGTGTTACCTCGTTCAGGCTCGCGCTTCGAAGAATGGATGATGCTCGTGGAGGGCAGTCAATGTTCCGACTACGATTGGCAAGATATAGTTCCCGATCAAATTAGTCAACTACTCAATCGACGATCTTGGACAAATAGTTCGGGTCGAACTTGTCGGCCGTGGCCACGTCGTCCTCCAGCGAAACCCCGGCCCGCTCGATCGTCTTGAGCAGGGCAGCGATGCGGCGGTCTGTCTCGACCGCATGGTCGAGCAGCCCATGGATCGCCATCGATACCGGATCATCCTCGCTCTTGGTCACGGCATAGGCCGAGAAGCCGAGATTCTCCGCCTTTTCATGGCGCGCCTTTTCCTGTTCCGAGGCGATGATGCGCGCCGGGATGCCGACCGCCGTCGCGCCGGCGGGCACATCGCGCACCACCACCGCGTTCGAGCCGATCTTGGCGCCCTCGCCCACCGCGATCGGTCCCAGGACCTTGGCGCCGGCGCCGATCACCACTCCGCGCGCCAGTGTCGGATGGCGCTTTCCCTTGTTCCAAGAGGTGCCCCCCAGGGTGACGCCATGGTAGAGGGTGCACTCGTCGCCGATCTCCGCCGTCTCGCCGATCACGACGCCCATGCCGTGATCGATGAAAACGCGACGGCCGATGGTGGCGCCCGGGTGGATCTCGATGCCGGTGAGGAAGCGGGTGAGGTGCGAGTTCAGGCGCGCGAGCCAGCGCAGGCGATGTCCCCAGAGCCAGTGGGACAAACGGTGCATGGTCAGCGCGTGAAAACCCGGATAACAGGTCATCACCTCCCATGTCGAGCGGGCGGCGGGATCGCGTTCGAAAACGCAGGCGATGTCTTCGCGCAGGCGGGCAAACATGAGGGCTGAAGGATAAAACCGCAAAAGAAATGGGTGAATTCTAGAATTCCCGATAAAGTCGGTCAACTTATCCGACTTTATCGGCCCTTCGCAATCTTTAATCCGTGTCGCCGCCCGCGCGCGAATGACGTTTGCCGGTCGGCTGCAGGAAGGAGGCAAGCAGGCCGCGCAGGATGCTGACTTCTTCCTTTTCCAGTCCGGCCCGGGAGAACAGGCGGCGCATGCGCAGCATCAGCCGTCCAGGCCGATCCGGGTCGAGGAAGCCGGAAGCGATGGCCGTGCGTTCCAGATGCTCCATCAGGCCAGCGACATCATCATGCGTCGCGGGCACCCCGGCGCCCGCGACAGCCGGCGGCCGAGTACCGCCACCGAGCAGCGCGAGGCGCAATTCGTAGCACATGATCTGCACGGCGGCGGCGAGATTCAGGGACGAGTATTCAGGGTTCGCGGGAATCAGCGCCCAGCGCGCGCACTGGGCCAACTCCTCGTTGGACAGGCCGGCCGTCTCGTTGCCGAACACCAGCGCGACCTCGCCCTGCGCCGCCACTGCCGCCAGCTCCGCCGCACCGGCCCGCGCCCAAAGCGGCTCGGCAGCAAGTTCGCGCCGACGCGCCGTCAGGGCCAATGCCAGTACCGTGCCGCTCAATGCCTCGGCGAGGCTGCCGACGACCTGCGCCGTCGCCAGCACATCATCGGCGCCGGCAGCCATGGTCTTGGCTTGGTCATCGGGAAAAGACTTCGGATTCACCAGCATCAGCCGGGAAAAGCCCATGGTCTTCATGGCCCGCGCGGCCGCGCCGAAGTTGCCGGGATGGCTGGTATTGACCAGAACCACGCGAACATTCTGCAGGGACACGGATATTCTCGACGACAAGGCAAACCGGAAGCTTACCGTAAGCGGCTTGCCGTTAGCCATGCGCCGGCCTGCAAGCAGCCACGCACAATGCCTGAACGCTTTCTGCTAGAATTGC
>JANJVS010000111.1 GCA_024709955.1 Rhodocyclaceae bacterium
TAACTTAAGTCATAACAAGGAGGCGCCGGATCCATTGAAACGGTGCATGTGGCGATGCACCGCATCGCCACACGCCGCATGCCGCATGCCCCGAAAAGTCGGCGCTCGCGGGACGGTGCGGACCGTCCCGCGCCGCCCGGCCTCAGTTCTCCTCGGGCACCATCCGGATCGCGCCGCAGGGGCATTCGGCGGCGCAGACGCCGCAGCCCTTGCAGTAATCGAGGTTGAACGCGAAACCCTTGCCCGGGCCGAGCTTGACGACGGCATTGTCGGGGCAGACGCCGTAGCAGTTGTCGCACTCGAAGCAGTTGCCGCAGGACATGCAGCGGCGAGCCTCGAACAGCGCGTTGCCCTCGTCGAGGCCGCCGAGCACCTCCTCGAAGGTGGACTGGCGGCGGATGATGTCGAGCACCGGGCGCACGGTCTTCGGCGCGTCGGAGTAGTACCAGGGGTTCATGCGCTCGAAGGTGGCGAGTTCGTGCTTTTCCGGCGGTGCGTATTGTTCTCCACGCAGCCAGGCGTCGATGGCGCGCGCGGCCTTCTTGCCGTGGCCGACGGCGACCGTGACAGTGCGCTCGTTGCCGGCCATGTCACCGCCGGCGAAGATGCCGGGATGGCCGGTCATCATCGCCGCATCGACCTGCACGAGGCCCTTGTCGACGACCAGCCCCGGGACGTTCCGCAGCAGCGCGAGGTCGGAATCCTGGCCGAGCGCGAGCACCACCGAATCGGCGGGGATGCGTTCAAACTCGCCGGTCGGCTGCGGGAAGCCCTTCTCGTCGAGCGCCATCTTCTCGATCATGATGTCCTCCTCGCCGGCCTCCTTGATGGTGGACAACCACTTGATCGAGATGCCCTCCTGCAGCGCCTCCTCGACCTCGAAGTCGTGGGCCGGCATCTTCTCGCGGGTACGGCGGTAGACGATGATCGCCTCATCGGCGCCGAGCCGCTTGGCGGTGCGCGCGACGTCGATCGCGGTGTTGCCGCCACCGTAGACGACGACCTTGCGCCCGAGCATCGGCCGCATTTCCTCCGCCCGCTCGCCTTCCATGTCGTGCAGCACCGAGACGGCGTCGAGGATCTTGTTGGCGTCGCCGGCCGGGATATAGGCGCGCTTGGCGATATGGGCGCCGACGCCGAGGAAGACCGCGTCGAAGCCGTCCCGCAGCGCCGCGGGCACGTCGGCGACCTTGGTCTGCAGGCGGATCTCCACGCCGAAGTCGATGAGCCGCTGGATTTCGGCGTCGAGCACGTCGCGCGGCAGGCGGTATTTCGGGATGCCGTAGCGCATCATGCCACCCGCCAGCGGCGCGGCCTCGTGAATCACCGCCTGGTGGCCCAGCCGCGTCAGGTGATAGGCGGCGGAGAGGCCAGCCGGGCCGGAACCGACGACGAGCACGCGCTTGCCGCTGGAACGGGCCGGTGGCGCGAAGCGCCAGCCGCGCCTGATCGCCTCGTCGCCGAGGAAGCGCTCCACCGAGTTGATGCCGACCGAGGAGTCAACATGCTGGCGGTTGCAGGCGCCCTCGCAGGGGTGGTAGCAGACGCGGCCCATGATCGCGGGCAGCGGATTGTTGTCGGTGAGGGCGCGCCAGGCGGCCTCGTAGTCGCCGCCCTCGGCGTGGAACAGCCAGCCCTGGATGTTCTCGCCGGCGGGACAGGCGGCGTTGCAGGGCGGCAGGCGGTGAACGTATTCGGGACGGAAGGTCCGCCAGGAGCCGGTACGGTTGGCCAGTGAGGAACCGGGATCGAGGGTGATGGCAAAGGGTTTTTCCATGATGATCATCCTTGCCCAAGCAGGCCGTAGCGTTTGATGTTGCGGTCGGCGAGCGCCTGCAACCGGGCGATCACCTCCACCTGCGGCTGCTTGCCGAACAGGTGCGCATAGCGCTTCTGCGGCTTGAGATATTCCTCGACAGGCAACTGATGGCGGATCGGCAGCACCGCCTTGATTTCGCCGTGCTCGGCCTCGAACACCGGGAAGATGCCGGTCTCCTTGGCGAGCCGCGCCATCTTGATGGTCTCGTTCGACTGCGTGCCCCAGCCGAGGGGGCAAGGCACGAGAATATGGATGTAGCGCGCGCCGCGGATTTCCATGGCACGCCGCACCTTGGCTTCGAGGTCGCGCAGGTCGGCGACCGTGGCGGTGGCGACGTAGGGGATGTCGTGGGCCAGGGCGATGGCCGGCACGAACTTGCCCTGGCCGAAGACGTTGCCGGGCGCGGCGCCGACGGCCGGCGTGGTCGCCGTGCGCGCGGCCGGTGGCGTGGCGCTGGAACGCTGCACCCCGGTGTTCATGTAGCCGCCGTTGTCGTAGCAGATGTAGAGCACGTCGTCGTTGCGCTCGAACATGCCGGAGAGGCAGCCGAAGCCGATATCCGTCGTGCCGCCGTCGCCGCCCTGGGCGACCACGCGGGTTTGCGCCTGGCCCTTGACCTTAAGCGCGGCGGCGATGCCGGTGGCGACGGCCGCCGCGTTGCCGAACAGCGAATGGATCCAGGGAATCTGCCAGGAGGTCTCGGGATAGGGCGTCGAGAAGACTTCGAGGCAACCGGTGGCGTTGGCGGCGACCAGGCGGCCGTCGGTCGCTTCCATCGCCGCGTCGATGGCGTAGCGCGCGCCGAGCGCCTCGCCGCAGCCCTGGCAGGCGCGATGGCCGGAGTTGATCGAGTTGAAGCGCTTGCCGCTCGCCTGCACGCTGCGCTGCTCTGGCGGCAGCAGGCGGTTGCCGACGGTGAAGGTGCCGGTCTGGTAAAACTTGATCGGTTGAAAGGACATCGGACTTTTCCTTTCCTCAGTAATTACGCGCGGCGACGACGCCGACGTCGCGCAGCAGGTTCTCGGCCACCGGACCGGAGCGGCGGTGCGCCTTCTCGCGTTCGAGCTGCTTGTTCACCATGACCCAGTCGAGATCGAGGAAGGTGACATGATCCAGTTCGTCCTTTTCCGCCTTGAGGAACAGGCCCAGCAGCGACTTGCGCGTGATGGCGCGGCCGCCGAGCCCGGCGATCACCGTGTAGCCGTGCATGTGCAGGCCCGAGAGCGCCATGCGCACGTTGGTCGACAGGATGCCGCCGAGGCCCACTGCCATGCTCTTTTCCAGCACGACCACCCGCTTGGCGCCCAGCAGGCCGGCGCGCACGCCCTCGACCGGGAAGGGGCGGAACAGCGTGATGCCGAGCACGCCGATCTTGTGGCCGGCCTCCCTCATCTCGTCGATGACGTCCTTGATGGTGCCGAGCACCGAGCCCATCGCGACGACGATGGTCTCGGCATCCTCGGTGCGGTAGGAATGGCAGAGACCGCCGGAATCGCGGCCGAAGACGGCCTTGAACTCGGCCGCGTAGGCCGGGATGAGCTTGAGCGCCTCCATCTGCCTGGCATGGGCGAGGTAGCGTACCTCCATGAAGGCCTCGGGGCCGACCATCGCGCCGATCGACACCGGCTCGCCCGGGTCGAGCACCTGACGCGGCTCGTAGCACGGCAGGTAGGCATCCACCTGCGCCTGGGTCGGCATGTCGACGCGCTCGAAGGCATGGGTGAGGATGAAGCCGTCCATGCACACCATGACGGGCAGGGAAAGCTCCTCGCCGAGACGGAAGGCCTGGATATGCAGGTCGAGCGCCTCCTGGTTGTTCTCGGCGAAGAGCTGGATCCAGCCGGCATCGCGCATCGCCAGGGCGTCCGAGTGGTCGTTCCAGATATTGATCGGCGCACCGATCGCACGGTTGGCCACGGTCATCACGATCGGCAGGCCGAGGCCCGAGGCGTTGAACACCGCCTCGGCCATGTAGAGCAGGCCCTGGGAGGCGGTCGCGGTGTAGCTGCGCGCGCCGGCCGCCGAGGCGCCGACGGCCACCGACATCGCGGCGAATTCCGATTCAACGTTGATGAACTCGCAGGGCGCGAGGGAACCGTCCTTGACCATCTCGCCGAGCGCCTCGACGATGTGGGTCTGCGGCGAGATTGGGTACGCGCAGATCACCTCGGGCCGGCACAGGGCGACGGCCTCGGCGACGGCGCGGCTTCCTTCCATTTGCTTAAGCATGGTGTGCTGCCTCCTCCATCTCGGCCTTGACGATCGCATAGGCCTCCTTTGCCGCGGCGACGTTGCCGGCAGCGACCTTACCCTTGAAGCGCTCCTCGATCGCCTTGATCACCGATTCCAGCCGCAGCACGTCCGCCACCGCCGCGAAGCCGCCGAGCAACGGCACGTTGGGCACCGGCCGGCCAACGTGCTTGAGCGCCAGTTCCATCGCCGGCACGGTGCATAGGCGCTCGGGGCGCCAGTCGCGCACGAACTCGCCAAGCCCCAGCTGGTCGAAGGTCTTGCTGGTATTGATGAGGATGTAGCCATCCCGTTTCAGGCCCGCGAAGCAATCGACCTGATGCAGCAGGGTCGGATCCTGGATGATCAGCGCGTCCGGCTCCATGATCGGCTCGCGCAGGCGGATTTCCTTGTCGTCGATGCGGCAGAAGGCCACCACCGGCGCGCCGGTGCGCTCGGAGCCGAAGCTGGGAAACGCCTGGGCGTGGCGCCCCTCGTCGAAGGCGGCTACGGAAAGCATCTCGGCGGCGGTGACGACTCCCTGTCCGCCGCGCCCGTGTATGCGAACCTGAAACATGGCTTCCTCCTTTTTTCCGCAAGCATACGCCTTAGGCGCGCGGCATTGCATCACAAGCGCATTACGGAAAACCATTATTGCACGATGCGGTTTGTTGTTTTACCATGCGAAACGTCACGATTTGGCCCGCCTACCCGGCGGGTTTAACCTGTGAAAAAAAACCCGGCCCGGTACCAGCGGGCCGGGGTCCGATAACAACTCCGACAGGAGGAGAACATGTCCGAGAATCATCCCGGAGCACTGGCGGCGTCCGCCCTCGACGGCGACCCGCAGGAAACGCGCGAATGGCTCGACGCGCTGGAGGCTGTCATCGAGGAGGTCGGCCCGGAGCGCGCCCACTTCCTCATCGAGAAACTCATCGAGCTCGGCCACCGCGCCGGCATCAACATCCCCTACTCGGCCAACACCGACTACATCAACACCATCCCGGTGGACCGCCAGCCGCTGGCCCCCGGTGACTACGCCATCGAGAACCGCATCCGTTCCTACATCCGCTGGAACGCGCTGGCGATGGTGCTGCGCGCCAACAAGGGCGACTCCAACCTCGGCGGCCACATCGCCAGCTTCGCCTCGGCGGCGACGCTCTATGACGTCGGCTTCATCCATTTCTGGCATGCGCCCTCCGAACAGCACGGCGGCGACCTGATCTTCGTGCAGGGCCATTCGGCGCCGGGCATCTATGCGCGGGCCTTCCTGCTCGGTCGCCTGAGCGAAGCGCAGCTCGACGGCTTCCGCCAGGACGTGGATGGCAAGGGCCTGACCTCCTATCCGCACCCCTGGCTGATGCCGGACTTCTGGCAGTTCCCGACCGTGTCGATGGGCCTCGGCCCGCTGCAGGCGATCTACCAGGCGCGCTTCATGAAGTACATCCACGACCGCAAGCTCGCCGACACCGCCGGCCGCAAGGTCTGGGCCTTCATGGGCGACGGCGAGATGGACGAGCCCGAGTCGATGGGCGCCATCGGCATGGCCGGACGCGAGAAGCTCGATAACCTGATCTTCGTCATCAACTGCAACCTGCAGCGCCTCGACGGCCCGGTGCGCGGCAACGGCAAAATCATCCAGGAGCTCGAAGCCGACTTCCGCGGCGCCGGCTGGAACGTCATCAAGGTCGTCTGGGGTTCCTACTGGGACCCGCTGCTCGCCCAGGACACCAAGGGTCTGCTCAGGAAACGCATGATGGAATGCGTGGACGGCGACTACCAGACCTTCAAGTCAAAGGATGGCGCCTACGTGCGCGAGCACTTCTTCAACACGCCCGAGCTCAAGGCGATGGTCGCCAACTGGTCCGACGACGACATCTGGCGCCTCAACCGCGGCGGCCACGACCCGCACAAGGTCTATGCCGCCTACCAGGCCGCCGTCAATCACAGTGGCCAACCCACCGTCATCCTCGCCAAGACCATCAAGGGCTACGGCATGGGCGAATCGGGCGAGGCGCAGAACATCACCCATCAGCAGAAGAAGATGGGCACCACCTCGCTGAAGGCCTTCCGCGACCGCTTCCGCCTGCCGATCGCCGACGCCGATCTGGAAAAGCTGCCTTATCTGAAGTTCGCCGAGGATGCCCCCGAGCTCAAGTACATGCGCGAGAAGCGCATGGCGCTCGGCGGCTACCTGCCGCAGCGCCGGCGCAAGGTCGAGCCGCTGCCGATTCCGGCCCTGTCCGCCTTCGAGCCGCTGCTGAAGGCCACCGGCGAAGGCCGCGAGATCTCGACGACCATGGCCTTCGTGCGCATCCTCAACCTGCTCATCAAGGACAAGCAGATCGGCAAGCGCGTCGTGCCGATCGTGCCCGACGAGTCGCGCACCTTCGGCATGGAGGGCCTGTTCCGCCAGATCGGCATCTGGAACCAGGAAGGCCAGAAGTACGTGCCGCAGGACGCCGACCAGCTGATGTTCTACAAGGAATCGAAGGACGGCCAGATCCTGCAGGAGGGCATCAACGAGGCCGGCGCGATGGCCGACTGGATCGCCGCGGCGACGAGCTACTCGACCCACGGCGTGCAGATGATTCCCGTCTACATCTTCTATTCGATGTTCGGCCTGCAACGCACCATGGACCTGTGCTGGGCGGCGGGCGACTCGCGCGCCCGCGGCTTCCTGGTCGGCGGCACCGCCGGCCGCACCACGCTCAACGGCGAAGGCCTGCAGCACGAGGACGGTCACTCCCACATCCTCGCCGCGACGATCCCGAACTGCGTCTCCTACGACCCGAGCTTCGCCTACGAGCTGGCGGTGATCGTGCAGGACGGCCTGCGCCGCATGGTGGCCGAGCAGGAGGACGTGTTCTATTACCTCACGGTGATGAACGAGAACTACGAGCACCCAGCCATGCCGGAAGGCGTCGAGCAGGACATCCTCAAGGGCATGTACCTGTTCCGCAAGGGGCCGAACAGCAACGGCCCACGCGTGCAGCTGCTCGGCTCGGGCACGATCTTCCGCGAGGCGATCGCCGCCGCCGACCTGCTGCAGAACGACTGGGGCGTGGCCGCCGACCTGTGGTCCGCGACCAGCTTCAACGAGCTGGCGCGCGACGGCCACAACTGCACGCGCTTCCACCTGCTGCATCCCGAAGAACCGCGCCGCGACTGCCACGCCAAGAGCCTGCTGGCCGACACGCGCGGCCCGATCGTCGCCGCCACCGACTACACGCGCATGTACGCCGAGCAGATCCGCCCCTTCGTCACCGAGGGCGGCCGGCGCTACACCGTGCTCGGCACCGACGGCTTCGGCCGCTCGGACACGCGCGAGCAGCTGCGCCACTTCTTCGAGGTGGATCGCCGCTGGATCGCCGTGGCCGCCCTGTCGTCGCTGGCCGACGACGGCGCCATCGAGCACAAGACCGTGGCCGCCGCCATCGCGAAATACGGCATCGATCCCGACAAACCCAACCCGGTGAAGGTGTGATCATGACGACGACGATTGAAGTCAAGGTACCCGACATCGGCGATTTCAAGGACGTGCCGGTCATCGAGATCCACGTCAAGCCGGGCGATGCGGTGCAGGCGGACGATTCCCTCGTCACCCTCGAATCCGACAAGGCGACCATGGACGTGCCGAGCCCCGCGGCCGGCACGGTCAAGGAAGTGAAGCTGCGGGTCGGCGACAAGGTGGCCGAAGGCAGCCTGGTGCTGCTGCTGGAAACCGGCGCCGGGCAAATGGCCGCCGCGCCTGCGCCCCAGTCCACGCAGGTTCCCGCCGCACCCGCCACCCCGGCCCCGGCCAGCGTGCAGCCGGCGCCGACCACCCAGCCACCGCGCGCTGCCGTCCAAACAGCCACGAGCGCCGCGCCGCCGACGGCGAGCATCGCCATTCTGCCGCCGGCCGTGCATATCCCCACGCCCGCCGAGGTCGTCGCGGCGATGGACGGCATCAAGGCCCACGCCAGTCCCTCGGTGCGCCGCTTCGCCCGCGAGCTGGGCGTGGACGTGGCGCTGGTGAAGGGCAGCGGACCGAAGGGCCGCATCACCCAGCAGGACGTGCAGGCCTTCGTCAAGGGCGTGATGAGCGGAGCCACCGTCGCGCCAGCGCCGAGTTCTTCCGGGGGCACGCAGTCGGGCGGCTTGAACCTGCTGCCCTGGCCGCAGGTGGACTTCGCCAAGTTCGGTCCCATCGAGGTCAAGCCGCTCTCGCGCATCAAGAAGATTTCCGGCCCCAACCTCGCGCGCAACTGGGTGATGATCCCCGCCGTCACCTACCATGAGGACGCCGACATCACCGATCTCGAAGCGCTGCGCGTACAACTCAACAAGGAGAACGAGAAGAGCGGCGTCAAGCTGACCATGCTCGCCTTCATCATCAAGGCGGTGATCGCGGCGCTCAAGAAGTATCCCGAGCTGAACAGTTCCCTCGACGGCGAGAACCAGGTATTCAAGAACTACTGGCACATCGGCTTCGCCGCCGACACGCCCAACGGCCTGATGGTGCCGGTGCTCAAGGATGCCGATAAAAAAGGCGTCATCGAGATCGCGCAGGAAACCTCCGAACTCGCGAAGAAGGCACGCGACGGCAAGCTCGGCCCGGCCGACATGCAGGGGGCGACCTTCACCATCTCCAGCGTCGGCGGCATCGGCGGCACGGCTTTCTCGCCCATCGTCAATGCGCCGGAAGTGGCGATCCTCGGCGTCAGCAAATCGAGCATGAAGCCCGTCTGGGATGGCAAGCAATTCGTGCCGCGCCTGATCGTGCCGCTGTCGCTGTCCGCCGACCACCGCGTTATCGACGGCGCGCTGGCGACGCGCTTCAACGCCCATCTGGCGCAACTGCTCGGCGACTTCCGGAGGGTGATGCTATGACGCTCGAAGTCAAAATCCCGGACATCGGCGACTTCAAGGACGTGCCGGTCATCGAGATCCACGTCAAGCCGGGCGACGTCGTGAACCCGGACGATTCACTGCTCACGCTCGAATCCGACAAGGCGACCATGGACGTGCCGAGCCCCGCCGCCGGCACCGTCAGGGAAATCAAGGTCGCCCTCGGCGACAAGGTGAGCGAGGGCAGCCTGATCGTGGTGCTCGAAGCCGGCGCCGCCGCCCCGGCGCCGCAGCCGGCCACCTCTGCCCCCGCGCCCGCCACCTTCCCACCAACGCGCCCCGAAGGAAGTACCCTTGGGGTGCCGAGTTTTGCGGCGCCTGCCGCCGGCAGCTACGCCGGCAAGGCCGACATCGAGACCGAGATGCTGGTGCTCGGCGCCGGCCCGGGCGGCTACTCGGCCGCCTTCCGCAGCGCCGACCTCGGCATGAAGACCGTGCTGGTCGAGCGCTACGCCAGCCTCGGCGGCGTCTGCCTCAACGTCGGCTGCATTCCCTCCAAGGCGCTGCTGCACGTCGCGGCGGTGATGGAGGAGGCGCAGCACCTGTCCGCCGCCGGCGTCAGCTTCGCCGCGCCCCAGGTGGATATCGACGCCCTGCGTGCCCACAAGGCCAAGGTGGTCGGCAAGCTGACGACCGGACTGGCGGGCATGGCCAAGGCGCGCAAGGTCGAGGTGGTGCGCGGCTACGGCAGCTTCCTCGACGCCAACCATCTCGAAGTGGAACTGACCACCGGCGACGCGCAGGACAAGACCGGGGCGAAGCAGGTGATCAGGTTCCAGAAGTGCATCATCGCCGCCGGCTCCGCCGCCGTGCATCTGCCCTTCATTCCCCGCGACCCGCGCATCGTCGACTCGACCGGCGCGCTGGAACTCCGGCAAATTCCCAAGAGGATGCTGGTCATCGGCGGCGGCATCATCGGCCTTGAAATGGCCACCGTGTATTCGACCCTCGGCGCCAAGGTCGATGTGGTCGAGATGCTCGACGGCCTGATGCAGGGCCCGGACCGCGACGCCGTCAAGGTCTGGGAAAAGCAGAACGCCCACCGCTTCGAGCAGATCATGCTCAAGACGAAGACGACCGCGGTCGAGGTGAAGGACGACGGCCTCTGGGTCACGTTCGAAGGGGAGAAAACCCCTTCCGCGCCCCAGCGCTACGACCTGATCCTGCAGGCCGCCGGCCGCGGCCCGAACGGCAAGAAGATCGGCGCGGAGAAGGCCGGCGTGGCGGTGAACGAGCGCGGCTTCATCCCGGTCGACAGCCAGATGCGCACCAACGTGCCACACATCTTCGCCATCGGCGACATCGTCGGCAACCCGATGCTCGCCCACAAGGCCGTGCACGAGGCGCATGTCGCCGCCGAAGCCGCCGCCGGCCAGAAGGCGCACTTCGACGCGAGCGTGATCCCCGGCGTCGCCTACACCCATCCGGAAGTCGCCTGGGTCGGGCTCGGCGAGGACGAGGCGAAGAAGGCCGGTCGTCAGGTGGAGATCGCCAAGTTCCCCTGGGCCGCCTCGGGCCGCGCCATCGCCAACGGCGCCGATTACGGCTTCACCAAGCTGGTGTTCGACGCCGAAACCCACCGCATCGTCGGCGGCACCATCGTCGGCCCCTCGGCCGGCGACATGATCGGCGAGATCGGCCTGGCGATCGAGATGGGCGCCGACGCGGTGGACATCGGCAAGACCATCCACCCGCATCCGACGCTCGGCGAGAGCATCGGCATGGCGGCGGAAGTCGCGCACGGCAGTTGTACCGACCTCCCGCCCGCCCGGAAGCGCTCCTGAACCAGCGGGAGTGGGCAGGCGCCCCTCCCGTAACTATAACTTTAGTACCAATAAAGATGCGCACGGGATTCCCCGTGGGCGTCATGGCTGGTATATCATCGCTGCGTTACGCAGGCGACGCCGCAGCCCCTTTCCGGCGTGACGGCTTCATGCTGGCGGCCGCCGTCGCGGTCCATCCCCGTGCGCCGGATATCGGCCCTTTCTGACATTCGAGGCTATCTATCCATGGACATCTCGATCGAAACCGCCGCCGACCGTGCCCTGGTGCGCCTGGCCGGTCGCTTCGACACCCAGAGCAGCATGGCGCTGCGCAATGCCGCCCGTCCGCTGCTGGCCGCGCCGGAAGTCTCCCGACTGACGCTCGACCTCGCCCAGGTCGGCTACATCGACAGCTCCGCCCTCGGCCTGCTCCTGCTGCTGCGCGAGCAGGCCACCGAGCTCGGCAAGACCGTCGCCCTCGCCAACTGCAGCCCCGACGTGATGCGCGTGCTGTCGATCGCCCACTTCCACAAACTGTTCCCGATGGAATAGCGCGCCGGTCCGGCTCACCGCCATGATCAAGAAAATCCCCGTCGCCGAGCTCAAGGTCGGCATGTTCCTGCACGACGTCAATTGCAGCTGGCGCGTGCGGCCGATTTTCGTCATGCACTTCCGGGTCGCCGACGAGCGGCAGATCGAGGAAATCCGCGACATGGGCGTGCGCGAGGTGTACATCGACACCGCCCTCGGCGACGACCTGCCGGGCGCGCCGAGCGACGAGGAAGTCCGCCAGGCGCTGGAGGAACAGGCGCTGCGCCTCGCCCAGCGCGGCGAATCCCCCGTGCATCAGCGCCTGGTCAGCCAGGCCGACCTGCGGGACGCCCAGGCCGTGCATGACAGCGCGACGCGCCTGATCCGCGCCATGATGGACGACGTGCGCCTCGGCCGCCAGATCGAATTCGATGACATCACCGAGGCGCTCGGGCACGTCACCAGCACCATGCTGGGCAACTTCGGCACCGTCGCCCAGCTCGGCCAGCTGAAGAACAAGGACGACTACACCTTCCAGCACAGCGTCGGCGTCTGCGCGCTGATGACCGGCTTCGCCAAGGTGCTCGAACTCAAGCGCCAGACCATCGCCGACATCAGCATCGGCGCCCTGCTGCACGACATCGGCAAGATGCGCGTGCCGCCGGAAATCCTCAACAAGCCCGGCCGGCTGACCGACGCGGAGTTCGACGAGATCAAGCAGCACGTCATCCACGGCCGCGCGATCCTGCGGGACGCGCCGTGGCTCAGCAAGACGGCCTTCAACGTCATGGACCACCACCACGAGCGTTACGACGGCTCCGGCTATCCGGAGGGCCTGCGCGCGGCGGAAATCTCCAGCGTCGGCCAGATGGCGGCGATCGTCGACGTGTACGACGCGCTGACCTCGGAGCGCGTCTATCACACGGCCATGATGCCGGTCGAGGCGCTGCGCAAGCTGCAGGAATGGGCGCCATACCACTTCAACGAGGAGCTGGTGGCGCATTTCGTGCGCAGCCTCGGCATCTACCCGCTGCGCACCCTGGTGCGGCTCGAAAGCGGCCGGGCCGGCATCGTCATCGAACAGAATCCCGCCAACCTCGCCCGGCCGGTGCTGCTGATGGTGTTCGACTGCGAACACGACAAACCGCTGACGCCCTACCGCCTCGATCTGGAAAAGGTCTTGGCCGATCGCATCCTGCGCTACGAGGATCCGGCCCGCTACGGCATCGACATCGCCCGCTACCTCAAGGCCGCCTGACCGGCGGGACGGCCACCGTCCCGCCAGCGCCGACTTTGTCCAACCCGCTCAGGGCGCGTCGGGCAGGCGGCTATGGTCGATCGCGCGGTTGCGCCCGCCGGCCTTCGCCGCGTAGAGCGCCCTGTCGGCGCGCAGGAACAGCTCTTCGAGGCGCTCGTCCTCGGGCTCCAGCGCGGCGATGCCGAGGCTGACGCTGGCGCGCACCGTGACGCCGGCGGCGATCTCCAGGGGGCTGGCCGCGAGCACGTCGCGGATGCGCTCCGCCACCACCCGCGCCTCGTCGAGGCCGATGTCGGGCAGCAGGACGACGAACTCGTCGCCGCCGAGGCGCGCCACCAGGTCGATGTGGCGCACCGCGTTGAACAGATGTTCGGCGACATGGCGGATCACCCGGTCGCCGACCATGTGGCCATGCACGTCATTGACCTGCTTGAACTTGTCGATGTCGCAGACGATCAGCGCGAGCGGCCGGTCGCCGCGGCGCGCGCGCCCGATCGCCTGCTCGGCGGCGGAGAGGAATTCGCGGCGGTTCGCCAGTCCGGTCAGCGAATCCGTGTGGGCCAGTTCTTCGAGCTTGCGGTTGGCCTCCTGCAGTTCGCGGGTGCGCTCGCGCACGCGCAGGTCGAGTTCCGCATTCGCCCGGGCAAGATCATCCTGCGCCTGCCGCGTCCGCTCGGCGAGGCTGTCGTAGGCATCGCGCAGCAGGGCCAGTTCGGTGTCCGCGATGGCCTTCTCGGTGCTTCCGCTCAGCTGGAGCCGTCCCGGCAGCGCGGCGGCGCGGATCGCGCGGGCGATCTCGGTGAGCGGGGCGCCGAGCAGACGCCTGCCGACCCAGCGGAAGATCCACCAGAAGGCCAGCGTCTTGAGGCAGGCCAGGACGACGATCAGCAGGATCTGCCGCTGCGTGCGCCGCATCAGCTGGGTCAGCGAGGACTGGAACTCCGCCCGGCCCACGAGCTCGCGGCCGTAGCCGTCCTCGTGGATGACGTCGAAGCGATGCGCCAGCGGATGCGGCCCGCCCTGGCCCAGGATGACGAAGGCGCCGGCCTGGGCGATCACCTTGCCGCTATGCGGGTCGACGATGCGCACCCCCTCGATGTCGGGTATCTCGACGATGCCATCCACGATGGAATCGAGCTTCTCCGGGTCGAGCGACCAGAGGGCAGCGGCGATGGATTTCTCGAAGGTGCGCTGATAGATGGCCAGCTCGCCCTTGAGGTTTTCCTTCGCCACCCAGAGCGTCTCGCCGATCAGCACCGCCGTGAGCAGCACGGCGAAGATGATGAAGATGCCGAAGGCGCGGCGGAAGAAGCGGCCCGCGACGGTATCGCGCGCCCGCGTCTGCGTCGCCGGGGCGGCGGCGGAACAGGCGGCGCCTTGCGCGTCGATCCCGACGACGGCCTCTCCTGGTGCATCCGAGCGTTGGCGCAAGACTTCTCCCCGGTCATCGCGTTTCTCTGCCTGCGGCATTCACCGCAAGTGCCGAAGAATACGCCATTCCACCGGCTACCGGGAAGCTGGTAGCGCTACCGATGGCGCGCGTCTTCAGTCCTTGTCGACGTAGGGATTCTTGGTGATCTTGAACTGGATGCGCAGCGGCGTGCCCTGCAGCTTGAAGGTCTCGACGAAGACGTGTTCCAAGTAGCGCACGTAGGCCGGCGGCACGTGTTCGAGGGCGTTGCCGTGGATGACGACGACCGGCGGGTTGCTGCCGCCCTGGTGGGCGTAGCGCAGCTTCGGCCGCACGTTGCCGTGGCGCGGCGGCGCCTGCTTCTGCACCGCGTCGAGCAGCACGCGCGTCAGGCGCGGCGTGGTGAGCTTGACCATCGCAGCGGCGTAGGCCTTGTCCACCGACTGCAGCACGCTGCCGACCCCCTGCCCCTTGAGCGCCGAGATGTAGTGCGTGCGCGCGAAGCCGAGGAAGTTGAGCTTGCGCTGGATGTCCTGCTTGACCTGGTCGCGGCGGTACTGGTCCACGGCGTCCCACTTGTTCACGGCCAGCACCAGGGCGCGGCCGGCCTCGATGCAGAAGCCGGCGATGTGGGCATCCTGGTCGGAGATGTCCTGGCTCGCATCCACCATCAGCACGACGACGTTGGCGGCCTCGATGGCTTGCAGCGTCTTGACCACGGAGAACTTCTCGATGGCCTCGAAGACGCGACCCTTGCGGCGCAGGCCGGCGGTGTCGATCAGCGTGTAGCGCTTGCCATTCTTCTCGAAGGGCGTGGCGATGGCGTCGCGCGTGGTGCCCGGCATGTCGAAGGCGATCATGCGCTCCTCGCCGAGCAGGGTGTTGACCAGGGTGCTTTTGCCGACGTTGGGACGGCCGACGATGGCGACGCGCGGCCCGGCCTCGGCATCCTCCGCCGGCATGTCCTCGGGGAAAGCCGCCAGCGCCAGTTCGAGCAGCTCGCGCACGCCCTCGCCGTGGGCGGAGGAAATCACGCGCGGCTCGCCGCAGCCGAGTTCGTGGAACTCCGCCGCGACGACGTCGCGGTTCATGCCCTCGGCCTTGTTAACAACCAGATGCAGCGACCGGCCGGAGCGGCGCAGGCGTTCGGCGATCACCTTGTCCTGCGGCGTCAGGCCGGTGCGGCCGTCCACGAGGAACAGCAGCACGTCGGCCTCGGCGATCGCCGCCTCGGCCTGGCGCGCCATTTCCTGGACGATGCCCTCCTTCGCCTGCGGCTCGAAGCCGCCGGTATCGACGACCAGGAAGGGGCGCTTGCCGAGCCGGCCGTGGCCGTAATGGCGGTCGCGCGTCAGGCCCGGCTGGTCCGCGACCAGGGCGTCGCGCGTCTTGGTCAGGCGGTTGAACAGGGTGGACTTGCCGACGTTGGGACGGCCGACGAGGGCGAGGGTAGGCAGCATTTAGCGCGGGGACAGGGCGTGAAGGGCGCCGTTCTTCGTCTGGACGACGAAGCCGGCGGCACCGAGGGAGCGCGGCGCGGCGACGATCGCCGAGCCGTCGGTGGTAGAGCGGGCGACGAAGGAGCCGTCCTCGTCGGACAGCAGATGCACCACGCCCTGAAAGTCGGCGATGGCGACACGGTGGCCGACGGCGAGCGGGCGCGTCGTGCCGCGCATGAAGAGCTTGTCCTGCTTCCAGAGGCTGGCGCCGCTGTTGCGGTCGAAGGCATGCACCGCGCCCTTGTCGTCGCTGACGTAGAGATAGCGGTTGCCGATGTCGAGGCCGGCGATCGACGAGACGTCGCGCGCCCACTGCTGGCGACCGTTGTCGGCGTCGAAGCAGGCGACGCGGCCCTGGTAGGCGACGGCACAGACCGTGTTGCCGGCGACCACCGGGTCGCTGGCGACGTCGGCAATGCGCTCCAGCTCGGTGGTGCCGCGCGGCAGGGCCACGGTGGCCTCCCACTGGGCGGCGCCGTTGTTGAGCGCGATCGCCACCAGCTTGCCGCCGGGGAAACCGGCATAGAGCGCGCGGCCGGTGAGGGTGACGCCGACATTGGAGCGCAGCGCCAGGGCCGGCGTGCCACGCTGGTACACCCAGCGGCGCTTGCCGTCGGCCGGATCGAAGCCGAAGATGCGCGCGTCGCCGCTGCGCACCGCGACGAGATCGCCGGCAACCGCCGGTGCGGCGAGGATCTCCGAGCTGGCGCGCGCCTGCCAGGCCGGGCTGCCGTCGGCGGCATTGAAGGCGAGTACCTCCCCCTTGGGGGTGCCGACCACGACGAGCTTGTCGCCCGCGCCGACGCCGCCGGAGAGCGGGCGGCCCGCATTCACGCGCCAGACCTGGCGACCATCGTCGAAGCGCGCCAGCGTGCCGTCCTGCGCGGCGGCATAGACGCTGGCGCCGACCACCGCCGGCGTGAACGCGAACTCGCCGGCGCCGCCGACGCTCGCCTGCCACAGGCCCTGCAGCGTGGCGCCGCCCTGGAGCGGGACGAGCTCGGCCGGCTTGACCTTGGGCGCCGTCTTGCTGAAGGGATTGAGCGTGTCGATGGTCGAGCCGAGCGTCGAGCAGCCGCTCGTCCCCAGCAGCGCGGCGCCGAGCAGGGCGAGCGCGCCGTGGCGGGCGTGCCGCGTCACGCCGCGCCCCCGGCGTCGCGCTTGGTCTGCAGGATGTCGCGGTAGGGGCCGAGCGGCATGCCCTCGGCCTGGCGCGCGCCTTCGAGGGCCTTGAGCGCCTCCTCGTAGGCCTTGCGCGCCTCGCCGCCCTTGCCCTGAGCGGCGAGCACGTCGCCGCGCGCCTCCAGGTAGCGCGGCATCAGGCTCGGCGCCGGCGGCTCGGCGAGCAGCTTGAGCGCCGCGTCGTAGGCCTTGTCCTCGGCGAGCACGATGGCCTGGCGCAGGCGCGCCAGGTCGCGCAGGGCGGGATCGTCGGCGTGCTCCGCCGCCCAGCCGAACTGCGCCTGGGCCGACTTGAGGTCACCGGATTCGGCGAGCGCCTTGCCGGACAGCATCGCCGCCATGCCGGCATAGGCCGAGCCGGAATACTTGTCGATCAGCTCGCCGGCCAGCAGACGCACGCGCTTGACGTCCTGCCGCGTCAGCGCCTGCTGCAGGCCGCCGAACAGCTGGGCCGCCTGGGCCGACTGGCCGCGCTGCCACCACTGCCAGCCCTGCCAGCCGACGACGCCGACGGCGAGGGCGAGGACGATCAGGGTGATCAGCGTGCCGTGCAGCTTCCACCAGGTTTTCAGTTCTTCCAGCTGTTCCTGCTCTTCGAGATCGTAGGTTGCCATGATTTATTCCTCGCTAAATTCTTCGTCGCTGCCGTAGAGCCAGTCGCTGACGACATCGGCCAGGTCGTCGAGCGCCACGCGCCGCTGCTCCGCCTCGACGCGCAGCGGCTTGACGGTGACCTGCTCGCCGGCCGCCTCGTCGTCGCCGATCACCAGCGCCAGCTGGGCGCCGGAAGCGTCGGCGCGCTTGAACTGGGACTTGAAGCTGCCGCCGCCCATGTGGGTGAGCACCGCGCAGCCGATGTCGCGCAGCATCTCGGCGGCGCGGAAGGCCAGCCGCTGCGCCGCCTCGCCCTGGTGGACCACATAGACGTCCGGCGCCGGCATGTCGATGCCGGCGTTCTGCGCTTCGAGCAGCGCCATCAGGCGCTCGACGCCCATGGCGAAGCCGCAGGCCGGCGCGCTCTTGCCGCCGAGTTGCGCCACCAGGCCGTCGTAGCGGCCGCCGGCGCACACCGTGCCCTGGGCGCCGAGGGCGTCGGTGACCCACTCGAACACGGTGAGGTTGTAGTAGTCGAGCCCGCGCACCAGGCGCGGGTTGATGCGGTAGGGAATCGCCGCGTCCTTGAGCAGTTGCTGCACGCCCTCGAAATGCCTGAGCGAGTTCTCGCCCAGGTAGTCGATCAGCTTCGGCGCGGCCTCGACGATGCCCTGCAGCGCCGGGTTCTTGGTGTCGAGGATGCGTAGCGGGTTCGTGTGCAGGCGGCGCTTGCCGTCCTCGTCAAGCTGGTCGACGTGCCGTTCGAGATAGGCGATCAGGTCGGCGCGGTGGCGGGCGCGCTCTTCCGCCTCGCCAAGGGAGTTGATTTCCAGCTTGATGTTGCCGTCGGCATTGAGGCCGAGGTCGTCCCACAGCCGCGCGCACATGATGATCTGCTCGGCGTCGATGTCCGGGCCGGAGAGACCGAGGGCCTCGACGCCGACCTGGTGGAACTGGCGGTAGCGGCCCTTCTGCGGCCGCTCGTGGCGGAACATCGGCCCCATGTACCAGAGCCGCTTCGGCCCGTCGTAGAGCAGGTTGTGCTGCAGCACGGCGCGCACGCAGGAGGCCGTGCCCTCGGGGCGCAGCGTCAGCTGCTCGCCGTTGAGGCGGTCCTCGAAGGAATACATTTCCTTCTCGACGATGTCGGTGACGTCGCCGATGGCGCGCGCGAACAGCGGCGTCGGCTCGACCAGCGGCATGCGGATCGGCCGGTAGCCGTAGGCGGCCAGCCAGTCGCGGATCAGCGCCTCGAAGGCTTCCCAGCGCTCGGCGTCGGCGGGCAGGATGTCGTTCATCCCGCGGATGGCTTGCAAGGTCTGACTGCTCATGAATGCTTCGGATAGGTCTTCTCGACGTAGGCGTCGATCATGGTTCTGAATTCTGCGGCGATGTTTTCGCCACGCTGCGTGGCGACACGCTCGCCGTTGGCATACACGGGCGCGACCGGCTCCTCGCCGGTGCCGGGCAGCGAGATGCCGAGGTTGGCGTGCTTGCTCTCGCCGGGGCCGTTGACGACGCAGCCCATGACGGCGACGGTCATGTCCTCGACGCCGCGATGTACGAGCTTCCACTCGGGCATCCTGGCGCGCACGTAGTTCTGGATGTCCTGGGCGAGCTCCTGGAAGAAGGTGCTGGTCGTGCGGCCACAGCCGGGGCAGGCCACCACCATCGGCACGAAGGCGCGCAGGCCCAGGGTCTGCAGGATCTCCTGGGCGACGACGACCTCCCTGGTGCGCGGTTCGCCCGGCTCGGGCGTCAGCGACACCCGGATGGTGTCGCCGATGCCTTCCTGCAGCAGCACCGCCAGCGCGGCCGTCGAGGCGACGATGCCCTTGCTGCCGAGGCCGGCCTCGGTGAGACCGAGGTGCAACGGATAGTCGCTGCGCGCGGAAAGATCGCGGTAGATGGCGATCAGGTCCTGCACGCCGCTGACCTTGCAGGAAAGGACGATCGCGTCGCCCGGCAGACCGAGCTCCTCGGCCTTGGTGGCGGATTCGAGCGCCGAGGCGACCATCGCCTCGCGCATGAGTCCTGTTGCGTCTTTCGGCGCCGCACGTTTGCCATTTTCGTCCATCAGGCGCGCCAGCAGCCCCTGGTCGAGGCTGCCCCAGTTCACGCCGATGCGCACCGGCTTCTGGTACTGGCAGGCGATTTCGATCATGCGGGCGAACTGTTCGTCGCGCTTCGCCCCCTTGCCGACGTTGCCGGGGTTGATGCGCAGCTTGTCGAGGGCGGCGGCGCACTCGGGCACCTCGGTCAGCAGCTTGTGGCCGTTGAAATGGAAGTCGCCCACCAGCGGCACGTCGAGATTGAGCTGGGCGAGCCGCTCCTTGATCCGCGGCACGGCGGCGGCGGCCTCGCGGGTATTCACCGTGACGCGCACGATCTCCGAGCCGGCGCGATGGAGCTCGGCCACCTGCTGCGCGGTGGCGAAGACGTCGGCGGTGTCGGTGTTGGTCATCGACTGGATCACGACCGGCGACGGCGCGCCGTCCGGCAGCGCCCCGCCAACGCCGACTTTTCCGACCATCACGCGGCGCGTCGGGCGTCGCGCCGGGGCCTTGGCGACAGGAGCGTCCATTATTCGAGGGTCAGGCGCGCCACGTCGGCACGGGTGTGGGGAGCCAGGTCGATCGCGCGGTCGCCGTAGGTCAAGCCGACTTTCGTGGCATTGCCGATGACGATGTCGAAGGGCGGCTTGCCGCTCAGCGTCAGGCTGGTGCCGCCGGGATTCTCGCCGGAATGCAGCCGCTGCTTGGTGGCGTCGGATACTTCCAGCCAGCTACGGTCCTGGAAGACGAAGACCAGTTGCGCCCCGGTCGCGGGCATGACGGCCGGAGACGCGCCGGCGGGCATGGCTGGAGCCGGCGCGGACTCGGCTGCCGGCGCGGGCGCATTTTCGGCGGGCGCGGCGGGCGCGCCGGCGGGCTCCGCCGCCGTCGCGGGCGCCTGGGTAAGCGCCGTGGCGACCGGCTTGGCGGTGCCCGGCCCGAAGAAATGCCATAGCGCGAGCAGCAGCGCCGCCAGGGCCAGCACGATCGCCGCGGAGAGCATCGGAGAGAACTGCCGGTCCATGCCCGGCTGGGAGGCGACCCCCATGTTGTCCGGCGGCCGCACGTCGGCCGGCGCGCTCGGCGAACGCGCGTCGAGGATGCCCAGCAGCTCCCCGGCATCCAGCCTGAGCAGCTTCGCGTAGCTGCGCACGAAGCCGCGCACGATGGTGTTGCCCGGCAGGGCAGCGTAATCGTCCGCCTCAAGGGCCTCGATCTGGCGCGGGCTGAACTTGAGGGTCTGGGCCACCTCGGCGACCGTCAGGCCGGCGGCGACGCGCGCGGCGCCCAGGGAACGGCCGACGCTGGGCGGCGGCGGAGCGGCTTCGTCCGCGGGCGCGGCTTCCGCCTCCGGCGGAAGCACCGTCTCGCCAGCGCCGACTTTTTCGGCGTCGGTCTCGGTGGTTTGCGACACGTCGCTCAATCGAATTCTCCGTGTGACAGCTTCTGATACTCGACCGAATCGCGGTACTTGCGCCGCAGGATGCCGGTGAAGCGCGCCTCGCCTTCGCGATCGCCGAGCTTGCGCTCGATGCGCAGCGCCAGCCAGGCGGATTCGGCGGTCGGCTCCAGCTTGGCGTGCAAATCCTTCATCCATTGGCGCGCGTCGGCCAGGCGGCCGGCGCGATAGCCGATCTCCGCCAGCAGGTACATCGCGCGCAGGTTGGCGCGGTCGGCGCGCAGGGCGCGCAGCAGGTATTCCTCGCCCTTGCGGTCGTCCTTGTCCATCAGCGCGCAGACGCCCATGTTGGTGAGCGCCTTGGCCGGCGTCTGGTAGAGGGGGTTGCCCACAGCCGTCTGGAAATAGGCGAAGGATTCCTTGATCCTGTCGTTCTGGCACAGGAACCAGCCGAAGTTGTTGTTGATTTCCGGATCGCCCGGGGCCAGCTGCAGCGCGCGGCGCAGGCTGCGCTCGGCGAGTTCGCCCTTGCGCAGCGACATGTAGATCAGGCCTAGCAGGCTGTGGGCCGGCGCGTAATCGGCATCGGCCTCGATGGCGATGCGCGCTTCCTCGAGGGCGATCTCGTGGCGCCCGTCCTGCAGGTAGAGGGCGCCGAGTTCGGCGTGCACCTTGGCGCGCTGACGGGCGTCGCTGGTCGCTGTCTGGCGCGCCACCGACTGCTCGACGTTGTCGCCGCGGCCGGCCGGAGCAGTGACGCACCCGCCCAGCAACGCGGCCAGGAAGAACAGTCCGGACACGGTATGGCGCATCATGGCGCGCTCTCCTCGAGGGCGGCGACCGGCTCGTGGCGCACGAGTGGCTGCGCGGCCTGCCGGCGCGAACGGTCCCTGACCTGGCCGGCGAGCTGCCCGCAGGCGGCGTCGATGTCGTCGCCGCGGGTCTTGCGCACCGTGGCGACGACGTCCGCGTTCATCAGGATCTCCTGGAAGCGGCGCACGCGGTCGGCGCCCGGCTTGCGATAGTCGGAACCGGGGAAGGGGTTGAACGGAATCAGGTTGAACTTGCAGGGGATGTCGCGCGTCAGCGCGAGCAGCGCCCGGGCGTCGGCATCGCCGTCATTGACGCCGGCGAGCAGCACGTATTCGAAGGTGATGAAATCGCGCGGCGCGTCTTCCAGATAGCGCCGGCAGGCGGCCATCAGTTCGCGCAGGGGATATTTGCGGTTGATCGGCACCAGTTCGTCGCGCAGCGCGTCGGTGGGCGCGTGCAGCGAAACGGCCAGCGCCACCGGCACCTCGGCGCGCAGGCGGTCCATCGCCGGCACCAGACCGGCGGTGGACACCGTGACGCGGCGCCGGGAGAGGCCGTAGGCATTGTCGTCGAGCATCAGCCGGAGCGCGGCGACGACATTGTCGAAGTTGGCCAGCGGCTCGCCCATGCCCATCAGCACCACATTGCTGACGACGCGCTCCCCGGAATCGCCGACGCCCGGCTGCCGCACCGCGCCGAGCATGCGGTTGGCGTGCCAGAGCTGGCCGATGATTTCGGCGGTCGTCAGGTTGCGGTTGAAGCCCTGCTTGCCGGTCGAGCAGAAGGAACACTCCAGGGCGCAGCCGACCTGGCTCGACACGCACAGCGTGCCGCGATTCGCCTCGGGGATGAACACCGTCTCGACGGCGTTGCCGCCGCCCACGTCCAGCAGCCACTTGCGCGTGCCGTCGCCGGCGGTGGCGTCGCGCAGCGGCGCGGGGCCGCGGATTTCCGCCTCCGCCGCCAGCTTGGCGCGCAGGGACTTGGCGACATCGGTCATCCGCTCGAAATCATCGACGCCGAAGCGGTGCATCCAGCGCAGCACCTGGCGCGCGCGGAAGGGCTTTTCGCCCCGCTGCGCGAACCAGGCGGCGAGGCCGGCGGCGTCGAAGTCGAGCAGATTGACCGTCATGCCTAGCCGGGATCAGCGGCCGGAGAAGACGTTGAGTTCCGGGAAGAAGTAGGCGACCTCGACCTTGGCGGTGTCGGGACCGTCGGAGCCATGCACGGCGTTGGCGTCGATGCTCTCGGCGAAGTCGGCGCGGATGGTGCCCTTGTCGGCCTTCTTCGGATCGGTGGCGCCCATCAGTTCGCGGTTCTTGGCGATGGCGTTCTCGCCTTCGAGCACCTGGATCATCACCGGGCCGGAAGTCATGAACTTGACGAGGTCGTTGAAGAAGGGGCGCTCCTTGTGCACGGCGTAGAAGCCGCCGGCTTCGCGCTCGGACAGCCAGGCCATGCGGGAGGCGATGACTTTCAGGCCGGCGCCTTCGAAACGGGAATAGATCTGGCCGATCACGTTCTTGGCCACGGCATCGGGTTTGATGATCGACAGGGTGCGCTCAATTGCCATTCTTTCAGCCTTTCTTTTCTGCAGCGATTGGTAAGTAAAACAAGGGACTGGCTATTTTAGCCCAGTTTGCGCGAGGCTTCGCCCGCCGCAAAGGAAAAAAGCCCGGCCGGGGCCGGGCTTTCGCGGCGGTCGCGCCTGTCCTGCTACATCATGCCGAGGGTACGCGGCAGCCAGGTCGAAATGGCCGGCACGTAGGTGATCAGCATCAGGTAGACCAGCATCGTGAACAGCCAGGGCCAGACCGCCTTGGAGCAATCCGTCAGGCCCATCTTGCCGATGCCGCTGGCGACGTAGAGGTTGAGACCGACCGGCGGCGTGATCATGCCGATTTCCATGTTGACCGTGATCATCACGCCGAAATGGATCGGGTCGATGCCCAGCTTCATGGCGATCGGGAACAGGATCGGGGCGGTGATCAGGATGATCGACGAGGGCTCCATGAAACTGCCCATCACCAGCAGCAGGATGTTGACCGCGACGAGGAAGCCGATCACGCCCATGCCGGAATCGAGAATCCATTGGGCGATGCCCTGAGGAATCTGCTCGTTGGTGAGGATGAAGGAGAACAGCACCGCGTTGGTGATGATGTAGAGCAGCATCGCGCTCATGTTCGCGGAGTTGAGCAGCACTTTCGGCACGTCGGACATCCTTAGGTCCTTGTACACGAACACCGCGATGACGAAGGCGTAGACCGCGCTCATCGCCGCCGCCTCGGTGGGTGTGAACAGGCCGCTGTAGATGCCGCCGATGACGACGACGATCAGCAGGAGGCCCCAGATCGACTTGCGGAACGCTGCCAGGCGCTCGCCCCAGGAATGCCGCCGCTCGCGCGGATAATTGCCCTTGTAGGCCTGCCACCAGGTCGCCACTCCCAGCATGAACGCCAGCAGCAGGCCGGGAATCACGCCGGCGATGAACAATGCACCGATCGAGCTGTTGGTCGACACGGCGTACATCACCATGACGATCGAGGGCGGAATCAGGATGCCCATGCCGCCCGAGGATGAAATCACGCCGATGCCGAAGGGCTTCGGATAGCCGGCCTTCATCATCGCCGGCAGCATGATCGAGCCGATCGCCACCACGGTCGCGGGGCTGGAGCCCGACACCGCCGCGAACAGCGCGCAGGCGAACACCGAGCTCATGCCGAGGCCGCCGCGGAAATGGCCGACCATCGAGGTGGCGAACTCGATCATGCGGCGCGCGACGCCGCCGTGGGTCAGGAAGTTGCCGGCGAGGATG
>JANJVS010000229.1 GCA_024709955.1 Rhodocyclaceae bacterium
CGCATTTCCAGGAAGCCCTCGACCAGCAGTCCGGCGACTTCACCTCGCATACCGGCCTCGGCATCGTCAAGCTCAAGCAGGGCAAGCCCGAGGAAGCGCTGCAGTCCTTCCTCAAGGCCGGCGTGCTGCAGCCCGATTTCGCGCGCGCCACGCTGTGGACCGGCGTCGCCTACTATCAGTTGGGGCGCGACCAGAACGCCCTCACCGCCCTGGAGCGCGCGGCGCAGCTCGACCCCAACGATCCGCTGCCCCATTTCTACGCGGCGATGATCCACACCGACCGCCACGAGCCCGGCGAGGCCGTCGCGGCGGCGCGGCGCGCCATCGCCCTCTGGCCCAAGCTCAAGTCGCTCAACCAGGTCTCCTCCGACCAGAAGGGCAGCGCGAACCTCGGCACCACGCTGGAACGCTTCGGCTTGGAGGAATGGGCGCTTTCCGCCGCCTGGCAGGCCTACACGCCGTTCTGGGGCGGCAGCCACCTCTTCCTCGCCGACCGCACGCCCGACACCTACGGCAAGAACTCCGAGCTGTTCCAGGGCTTCATCGCCGATCCGCTGGTGTTCGGCGCCGACCCGCGCCGCAATACCCTGGTCTCCCGTCCGGACAACATCGTCGGCGCCCGTCTCAAGCACGCCGAAGGCCCGCAGCGCGCCAACGAGATCGGCGCCCAGCTCACCGGCCAGGCCGTCTCGCCCTTCCCGGTCGCCTGGTTCGTCGATGCCGAGGCGAACCGCGCCCGGCCGGACGACGAGCCGCTGAAGAGCGAACTCAAGAACCTGACCGTCGGCCTCGGCATCAAGCCGGCCTTCGACACCGGCGTCTTCCTGTTCGCCAACCGCTACAACCTCGACCTGAACTTCACCGACGCCAACAGCGCCTACAAGGACACGCCGGCGCGCGTCGAGCCGACCCGCGTCGATCTCGGCCTGCACCACAAGTTCTCCCCCGAGGCGCATTTCTGGATGAAGCTCGGCTACGGCAGCCAGGACCGCGGCGTCGTCGGCCCGATGGCGACGCCTGCGAGCCTCGCCGGCCTGCTCGGCAACCGGCCGACCGTGGATTTCGACTTCGCCGACAACAACGAGGAGCGCGACATCCAGTTCAAGCAGGCCTGGGTGTACGGCCCGCACAGCCTGCACGTCGTGCTCGAACAGGCCGATGGCGACAGCGACTACCTGACGACCTTCACCTCGCGCAACAGCTTCGGCCGCCTGCTCAACTTCGGCAGCGGGGTGAAGCAGGAGCGCGGCTCGACGCGCCTTTCGTTCAGCGACTACCTGACGCTCTCGCCGGCGTTGCAGCTGCACCTGCAGCTCGCCTACACCGACTACAGCCAGAAGGACCGCCAGACCACGATCACCAACGTCGTGCCGCAACCGCAGATTCCCGCGCCGCAGACCAGCAAGCTCGACACCGACCGCTGGTCGCCGCGCATCGGCGCGGTGTGGAATTTCACCGTCTCCCCAGCGCGCCCCGAAGGAAGTACCCTTGGGGTGCCGACTTCTTCCCGCGCCACACTGCGCGCCGCCTGGCGCGAATGGCTGCAGCCGGTGGGCGCCGCGACCCTCGACCGTCTCGACACGGCGGGCCTGCCCCTCGACACGCGCTCGGCCAAGCCCGGCGGCCTGCTCAGGAACGGCCGCGTCCAGCTCGAATGGGAGACGCCGCGCCAGTTCTACCTCGCCTATCTCGAAGGCCAGCGCCTCGACAACCGCACCGAAGGCTACGTGCCCGACATCTCGGCCATGCTCACCGAGCTCGAAAAGCTGCGCCAGAAGGCGCCGGGCAACGTCGCCGGCGAGGACCTGCTCGAAGGCACGCCGCAGTACGGCAAGGGCCGCGTGGATACCCTCGGCCTCGCCGGCAACTGGATCGTCACCGACCGCGCCTCGCTCTATGCGCGCCTGATCCTGCGCGACAGCGAAAGCCGGCGCGACAACCCCGGCAAGCAGTTGCCCTACCTGCCCGACAGCACCTTCGCCTTCGGCGGCACCCAGTATCTGCGGCACAACTGGAGCCTCGGCGCCCAGGCCGTCCATCGCGGCACGAGCTACACCACCGTCGATCACCTCACGCGCCTGCCAGCCGGCTGGGGCCTGGATGCCTACGCCACCTGGCGCTCGCCCGACAAGCAGTGGCGCTTCTCGGTCGTGGCGAAAAACCTCGGCCGCGAGCGCCCGGCACCGCGCAGCGCCTTGGCGCAACTGGAAGCGTGGTGGTAACTTATCGCCGCGGCCGCCAGTGCCGGTCCTGATCCCATCCTGAAAGGGTTTCGCCATGTCCCGTCTGATCGCCTTGAT
>JANJVS010000126.1 GCA_024709955.1 Rhodocyclaceae bacterium
AAGTTCCACCAGCTCGGTCATCGCCAGGCCGATGCCGGTCAGCGTCACCGTGCCGACGATGATGCCGGCGGTAGCCGTGGCGATGGCGATGCCGATCATGTTGCGCGCGCCGGTGACCAGGCCGCTGAGGAGGTCGGAGAATCCCTCCCGCGCGGCGGCGCCCAGCCCGCCTGTGCCACGGAAGAGGGCGAACAGCGGCCGCTGGGTGACGAGAATGAACATCAGGAACAGCGTCGCCCAAAACGCCGACAGCGCCGGCGAGAGCTGCTCCACCATCAGGTTCCAGATCAGCGCCGCCACCGGCAGCAGGAAGTGCAGGCCGGATTTCAGCGTGGGGCCGATCTCGGGCAGGTACTCCATCGTTTCGCCGGGCTTTTCCATGTGCAGCTCGGGAAATTTCGCCCCGTAGCGCACGATTGCGATGTAGGCGCCCAGCATCAGCAGGCCGACTACCAGGAAAGCGGCGTCACCGAACAGATCCTTGATCCAGCCGAAGCCCCAGTAGACGGCGGCGGACAGGACCACCAGCCCGGAGAAGGTCAGCAGCGTGGTGATCACGGCCTGCTGCCAAGGCAGCGGTTCGCGCCGCGGCAGACCCTTCAGGTCCATCTTCAGCGCTTCCAGGTGCACGATGTAGAACAGCGCGATGTAGGAGATCAGCGCCGGCAGGATGGCATGCTTCATGACCTCGATGTAGGTGATGCCGACGTACTCGACCATGAGGAAGGCCGCCGCCCCCATCACCGGCGGCATGATCTGGCCGTTGACCGAGGAGGCGACTTCGACCGAAGCGGCTTTGTCGCTGCGGTAGCCGACGCTCTTCATCAGCGGGATGGTGAAGGTGCCGGTAGTGACCACGTTGGCGATCGACGAGCCCGAGATCAGGCCGGTGCTGGCCGAGGCCACCACCGCCGCCTTGGCCGGGCCACCGCGCATGTGGCCGAGGAGCGCGATCGCCGACTTGATGAAGTAGGCGCCGGCGCCCGCGGTTTCGAGCAGGGCGCCGAACAGCACGAAGAGGAAGATGAAGCTGGTCGACACGCCGACCGCGACGCCGAACACGCCTTCGGTGCTCAGCCACATGTGGCTCATGCCCTTGGAGAGCGAGGCGCCGCGGTGGTAAATGACCTCCGGCATTTAGGGGCCTAAAAAAATATAGACTAGGAAAACGACCGCCAGGATCACCATCGGCAGGCCGAGGGCACGCCGCGCCGCTTCGAGCAAGAGGAGCAGGCCGACGACGGCTGCGGCCATGTCGGCGTCGGTCGGCAAGCCGGGCCGGGTTGCCAGTTCGGCGTAGAACAGGAACAGGTAGGCGGCGCAGAAGGCGCCTGCCGCAGCCAGGGCCCAGTCCTGGAGCGGAACGTAATCGCGCGGTGAGCGCTTCAGCGCGGGATAGGCGGCGAAGGCGAGGAACACCGCGAAGGCGAGGTGGATGGCGCGGGCCTCGGTGTCGTTGAACACGAAGACGCCGAGCGAGAACGGCAGCGGCGATGCGATCCAGAGCTGGAATAGCGACCACGCCAGCGCCGTCAGCATCAGCAGGCGGGCGGTGAGGCCAGTGGGACGGCGCCCGCCGGTATCGGCTTCGGCGACGATTTTTTTCAGCTCCTCGTCGGAGAGCTCGAAGCTGTCTTGCTTCCGATCATCCGGGCGGGTCATGGGCAACGCCTCTCAAGGGGAAACGGAGACGAAAACGGCGGGGGCTGGTGGCCGCCGCCGTTCATGCAGGGAGGTCCGGCGCCCTGCGAAGGGAAGCCGGGCGGCGGATTACATCCAGCCCTTTTCCTTGTAGTACTTCACCGCGCCCTCGTGCAGCGGCGCAGACAGCCCGTCCTTGATCATGTTCTTGGGGTCGAGATTGGCGAATGCCGGATGCAGTTTCTTGAAGTCCTCGAAGTTTTCAAACACCGCCTTGACCAAGGTATAGACCGTGTCCGCCGGCACTTTCGACGAACTCACGAAGCTGGCCACGACGCCGAAGGTCTTGGTCGGGTCCGGGTTGTTCGCGTACAGGCCGCCGGGGATGGTGACATGGGCGAAATAGGGGTGCTCGGCGACCAGCTTGTCGACCCCGGCGCCGGTGACCGACACCAGCTTGGCACCGCAGGTCGTGGTCGGGTCCTGGATGTTGGCCGCGGGGTGGCCGACGACATAGGCGAAGCCGTCGATCTTGTTGTCGCACAGGGCAGCGCTGTGCTCGTCCGGCTTGAGCTCGGAAACGAGCGAGAAGTCGGCGGTCGACATGCCCAGTGCGGGCAGCAGCATGTCCATCGTCGCGCGCTGGCCCGAACCCGGGTTGCCGATGTTGAAGCGCTTGCCCTTGAAGTCCTCGAACTTGGTGATGCGGGCTTCCTTGCGTGACAGGATGGTCAGCGGCTCGGGGTGGATCGAGAACACCGCGCGCAGTTCGGTGACCGGGCCGCCGTCGGCGAACTGCGCGAGGCCCTTGATGGCGTTGAACTGCACGTCGGACTGGGCGACGCCGAAATCGAGCTCGCCGCCCTTGATCGTATTGACGTTGTACACCGAGCCGCCGGTGCTCTCGACCGAACAGCGCAGGCCGTGCTGGGCGCGGTCCTTGTTGATCAGGCGGCAGATCGCGCCGCCGGCGGCATAGTAGACGCCGGTGACGCCGCCGGTACCGATGGTGATGAACTTCTGCTGGGCGTGGGCGGGGAGTGCGCCGAACGTGCCGGAGAGGGCGAGCACGGCAGCCAGAGCGGTGGTTTTTTTCACGGAGACCTCCTGGGGCGAGTCGATGGAACCGTCGATACGAACACGACCTGGGCGAAACCGGCGGTGCGCTGCGCCCATTCGCTGCGCGGACGCGTCCGCCATCATCTTGATGTCATCGGAAGCGAAGCTTTGCACAAAAAGCGTGCAGGCCGCTACTCGGGTTTCCCCGCAACGCCGGGATGAAGCGGAGGGGATGCCGCATCGATGAAGCGCTCCGGGGTCAGGATCGAGAAATGCGGACGGATCGCACGGTGGCGTGCCAGCGCGAGCAGGGCGCGGTCGCGGGTCAGGAGGTGGGTGGCGGCGCGATGCAGTGCGATCTCGAGGAATTTCTGGTCGTCGGCGTCGCGGCAGTTCGGCAGGGCCGCCGGCGCTTCCGCTGCGGGGGCGAAGTCCGCCGGTTCGAGGCGGGCGAGGTAGCCGTGCCACAGTGCGGCCTGTTCGTCCGGTTCCAGTCCGAACTGGCGGTAGGCGAGGACGCGGCGCAGTTCTTCGCTCGCGTCCTCGCTCCCGAACAGGCGGTAGCGGCCCTGCTCGATGGCGCTTCGCAGCGCCCGCAGGCGGGGGTCGCGAAACATCCACAGCGCGAGCACGGTGTTGGTGTCGAGCACCAGGCGGATCGTTCCGGGAGCCGGGGCGGAGGAGGGCGTCTGCATCGGAGCGGCGGGGCGGTCGTGGAAGCGTGGACGAAAAACGGGGAGGTCGCCCTCCCCGTCCTTGCGCGCGGTGGGATCAGTCCGCTTTTTTGGCGTCGATGCGGATCTTGACGAATGAGCCGGGGGCGTCTTCGAGCGGCTTCAGCTTGCCCGCGGCGGGGTCGCGCGGCGCCGTCCGCTCGTCGTCCTGGGCGGTGATCCAGGCGTTCCAGTCGGTCCACCACGAGCCCGGGTGCTGCTGCGCGCCTTCGAACCAGGCGTCGGCGGTTTCCGGCAGTTTTGCCGCCGGATTGACCCAGTAGCCGTACTTGTTGGCCGACGGCGGATTGACGATGCCGGCGATGTGGCCGGAGCCGCCGAGCACGAAGCGCACCGGGCCGTTCAGGTGCTGCGCGCCCATGTAGGTGCTCTTCCACGGCGCGATGTGGTCCTCGATCGTGGAGATGAAGTAGCTCGGCAGCTTGATCTTGCCGAGGTCGATCGGCACGCCGTCGATCTCGATGCCGCCCGGTTCGATCAGGCGGTTTTCCATGTACATGTTGCGCAGGTAGTAGCTGTGCATCTTCGCCGGCATGCGGGTGGAGTCGGAGTTCCAGTACAGCAGGTCGAAGGGGAAGGGGTCCTTGCCGAGCAGGTAGTTGTTCACCACGAAGGACCAGATCAGGTCGTTGGCGCGCAGCATGTTGAAGGTGCCGGCCATCTCGGTGCCTTCGAGGTAGCCGCGCTCCTTCATCTTCTCTTCGAGGCTGGCCACCTGCTTCTCGTCGATGAAGACACCGAGTTCGCCGGGGATCGAGAAGTCGAGCATGGTGGTGAAGAAGGTGACGGAGGCGATGCGCTTGTCCTTCTTGGCGGCCATGTAGGCGGCGGTGGTGCCGAGCAGCGTACCGCCGAGGCAGTAGCCGGCGGCGTTGATTTCCTTCTCGCCGGTCTGCTCGCAGACCTTGTCCACGGCCGTCATGCAGGCCTCGGTGAGGTAGTCCTCGAAGCTCTTCTGGGCGAGGCGCTCGTCCGGGTTCACCCAGGAGATGACGAACACCGAGTGGCCCTGGTCGGTGGCCCACTTGATGTAGGAGTTCTTGTCGCGCAGGTCGAGGATGTAGTACTTGTTGATCCAGGGCGGCACGATCAGCAGCGGGCGCTTGTACTGCTTGGGCGTGCTCGGGTTGAACTGCAGCAGCTGGATCAGGTCGTTCTGGAACACCACCTTGCCGGGCGTGGTGGCGACGTTCTTGCCGAGCTCGAAGGCGGTGGTGTCGGTCATCTTGACGCGCAACTGGCCGTCGCCGTCCTCGATGTCGCGCAGCAGGTTGTTGAAGCCCTTGAGCAGGTTCTGGCCGTGGGACTTGACGGTCTCGCGGAAGACTTCCGGATTGGTGTGCACGAAGTTCGAGGGCGACATGGCGTCGATGAACTGGCGCGTGAAGAAGTTCACCTTCTCCTGGGTGTGGGTGTCGAGGCCCTTGACGCAGCAGACCGAGTCGTGGATGTGGCGCGCGGTGATCAGGTAGGACTGCTTGATGAAGTCGAACAGGAAGTGCTCTTCCCACTGCTCGTCCTTGAAGCGCTTGTCGCCCTTGGGCGGCGTGGCGACCGGCGGGGTCTGCATGCCCATGAAGCGCAGCATCGAGTGCTGCCAGAGCGAGAAGTAGTCCCACACCAGGTTCATCTGCGCCTGGGCCAGCTGGTAGGGATTGGCGAGCATCTTCGCCATCATGTCCATGAACGCCTGGGCGACGCCGAGTTCGTCCTGCGGCGGGGTGACGCCCTTCTTCACCTGGCGCTGCATGTGCTCGGTGATGAGCTTGGAGGCGCGCTGGGCGACCTCGGCGTAGGTCTTGGCGATTTCCTGCGGATCGGGCAGGGCCGGCTTTTCGGTTTCAGCGGTTTGCGACATGTCGAACCTCTCCAGTCTGGTCTTCTTCAGTGCCGTGAAGCATAGCGGATGATGCCGTTCTCGATCTGGCGCTCTAGGCGGCGCCGTTTTTCCAGGTGATTCAGGTGGGCGATGGCCTCGCCCATGGCGAACATGGTCTGGTGCGCGTCCTCGATCGGCCGGCCGAACAGCACGGGCAGCAGCTCGGCGGCGCTGTGCGGCCGCGCGGCGCAGGCGGCGAGCAGGTCGGCGCAGCGCTCCTCGTGGTGGACGCGCAATTGCGCGACGCGCGCGTGCAGGCCGCGGAAAGGCCGGCCGTGGGAGGGCAGCACCAGGGTGTCTTCGGGCAACGCGGTGAGGCGCGCGATGGAATCGAGGAACAAGCCGAGCGGGTCGCCCGCCGGATTGGCGGCGAAGACGCTGATGTTGGTGGAAATGCGCGGCAGCAGCATGTCGCCGGCGATCAGCACGCCGAGGCTTTCGCAGTAGAGGCTGGCGTGCTCGGGCGCGTGGCCGTGGCCGACGATGACGCGCCAGGCATGGCCGCCGATGGACAGCGTGTCGCCCTCGATGAGGCGGTTGTAGGTGGCCGGGATCGCCGGCACGCCGCGCTTATAGGCGTTGCCGCGTTTTTCGAGGGCGGCGAGACGCTCGGCGTCGAGGCCGTGGGCGCGGAAGAAGTCGAGCATGGTCGCCACGCCGAAGGGCGCCAGGCCGGCGGCGACGAGATGGGCGGTGAGGTATTCGCCCTGGGTCATCCACAGCGGCGCGCCGGTCTCGGCCTCCAGCCAGGCGGCGAGGCCGAGGTGGTCGGGGTGGAAATGGGTGACGATCTGCTGCGTCAGGCACCGTCCGGCCAGCACCGAGTTTTCGTGGCTGCCCGCCAGCACGGTGCGCCAGGCATCCTTGACCGGATCGAGTGCGATGCCGGTATCGACGGCGACGAGGCCCGCGCCGTCCTCCAGCAGCCACAGGTTGATGTGGTCGAGGGCGAAGGGCAGCGGCATGCGCAGCCAGTGCACGCCGTCCGCCACCGCGAGGGCGGCGCCGGGCTCGGGCAACTGGTCGAAGGGATACTCGATTTGCATTGGTGTGCCGGGCGCGCGTTGCCCGGCCGGGGGAAATCTGTTTAACTGCGCCACGTTATTCGTACCTCGCCTAGTTTAGTCGAATTCGCCACTTTTGTTGCACCGCAGCAATCCTTTATGCCCGAGCCTACCTACACCATCGCCGAACTGGCGCGCGAATTCGCGCTGACGCCGCGCGCGATCCGCTACTACGAGGACCAGGGCCTGATCGCCCCGGCCCGCGCCGGCGTGCAGCGCGTCTATACCAGGCGCGACCGCATCCGCCTCAAGCTGACGCTGCGCGGCAAGCGCCTCGGCCTGTCGCTGGCGGAGATCCGCGAGCTCATCGACATGTACGACACGGCGCCCGAATCCACCCAGCTCGCCCGGCTGCTGGAGGTGCTGGCGCGCCAGCGCGCCAAGCTCGAACAGCAGCGCGAGGACATCGAGGCGGTGCTCGCCGAGCTCGACGGCTTCGAGCGCCAGTGCCGCGACCTGCTTGAAGGCGCGGAACGGCCGGCCCCGCGCAAACGCTAGCCAAGTGTGGTTGACGTTGACGTAAACGTCAACATAGAATCGCCGGAACGACGAACCTCTGGAGGAGAGGGACATGAGCTACGGCATCCCGCGCCGGGAAACCCACTTCGAGCCGCGCGACCCGCACTGGGACGCGAAGGTGCGCGACAGTTTCGCCAGGCAGGGCATCATGGGCCATCTGGGCGCGACCCTGGCCGATGTCTGGCCGGGCGGCTGCGAGATCCGCCTGCCCTACCGCCCCGAGCTTTCCCAGCAGGTCGGCTATTTCCACGCCGGCGTGACCTCGACGGTGGTCGATAGCGCGGCGGGCTACGCCGGCTTCTCGCTGATGGCGCCGCACACCGAGGTGCTCTCGGTCGAATTCAAGATCAACCTGCTGGCCCCCGCCGACGGCGAACTGATGATCGCCACCGGCGAGGTGATCAAGCCCGGCAAGAACCTCGTCATCACCCGCGGCGACGCCTGGGTGGTGAAGGGCGACAAGGTGACCCACTGCGCGATGATGCAGCAGACCCTGATGACCATGCACGCGAAATGAGCCCACCCACCCCCGGCCCCGCCCTCAAGGGCGGGGAAACTTTGTGCTCGCTGCGCTCGTCCGTTACGGGGAGCGTCGATTTTCTGGCGGGGCGGGTTGCGCCTTCGGCGCGTGCCGCTTTTCCTTGGGACGGCCCGGCGGAAAAAGCTGCCTGGACTGTGGTTTTAACACCGTCTTGCCAGCGCCGAGTTTTACGAACAAACGATGAATTAAAGAGGAGGCAATCATGATCGGACTCAACTTCCAGCTCGGCGAAGACATCGAGATGCTGCGCGACACGGTGCAGGCCTTCGCCGCCAACGAGATCGCGCCGCGGGCGGCGGAGATCGACCGCGTGAACGAATTCCCCGCCGACCTGTGGAAGAAGCTCGGCGACCTCGGCCTGCACGGCATGACCGTGCCCGAGGAGGACGGCGGCACCGGCATGGGCTATCTCGCCCACATCGTCGCGCTGGAGGAGATCTCGCGCGCCTCGGCCTCGGTTGGCCTCTCCTACGGCGCCCACTCGAACCTCTGCGTGAACCAGATCCGCCGCAACGGCAACGCCGCCCAGAAGGCCAGGTACCTGCCGGGCCTGATCTCCGGCGACCAGGTCGGCGCGCTGGCGATGTCCGAACCGAACGCCGGCTCCGACGTGGTCTCGATGAAGCTCAAGGCCGAGAAGAAGGGCGACCGCTACGTGCTCAACGGCAGCAAGATGTGGATCACCAACGGCGGCGACGCCGACACCCTGGTGGTCTATGCCAAGACCGACATCAACGCCGGGCCGAAGGGCATCACCGCCTTCATCGTCGAGAAGAACTTCAAGGGCTTCACCCACGGCAGCCATCTCGACAAGCTCGGCATGCGCGGCTCGAACACCTATCCGCTGTTCTTCGACGACTGCGAGATTCCCGAGGAGAACGTGCTCGGCGGCGTCGGCAATGGCGTCAAGGTGCTGATGTCCGGCCTTGACTACGAGCGCGCCGTGCTCTGCGGCGGCCCGCTGGGCATCATGGCCGCCTGCATGGACGTGGTGATCCCCTACCTGCACGAGCGCAAGCAGTTCGACACGCCGATCGGCGACTTCCAGCTGATGCAGGGGAAGGTCGCCGACATGTACACGACCTGGCAGGCGACGCGCGCCTATGTGTATGCGCTGGGCAAGGCCTGCGACGCGGGCGACCATGCGCGCACGCTGCGCAAGGACGCCGCCGGCGCCATTCTGTATTCCGCCGAGAAGGCCACCTGGATGGCCGGCGAGGCGATCCAGACGCTCGGCGGCAACGGCTACATCAACGAGTATCCGACCGGCCGCCTGTGGCGCGACGCCAAGCTCTACGAGATCGGCGCCGGCACCTCGGAAATCCGCCGCATGCTGATCGGCCGCGAACTGATGGCCGAGACGCGCTGAGGCCCGGGGCGGGCTGCTAAGCTCGCCCTTTCCGTTCCGCGAGGCCAGCCACCCATGACCGTCACCATCCGCGCCCTGACCGCCGCCGATACCGCCGCGCTCGACCAGGTGCGCCAGTTCTTCCGCAACTACGCCGCCTGGCTCGGCGTCGACCTCTGCTTCCAGAACTTCGACCAGGAGATGGCCGGTCTGCCCGGGGCCTACTCCGCGCCCGCCGGCCGCCTGTTCTGCGCCGAGGTCGGCGGCCAGCCCGCCGGCTGCGTCGGCATCCGGCCCTTCAGCGAGGCCTACTGCGAGCTCAAGCGCTTCTACGTCGAGCCGACGTTCCGCGGCCGCGGCATCGGCCGCGCCCTGCTGCTGGCGGCGAAAAAGGCCTCGGGGTAGATCGGCTACACGCTCATCATGCTCGACACCCTGCCGGCGATGCTCATCGCCACCAAGCTCTACCGCGAGCTCGGCTTCCGCGAGACGCCGGCCTACTACAGCACGCCGGTGGAGGGCACCCAGTTCCTCGCCCTCGACCTCGACAACTGGAACGAGGCGGCGGTGGCCGACGCCAACCTGTTCCACCTGTTCGACTTCAACCGCGCCTGGGCCAAGCGCATCGAGGAGGCCGAACCGGGCTTTTTCGAGAAGCTCTCCCACCTGCAGGCGCCCGAATATCTCTGGATCGGCTGCTCCGACTCGCGCGTGCCGGCCAACCAGATCGTCGGCCTGCTGCCGGGCGAGGTGTTCGTGCACCGCAACGTCGCCAACGTCGTCGTGCATACCGACCTCAACTGCCTGTCGGTGATCCAGTACGCGGTGGATGTGCTCAAGGTCAAGCACATCATGGTGGTCGGCCACTACGGCTGCGGCGGCGTGACGGCCGCGCTCAACCGCCAGCGCGTCGGCCTCGTGGACCTCTGGCTGCGCCACGTGCAGGACGTGCATGGCAAGCACGTCGCGCGCATCGACGCCCTGCCCCCCGAGGCGCGCGTGGACCGGCTCTGCGAACTCAACGTCATCGAGCAGGTGCTCAACGTCAGCCACACCATGGTGGTGCAGGACGCCTGGCGGCGCGGCCAGCCGCTGCACATCCACGGCTGGATCTACGGCCTGCGCGACGGCCTGGTGCGCGACCTCAGCCTGACCATCAGCCGTCCCGAGGACATTGCCGCCTGCTACGAGGCGGCGCTCGAATCTTTGAACTGAAAGGGAATTCCATGTCCAATGCCAACGACCCCATTGTCATCGTCGCCGCCGCCCGCACGCCCATGGGCGGCTTCATGGGCGACTTCGCCAGCCTGAGCGCCGCCAACCTCGGCGCCGTCGCCATCAAGGCCGCCGTCGAGCGGTCCGGGCTGCAAGCAGCAGACGTGCAGGAAGTCGTCATGGGCTGCGTGCTGCAGGCCGGCCAGGGCCAGGCCCCGGCGCGCCAGGCGGCGCTGCAGGCCGGCATGCCCATGTCCGCCGGCTGCACCACGGTGCACAAGGTCTGCGGTTCGGCGATGAAGGCGACCATGATCGCCTGCGACAGCCTCCGCGCCGGCAGCCAGGACGTGATCGTCACCGGCGGCATGGAGTCGATGACCAACGCGCCCTACCTGCTGCCCAAGGCGCGCGGCGGCTACCGCCTCGGCCACGGCCAGATGATCGACCACATGTTCTTCGACGGCCTCGAAGACCACTACCAGCCCGAGACCAAGGGCCGCCTGATGGGCACCTTCGCCGAGGACTGCGTCGCCCACTACGGCTTCACGCGCCAGGACCAGGACGACTTCGCCATCGCCTCGACCAAGCGCGCCCAGGCCGCCGGCGCCGACGGCAGCTTCGACTGGGAGATCGCCGCGGTGACCATTACCGGCAAGAAGGGCGACGTCGTGGTCAAGACCGACGAGCAGCCGGCCAAGGCCCAGCTCGACAAGATTCCCGGCCTCAAGCCCGCCTTCAAGAAGGACGGCACGGTGACACCGGCCAACTCCTCCTCGATCTCCGACGGCGCCGCCGCGCTGGTGCTGATGCGCGAATCCGAAGCGCAGAAGCGCGGCCTCAAGCCGATCGCGCGCATCGTCGGCTACACCACGCACGCGCAGGAGCCGGCCTGGTTCACCACCGCTCCGGTCGGTGCGATGAAAAAACTCTTCGAGCAGACCGGCTGGACCGCCGACAGCGTGGACCTCTACGAGATCAACGAAGCCTTCGCCGTCGTCGCCATGGCGGCGATGAAAGAACTGAACCTGCCCCACGACAAGGTGAACGTGCACGGCGGCGCCTGCGCCCTCGGCCACCCGATCGGCGCCTCCGGCGCGCGCATCGTCGTCACCCTGCTCGGCGCGCTGAAGAAGTACGGCAAGAAGCGCGGCGTCGCCAGTCTGTGCATCGGCGGCGGCGAAGCCACGGCGATGGCGGTCGAGCTGCTCTGAGAAACGCCTTGTTCCGGACCTACGTCAAGCTGGTGGTGACCATGCTGGCCTGGGGCGGCACCTGGGTGGCGGCGCGCTACGCGGTGCAGACGGTGGCCCCCTTGGGGGTCGCCGTCTGGCGCTTCCTGTTCGCCGCCGCCAGCCTGCTCGCGCTGGTGGTCTGGAAACACGGGCGGCTGCCGGCGCTCAGCCGGCGCGAG
>JANJVS010000144.1 GCA_024709955.1 Rhodocyclaceae bacterium
CCGCACCCGGGCGTTTTTTTTGATGCCCCCACCCCGGTCCCCGCCCCCCGGGCGCGGTGTTTGGGGCCCCGCCGCGCCGCCATTGAAGTCCGCCCCGTCATCACCACTTAGAAAAACATGAACCCACTCCTCGACTTCTCCGGCCTGCCGCGCTTCGACACCATCGAAGCGGCTCATGTCGCCCCCGCCATCCGCCAGCTGCTCGACGAGAACCGCGCCCTGCTGGCCAAACTCGAACAGCCCGACACGCCCGCCACCTGGAACGACTTCGTCCAGCCGATGACCGACGCCGGCGAGCAGCTCGGCCGCGCTTGGGGCATCGTCGGCCACCTGCACGGCGTGAACGACGTGCCCGCGTGGCGCGAGGCCTACAACGAGATGCTGCCCGAGGTGACGCGCTTCTACGCCGAACTCGGCCAGAACCTCGCGCTGTTCCAGAAATACAAGGCCCTCGCCGCCAGCCCCGAATACGCCACCCTCTCGCCGGTGCGCAAGCGCATCGTCGACAATGAGATCCGCGACTTCCGCCTCGCCGGCGCCGAGCTGCCGGAGGACAAGAAGCCGCGCTTCCAGGAAATCCAGGAAGAACTCTCGGCGCTGGCCGCCAAGTTCTCCGAGAACCTGCTCGACGCCACCAACGCCCATGCCGAGTGGGTCACCGACGAACAGCGGCTCGCCGGCCTGCCGGCGGACGCCAGGGCCGCCGCCCGCGCCGCCGCCGAGAAGGACGGCAAGGAAGGCTGGAAGTTCACCCTGCACGCCCCTTCCTACCTGCCGGTGCTGCAATACGCCGACGACCGCGAGCTGCGCGCGCGCATGTACCGCGCCTACGCGACGCGCGCCTCCGAGTTCGGCAAAGACGATTGGAACAACGGCCCGCTGATCGGGAAGATCCTCGCCCTGCGCGCCGAGGAAGCGGCGATGCTCGGCTTCGCCAACTACGCCGAGCTCTCGCTGACGCCGAAAATGGCCGACTCGCCCGCCCAGGTAGCCGCCTTCCTGCGCGACATGGCCGCCAAGGCAAAGCCCTTCGCCGAGCGCGACCTCGCCGAGTTGCGCGAGTTCGCCGCCAGGGAGCTGGGCCTCGCGAAGCTCGAAAGCTGGGACATGTCCTGGGCCTCGGAGAAACTGAAACTCGCGCGCTACGCCTTCTCCGACGACGAGGTCAAACAGTACTTCCCCGAGCACAAGGTGATCGAGGGCCTGTTCCGCTGCGTGCAGACCCTGTTCGGCGTCGAGCTCAAGCCAGACACGGCCACCACCTGGGACCCGGCGGTGCGCTTCTTCAGCATCGAGAGGAAAGGCAGGCTGGTCGGCCAGTTCTACCTCGACCTCTACGCCCGCGAGACCAAGCGCGGCGGCGCCTGGATGGCCGACGCCATCGGCCGCCGCCTCACGCCCGCCGGCATCCAGACGCCGGTCGCCTACCTGTGCTGCAACTTTCCCGCGCCCGTGGGCCAGGGTACGCAAATGAGGCCCGCCACCTTCAGCCACGACGACGTGCTGACCCTGTTCCACGAGACCGGCCACGGCCTGCACCATCTGCTCACCGAAGTGGACGAGCTGCCGGTCTCCGGCATCGACGGCGTCGAGTGGGACGCGGTGGAGTTGCCCTCCCAGTTCATGGAGAACTTCTGCTGGGAATGGGACGTGCTGGCGCGCATGACCGCCCACGTGGACACGGGCGAACCGCTGCCCCAGGCGCTCTACGAGAAGATGATCGCGGCGAAAAACTTCCAGAGCGGCCTGTTCACCCTGCGCCAGATCGAGTTCGCGCTGTTCGACCTGCGCCTGCACTGGGAAGGCCGCCAGGACTTCATGGCGCTGCTCGAAGAGGTGCGCAAGGAGGTCGCGGTGATCTTCCCGCCCGAATGGAACCGCTTCCCGCAGAGCTTTTCGCACATCTTCGCCGGCGGCTATGCGGCGGGCTACTACAGCTACAAGTGGGCCGAGGTGCTCTCCGCCGATGCCTACGCCGCCTTCGAGGAAGCCGTACCCGCCATGGGCACCGTGCTCGACGCGACCACTGGCGAGCGCTTCTGGCGCGAAATCCTCGCCGTCGGCGGCTCGCGCCCGGCGATCGAATCCTTCCAGGCCTTCCGTGGCCGCGCGCCGAGCCCCGACGCCCTGTTGCGCCATAATGGCATGGTGCCCACCACCGCCTGACGGAGGCTGCCATGAGGAAGACCGCCCTGTTGCCCGCCCTGCTCTGCGCCGCCGTCATGGCGCCTGCGCAGGCGCAAACCGCCTACCGCTGGGTGGACAACGAGGGCAAGGTGCATTACGGCGACCGGCCGCCGCCGCCCAAGGCGGCGCGCGAGGTACAGGAGCGCAAATACAGCGCCCCGGCCGCCGACCGCGCGCCCTCCTTCGCCCTGCGCCAGGCCCAGCAGAATTTCCCGGTCGCGCTTTACGTGGGCGCCGATTGCCCGGCCTGCCAGGAAGGCCGCGACTACCTCAAGAAGCGCGGCATTCCCTTCGAGGAGAAACTCGTCGCCAGCAACGAGGAAATCGACGCCCTGCGCGCCCGGCTCGGCGGCGGCGAGGTCATGGTGCCGAGCCTGCAGGTCGGCGAAAAGATCAGCAAGGGTTTCCTCGCCCCGGCCTGGGGCGGGCTGCTCGACGCGGCCGGCTATCCCAAGGCGCCCTGACGGCGCCCCTCACTCCGCTTCGTGCACCAGCGCCGACAGCTCGCGGTCGAGCAGGCCGGGGTCGCCGGCGTTGAGCTCGACCAGGCGGCGCAGGTGCGTCACGCTGTCGAGGTCGATGCTCTCGCAGCGCAGGCCGATGCGGCCGGCGTCGAGATGCGCGACGGTGGTGCTCATGTTGATCGTCGCGTCGGGCCCCAGGTTCAGGCGCAGCTGGCAGCGGTCGCCCGGCCTGCCCGCCCAGCCGGCCGGCGCCGCGGCCAGCGCACCCTTGAGGGAAATGTCGAGGAGCCGGGTTTCCTGCACGGCGCCGTGCAGCGTCAACTGCACGGGGGATTGGAAATGGGCGCGCCAGAACTGGCGGCGGTCGTCTTGCGCGGTCATCGGAACGCTCCTGCGGAGAAGTGCGGACGCGGCGATTATAGGCCGCGCCGCCGCGCCGGACGGCCGCCGCGAGTGGCGTATCATCGCCCCCTTCACCGTGGAGCCCGCCCGTGAAAATCGCCACCTGGAACGTCAATTCGCTGAAGGTCCGCCTGCCCCACGTGCTCGACTGGCTGGCCGCCGTCCAGCCCGACGCGCTCTGCCTGCAGGAGACCAAGACCGAGGACAAGGGCTTCCCCTTCGCCGAACTCGCGGCCGCCGGCTACCGCGCGCTGCACAACGGACAGAAGACCTACAACGGCGTGGCGATCCTCGCCCGCGCCGAGCCCACCGACGTGCGGCCCGACATCCCCGGCTTCGCCGACCCGCAGAAACGCATCCTCGCCGCGACGGTGAACGGCGTGCGCCTGGTCTGCGCCTACATGCCCAACGGCAGCGAAGTCGGCTCGGAAAAATACGCCTACAAGCTCAAGTGGCTCGCCGCGCTGACCGACTGGCTGCGCGCCGAACTGGCGCGTCATCCGCGCCTCGCCCTGCTCGGCGACTTCAACATCGCGCCGGAAGACCGCGACGTGCATGACCCCGAGGCCTGGGCGGGCAAGATCCTCTGCAGCGAACCGGAGCGTGCCGCCTTCCGCGCCTTCATCGACCTGGGTCTTTCCGACGCCTTCCGCCGCTTCGAGCAGCCGGAGAAGAGCTTTTCGTGGTGGGACTACCGCATGATGGCCTTCCGCCGCAACCTCGGCCTGCGCATCGACCACATCCTGCTCTCGCCGGAACTCGCCGGCCGCTGCCGCGCCTGCGCCATCGACAAGGCACCGCGCAAGCTGGAGCGCCCCTCCGACCACGCACCCGTCATCGCCGAGATCGCCGACTGAAATGGACGCGACCCTCGCCCAGCTCTACCCCGTGCTCGACGCTCTGCCCGCGCCGCTGCGGGCGCGGCTGGCGGGCGAGAGCCAGACCATGACGGTGCCCGCCGGCACCGTGCTGTTCGACGACCGCCAGCCCTGCCTCGGCTTCCCCTTCGTGCTCGCCGGCGGCATCCGCGTCCTCAAGCTCGCCGCCAACGGCCGCGAGCTGCCGCTCTACCGCGTGCTGCCCGGCGAAAGCTGCATCATCACGTCGAGCTGCCTGCTCGGCCGCAGCGACTACAACGCCCGCGGCGTCGCCGAAACCGAAACCGCCCTGGTCTTCATGCCACGCGCGCTGTTCGACGAGCTGCTGTCGCAGCAGGCCTTCCGCGACTTCGTCTTCCACCTGTTCACCGAGCGCATCGCCGAGCTCATGCAGCTCGTCGAAGCCGTCGCCTTCCGCAAGCTCGACCAGCGCCTCGCCCACCTGCTGCTCGGCAAGGGCCGCCAGCTGCACACCACGCACCAGCAACTCGCCGACGAACTCGGCAGCGTGCGCGAAATGGTCAGCCGCCTGCTCAAGGGCTTCGCCGACCAGGGCCTCGTCCGCCTCGGCCGCGAACAAATCGAAATCCTCGACCCCGCCGGACTGCGCCGCATCGCCGAGTAAAAGTCGGCGTGACCGACGGGAATCCCCGTGGGGCTGGTGGGACGGTGGAAAACGGTCCGCCTCTCGCCGGAAGTTCATCAATGCAAGCAACGCAGATAGCGAGCACTAAAACGCGTCGCGCCGTTCGCCGGTGCCGGGATTTCAGGGCGGACAGTATTCGACATCAGTTGCCTTGCAATCGTCGGCAAACCCGTTGTCGCTATCGAGCGTGAAGCTGCCGGTGACGCCATTCAAGTCGTAGGTGTAGGTACCGGCGCTCAGGCCATAGACATCCAGGGGTATCGTCAGCTTGATGAGTACAGGGGCTTCGCCAGTACAAGCATAGCCATCATCCGGTAACTGAGGACGATAGGCGATGGTGATCGCGGCTTCTATATGCGTCCCTTGCCGTCGCTGAAGCAGCTTGACGGTGTCCCGATAACCGCAAGATGGGAAATAGGTAACCGCGCGCAGATACACGCCCACAGGAAAGGACTGGGTAACGACAGGCTCGATGGATACAACCGGCATCTTGAGCACGCCCGCGTTGTACTCCATCGACCGCAAAGATTCGAGCTGCCACTTGCCGTCCTGCCCCAGGCGCAGCGTCGCATCCTGGTACTGGCCGACCTGTTCAGACGTGTCGACGCGCGGCACGGTCAGGACGCCCCCCTGGTAATCGGGCGAGTCCGCGGCCAGCGCCGCGAGCGGCAGCCAGAACAGGGCTATAAACATACCGACAGTCCGTTTAGATGACATCGCGCTCTCCTACATGTCAGAAATGGAGGGCGACTAGCAACTGCCAACCGACAATTGTTGGCCGCCGAGTGTAAGCCGGTCTTAAATCGGGCGTGTCACCAAGCCGGCTTCCAGAAGAATCTGGAGTAGGCGCCGGTCAAGGCTGAACCATCTTTATTGACTACCGAACCGACCGTGGCAAACTGCTTCATCCCGTCATAGAGCATTCCTGTGGGCGCGGTATCGCACGATAGCGCGCTAATTTGGCAGGCAACGGCGAATAATCCGGAAACCAAGGGGGCGGACATTGACGTTCCCGAGGCGGTAGTATTGTTGCCGGCGCTGTCGATAACGGCCACCTGCTGTCCGGGGGCAAATCCAGCGATATTCCAACCCTTTCGGGAAATCCACGGCTTACGGTTTTCGTCCCATATCGCATCTTTGCCTACGGAACGCTTGAGGTTGCTGGTAGCTCCGACCACGAATGCCTCCGGTATGTTGGCTGGCGTATAGTTGCTGGTATCGCATCCATCGTTGCCGGCAATGACGACGACGATTATTCCATGCTGGTAGGCATTACGAATCGCAGCCTCCAAGCTGGGATTGGAGTATGGAACATTACAGTCATAATTTGGACTAGCATTCCAGTTACTCCAGTTCGCGATCGTACCGTGAGGGGCATTGAGCGCCAGCCAATTGAATGCAAAGACCGAAGTCGCGTCAACCGATTCACGACTGCAATCTGTGGTTATTTTTGCGATCTTAAGAAATGCGTTCTTGGCTACCCCCTTGGTACTACCGGCGGCTAGGCTGGCGACCTTGGTGCCATGACCGCCAAACTGTACGCAATCTTCGCCACTGCCGCCGTTAACGTCATAGACGACTTCTGCGCGCGTACCGAATTCGTTGATCAGATTGGTGTTGTTGAGATTGATCCCGGTGTCGATTATGTAGATGGTGCGGCCCGTGCCATCGGCGTTGTATTCGTAAGTGTTGTCCAGTGCCATCGGCTCGCCCGGTTCGTCGAAGCGATCGAGCGCCCATCCGGGGTTGGCCTGTGTCGTGCCCAAGTAGGTAATGCCATCCTGCTGGACATACTCGACCTGCGGGTGCTGCCGCAGGCGCTCGGCCTCCTTTTCGTCGATATGGACGTGGATGGCATTGATGGCATCCAGGATATGGGTCACCTCGCCGTTCAGGCCGAGCGCGGCGGCCACCTCGAGCTTGCTTTGGCCGGTGCTGTGCTCGCCGAAGGGCGGCGGGGTTTTGTCGGCCCGGTCTTCGATGCGGATTCCCGGTTGGACGATGGGCTTCGCACCCTTTTCCGGCTTCTTGAAACCGATGATGTACGCCCCCTCGATTTTCCCATTGGCGAGTACGCGGCCGGCCGACACGGCATTGCCAGACAGGGCGGACAGCGAGACCGTCAGGATGGCTGCAAGCAATTTGACACGCATGATTGGCTCCTTGGCAGGTGAAGTTTCCGTATGCATTAGCGGCTTCAGCCTACTGTTGTTTTTCACAGAATGCAATGAAAAATACATGACATATTACTTTGTGGATGCGTGCCGTTTTTCCGTGAATTAGCCTTTCGTACAGCGAAGCGATTTACTTGTGACCTGAGCTTCCCCCGAAATTTCGTCTTCCAGGAGAGCAGGTAGGATGACGAAGAAGGAGGAAGTTGATGTTCAAGATTCCGAAGCAGGAATACACGGCCGAGTTCAAGGAGCTGGCCGTCAAGCGGGTGAAGTCTGGGCAAGGAGTGGGGCCGGTGGCACGGGAATTGGGGCTGGTCGAGCAGACGCTGCGCAACTGGGTCAAGGCCGCCGAGCGAGGGCAATTGAATCCGACGGGCGCCAAGGTCGTCACGCCGGAACAGATGGAACTGTCACGGCTGCGCGCCGAGAATGCGCGGCTCAGGATGGAGTGCGAAATCCTAAAAAAAGCGACGGCGTACTTCGCGAAAGATGCGCTGTGAAGTACGCCTGGATCGACGGGCAGCGGCGAGCCTACCCGCTGCCGGCGATGTGCGCGACGCTGTCGGTGAGCATGAGTGGGTATCAGGCATGGAAGCGAGGCGGCACGCCGCACCGCAAGCGTCTGACGGATGCGCAGATGCTGGTGCTGATCCGGGCCATCCACGCCGAGTTCAAGGGCGCCTACGGCAGCCCGAGAATGACCGAAGAAATTCGTGGCCGGGGATTCCCTGCCAGCAAGGAGCGTGTCGAGCGGCTCATGAAGGAGAACAACATCCGTGCCCGGCACAAGCGACGCTTCAAGGCGACGACGGACTCGAAGCACAG
>JANJVS010000158.1 GCA_024709955.1 Rhodocyclaceae bacterium
GTCACGCCGGTGACGAAGCCGGCCCTGGCGCTGGCGAGGAAGGCCACCGCATGGGCCACGTCCTCGGGCTGGCCGAGGCGGTTGGCCGGAATCGCCTTGAGCATCGCCTGCTTCTGCTCCTCGGGCAGGCCCTTGGTCATGTCGGTGTCGATCAGGCCGGGGGCGACGCAGTTCACCGTAATGTTGCGGCTGCCCAGTTCCTGGGCCAGCGCGCGCGTCATGCCGGCCACACCGGCCTTGGCGGCGCAGTAGTTGGCCTGGCCGGGATTGCCCGAGCTGCCGACCACCGAGGTGATGTTGATGATGCGGCCGAAGCGCGCCTTCATCATCGCGCGCATGACGAGGCGCGACAGGCGGAACACCGCCTTGAGGTTGGTGTCGATCACGGCATCCCATTCCTCGTCCTTCATGCGCATCGCCAGGTTGTCGCGGGTGATGCCGGCGTTGTTCACCAGGATCGAGACGGCGCCGTACTTCTTTTCGATCGCGCCGATCAGCGCCTCGCAGGCGGCCGGATCGGTGACGTTGAGTTCCGCGCCCCAGCCGGTGAAGCCGGCGGCGTCGAAGGCCTGCTGGATGTCGGCGGCGCCGGCCGCCGAGGTGGCGGTACCGACGACGGTCGCGCCCTGCGTGCCGAGTTCCATGGCGATGGCGCGGCCGATGCCGCGCGAGGCGCCGGTGACCAGAGCGATCTGTCCCTTGAGCATGCCGTTACCCCTTCACCGCGGCCAGCGTCGCCTCGACGCCGGCCAGATCGTTCATCGCGCCGCCGGCCAGGCCGTCGGCGCAGCGCTTGGTCAGACCGTTGAGCACCTTGCCCGGGCCGCATTCGAAGACGTGGGTGACGCCGGCGGCCTGCATGGCGCGCATGGTCTCGACCCAGCGCACCGGCGCCGCGGCCTGGCGCACCAGCGCGGCCTTGATTCCGGCCGGGTCGGCGACGACGGCGACATCGACGTTGTTGATCACGGGAATCACCGGCGTCTTGAATTCAAGCCTCGCCAGCGCGGCCTGCAGGCGCTCCGCCGCCGGCTGCATCAGCGAGGAATGGAAGGGCGCGGACACGGCCAGCATCACCGCGCGCTTGGCGCCCTTGGCCTTGCAGGCATCGGCGGCGCGCTGCACGGCGGCAGCCTGGCCGGCGATCACCGTCTGCTCGGGAGAGTTGAAATTCACGGCCTGCACGGCCTCGCCATTGGCCGCTTCGGCACAGGCGGCCTTCACGGCCTCGGCATCCAGGCCCATGATCGCCGCCATGGCACCCGCGCCCGCCGGCACGGCTTCCTGCATCGCCTTGGCGCGCAGTTCCACCAGCGGCACGGCATCCTTCAGCGGCAGCACGCCCGCGGCGACCAGGGCCGAGTACTCGCCGAGGCTGTGGCCGGCGAGCATGGCGGGTTCGCTGCCGCCCTTCTCCTGCCAGAGCCGCCACACGGCAATGCCCGCGGTGAGCATCAGGGGCTGGGTATTCACGGTCTGGGAGAGGGCCTCGGCCGGTCCGTCGGTGACGAGTTGCCAGAGATCGTGGCCGAGGGCGGCGGAAGCCTCGTCGAAGGTGGCGCGCACCACGGCGCTGTCGCCATAGGCGGCCATCATGCCGAGGGACTGGGAGCCCTGACCGGGGAAGACAAACGCAAACTTCATTCTGTTCTCCGTGAGTCTTTAGTGAAGGCCAACGCCCACGCAGGCAGGCATTGCGCCGGGAGAGGATTTCACAAGGTGACCAGCGCGGCGCCCCAGGCGAAGCCGCCGCCGACGCCTTCGAGCAGCACCGTGTCGCCGGCGCCGACTTTTCCCGTGCGCACCGCCTCGTCGAGGGCGAGCGGCACCGAGGCCGCCGAGGTGTTGCCATGGCGGTCGACGGTGACGATGCATTTCTCCTGGGGCAGGTGCAGCCTCTTCGCCGTCGCTTGCATGATGCGGATGTTGGCCTGGTGCGGCACCAGCCAGTCGACCTGATCCGCCGTCTTGCCGGCGGCGGCCATCACTTCCTCGGCGACCTCTGCCAGCACCTTGACGGCGAACTTGAACACCGCCTGGCCGTCCATGCGCAGGAAGGGATCGCCGAAGGGTTGGCCGCCATGCAGATGGCCGGCGACCGAGAGGATGTGGCGGTGGCGGCCGTCGGCATGCAGCGCCGTGGCATGCACGCCCGGCGCATCGCTCGCCTCGAGCACCACCGCGCCGGCACCGTCGCCGAACAGCACGCAGGTGCCGCGGTCGCGCCAGTCGAGGATGCGCGAGAACACCTCGGCGCCGACCACCAGCGCGCGCCGGTGCGAACCGGAGCGGATGAATTTGTCGGCCACCGAGAGCGCGTAGAGGAAGCCGCTGCACACCGCCTGCAGATCGAAGGCGGCGCCGCCGTTGGCGATGCCGAGCTTGTCCTGCAGGATCGTCGCCGTGCTCGGGAAGATGACATCGGGCGTCGAGGTGGCGACGATGATCAGGTCGATGTCGTTCGGCTCCCGGCCGGCTGCCTCCAGGGCGCGCTGGCAGGCCACCAGGGCAAGATCGCTGGCGGCGGTGCCCGGCGGGGCCAGGTGGCGCGTGCGGATGCCGGTGCGCTCGACGATCCACTCATCCGAGGACTCGATGCCGTAGGCGGCGATCAGGGCGGCGTTGCCGACCGGATCCCCCGGCAGGTAGCTGCCGGTGCCGGTGATGCGGGAATGGATCATCGCGGGAATTCCATTTTCAATCGGTGGCAAAAGTCGGCGCTGGCGCGACGGTGGCCATGCGCGCCGCGATCTTTTCCGGCAGGCGCTGGCGCGCCGCCTCGGCGGCCTGCGCGAGCGCGTGGCGGAAGGCGAAGACATCCGCGGAACCGTGGCTCTTCACCACCACCCCCTTGAGGCCGAGCAGGCTCGCCCCATTGTAGCGGCGCGGATCGAGCCGCGACTTGAAGGCCTTGAGCACCGGCATGGCGATCAACCCGGCCAGTTGCGTCAGCGGATTGCGCGAAAACTCCTGGCGCAGGAAGGTGCTGACCATGCGCGCCAGACCCTCGGAGGTCTTCAGGGCGACGTTGCCGACGAAGCCGTCGCAGACGACGACGTCGGCGGTGCCCTTGTAGATGTCGTCCCCCTCGACGTTGCCGAGGAAGTTGAGCCCGCTCGCCTTGAGCAGTTCGCCGGCGCGCTTGACCACCTCGTTGCCCTTGATGTCCTCCTCGCCGATGTTGAGCAGGCCGACGCTCGGGCGCTCGTCGTGTTCCAGCGCGGCGGCCAGCATCGCGCCCATGATGCCGAACTGCAGCAGGTGCTCGGGCGCACAATCGACGTTGGCGCCGAGATCGAGCATGTAGGTATGGCCCTTCATGGTCGGCAGGGTCGAGGCGATCGCCGGCCGGTCGATGCCGGGCAGCGTCTTCAGCACGAAGCGGGAAATCGCCATCAGGGCGCCGGTGTTGCCGGCGGATACCGCGGCGTCGGCGCGGCCCTCCTTGACCAGGTTGGCCGCCACGCGCATCGAGGAATCCTTCTTGTTGCGCAAGGCGGAGGCGACCGGCTCGTCCATGTCGACGACCTCGCTCGCATGCTGCAGCGCGCAACGCGCACGCAAGGCGGCGTCCGCCTGGGCGAGCAGGGGCTGCAGAACCTCCTCCCGACCGACCAGGATCGCCGAGCAGTCCAGGTCGTGCCGCAAGAACTCGAAAACCGCCGGGACCACCACGGACGGACCGTGGTCGCCGCCCATGCAGTCGACAGCAAGCGTGATGGTCATTCAGGCACGCGCCATGAAGCGGGTTCGCGAAGACGGCAGATGCCCGCTGGCGCGGACGTCATGCCGGAACTAAAAACGGCCGGGCGCTCGCACGCCCGGCCGCGATTCTGGCGCAGGGAGATCACTCGCCCTTGGCTTTGACGACCTTCTTGCCGCGATAGACGCCCGACGGGGAGATATGGTGGCGCAGATGCACCTCACCGGTGGTCGGCTCGATGGCGAGGGGGGGCGCGCTGAGGAAATCGTGGGAACGATGCATGCCGCGCTTGGAGGGGGACTTCTTGTTCTGTTGGACAGCCATGATGACTCCTTACTTCGAAATTCGATTCAATGTTTCTTCAAACCAGCCAGCGCCGCGAAGGGCGACGGCTCGCTTTCCTCTTCTTCAGCCCCGACATCCGCCGGAAACCGACACTCCGCATGGCGCGGCACGACCGGCAGCGCCAATAAAACCTCTTCCTCGACCAACTCCAGCAGCGCCATCTCCCGGTTCGCCGGAATGGCGTCGTAATCGTCCGCCTCCAGTTCGTCCTCGGGCCATTCGCTGCTCGGCACACCGGGCGGCATCAGCAGCAAGCGGCTGTCGATCGCGCATTCGAACCCGACCTCGCCGAGACAGCGCTGACAACGCAAGCCCAGCCGACCCGACACCTGCAGATGCAGGCCGAACTTCTCCGCACCACTCTCGTCGCGCTCGCGAAACCCGCTCAGCCGGCAATCCAGCCAGCCATCCCGCGACACCAGCACGTCGTCGAGCCGCGCCAAGCGCGACACGGCGAGCCTGCCGGCAAGACAATCCCCGTCAGCCGCGAACTTCAGGCTGTCGATGACCGCTTCCGCAAAATCTTGATCTTCCCGGCACGACATAAACATCGAATGCTATCATGCGCCGCCCCTCCCAGTCAAAGGCTTATTCACCAGAAAAGCCTGCAAAAACATCCCGTAACCCGAAACCAGCCATGCCACAACTGATCCTGGCATCCACCTCGCCCTACCGCCGCGAACTGCTCGGCCGCCTGCAGCACCCCTTCGAGGTCTGCGCCCCCGAGACCGACGAAACCCCCCTGCCCGGCGAGGCCCCCGCCGCCACCGCCGAGCGCCTGGCGGTCGCCAAGGCCACCGCCGTCACGCAACGCTACCCGGACGCCCTGATCATCGGCTCCGACCAGGTCGCCTACTGCGGCGACCTGCGCTTCGGCAAGCCCGGCACGCGCGACAAGGCACGCGCCCAGCTGCGCCAACTCTCCGGCAAGGTCGTGATCTTCCATACCGGCCTGTGCCTGCTCAACAGCCGCAGCGGCCGCAGCCATGTGCGCGGCGTCCCCACCGAAGTGCGCTTCCGCGAACTGGCCGACGAGGAAATCGAACGCTACCTCGACAAGGAAGACGCGCTCAACTGTGCCGGCAGCGCCCGTTCCGAGGCCCTCGGCGTCAGCCTGCTCGAATGGATGCGCAGCGACGATCCGACCTCCCTGGTCGGCCTGCCGCTCATCGCGCTCGCCGAGATGCTGCGCGCCGAAGGCATCCCGCTGCCCTGACCCGCCCGGCCCATGCCCGGAACGCTTTACCTGCTGCCGACCCAGCTCGGCGAATCGGACTGGCATGCCGTGCTGCCGACCGCCACCCAGGCGGCCGCCTGCCGCCTGACGCACTTCATCGCCGAGAACGCGAAGACCGCCCGCGCCTCGCTCAAATGGCTGGGCCACCCCGTCCCGCTGCGGGAAATCGCCATCGAGCAGTTGCCTGAACCGCTCCAGCCGGCGGATATCGAGCGACTGCTGCAGCCGCTGCACGACGGACTCGATGTCGGCCTGATGTCGGAAGCGGGCTGCCCCGGCGTCGCCGACCCGGGCGCCCTGCTGGTGCGACGCGCCCACGAAAGCGGCATCGCCGTTCGGCCGCTGGTCGGCCCTTCCTCGCTGCTGCTGGCACTGATGGCATCCGGCCTCGACGGCCAGCGCTTCGCCTTCCATGGCTACCTGCCGCCCCGCGACCCCGAACGCGGCCGGCGCATCGTGGAACTGGAGAAGGAGTCGCGCCAGAAGTCGCAGACGCAGATCTTCATCGAAACGCCCTATCGCAACGAGGCACTATTCGACGCATTGCTGACGACCTGCGCGCCGCGCACCCTGCTCTGCCTGGCGAGCGATCTGAGCACCGCCGGCGAAACGGTAGCTACCCGCCGCATCGAAGACTGGCGCCGCGCGCCCCGGCCGGCGCTCGACCGGCGGCCGACCGTCTTCCTGCTGCTCAGCGCACGCTGACGCCACGGGCCAAGACATTCCCGAGCCCAGCGGCCACGTCGGCGCCGAAGCGGCGGGCGAACTTCTCGGCCAGGTTCGGCTTCATCGTGTAATCGCGCACCTCCTCGGCCTTGATCACCTCGCGCGCCACGGAATCCACCGTGCCGAAGCCGTCAGCCAAGCCAAGTTCGACGCTCTTCGCTCCCGTCCACATCAGACCGGAAAACATCTCCGGCGTCTCCTTGAGGCGCTTGCCGCGCCCCTGGCGCACCACGTCGATGAACTGCTGGTGAATGTCGTTGAGCATGCCCTGGGCGTGCGTCTTGTGGCGTTCGTTCTGCGGCGAGAACGGATCAAGGAAGCCCTTGTTCTCCCCTGCGGTCAGCAAGCGGCGCTCGACGCCGAGCTTGTCCATGCTGCCGGTGAAGCCGAAGCCGTCCATCAGCACGCCGATCGAGCCGACGATGCTGGCCTTGTCCACGAAGATCTTGTCCGCCGCCGCCGCCACGTAGTAGCCGCCGGAGGCGCAGATGTCCTCGACCACCACGTAAAGCGGCGTCTCGGGATGCTTGGCGCGCAGGCGGCGGATCTCGTCGGTGATGATGCCCGCCTGCACCGGGCTGCCGCCCGGACTGTTGATGCGCAGCACCACACCCGCCGTGCCCCTGGAATCGAAGGCGGCCTGCAGGGCGCCGACGATATCGTCGGCATTGGCGTCCCCGCGGGCCTGGATCACGCCATGCATCTCCACCAGCGCGGTATGCCGGCCGGCCTCGCCCTCGGGATTCACAGCATCCCAATCCACCAGGGCCGCAAGCAGCGCCGTCACATAGACGAAGCCCAGCAGCTTGAAAAATATTCCCCATCGCCGCGCGCGTCTTTGCTCGCTGACGGCTTCCAGCGCCACTTTTTCCAGAATTCTGCGTTCCCAGTTCGAATCTTCCGTCACTTCAATTGCCTTCCCGCATCAAATAAACACTACCATCGCGCTCCACCACCGGCAGGGGCTGCAGCCCCCGACCGTTGCAGCGACCGCCCACGCAAGCTCCCGTTCCGGGCGCATACAGGGCACCGTGCGTCGAGCAGATCAAGTATAGCCCGGTGATATCGAAGAACTCGCCCTCGTTCCAGTCCAGTTCCATCGGGACATGGCCGCAACGATTGAGATAGGCATGCACCCGGTCCCGGTAGCGAATCACGAAGGCCGGCTCCCGGCGGCCACGCCATTCCACTTCGAAGCGCAGGCCGCGACCGCCGTCTTCCAGCGCGCTGCCGGCGCAGATCAGGCGTTCGCCGTCAGCCACGCCGCCAGTTCACCGATCGAATGGGCGCAATAGCGCGGCGCCACCGCCTCCAGGGCATCGCGCGGATGGGCGCCGTAGCTGACGGCGACGGCATCGACGCCGGCGTTGCGGGCCATCAGCAGATCGTGGGTGGTGTCGCCGATCATCAGGGTCGCGGCCGGCGCGACGGCGAACTCGGCCATCAGCTCCTCCAGCATCTGCGGATGGGGTTTGGAATGGCATTCGTCGGCGCAGCGCGTCGCATGGAAGCAGGCCCCGATGCCGCTGTGCTCCAGCGCCCGTTCCAGCCCGCGTCGCGACTTGCCGGTCGCCACCCCGAGCCAGTAGCCCCCCTCGGCCAGCGCCTGCACCAGCGCGTCGGCCCCCGCGAACAGGGCCAGCTCATGGTCGCGGGAAAGATAGTGATGGCGGTAGCGCTCGACGAGATCCTCGTAGTGGTCCTCGGGCAGATCGGGCAGCGCATGGCGCAGGGCGTCGCCGAGCCCGAGGCCGATGATGTGGCGTGCCCGCTCCTCCGGCGGCGGCTCCAGTCCGAGGTCGCGCGCTGCGGCCTGGACGCAATGCACGATCATGCCCGCCGAATCCATCAGCGTGCCGTCCCAGTCGAAGACGATCAGTTCATAGCGCCGCGACGGCATCCCGGTTTCCATCTGCTTTCTCGATCCTTTCGACGAATTTCGCCAGCTCCGCTGGCAGGGGCGCGGACAGCGCCAGGGGCTCCCCGCTCAGGGGGTGGGGCAGACGCATCGACGCTGCATGCAGGAACATGCGTTTCAACCCATGCTTTTGCAAGTCGCGATTGAGGCCGAAATCGCCATATTTTTCGTCGCCGACGATCGGAAAGCCCAGGTGGGCGAGGTGTACGCGGATCTGATGGGTGCGCCCGGTGCGCAGTTCCACTTCGAGCAGACTGAACTCCCCGAAAGGCGTGTTCCAGCGCCGCTGCAGGCGCATGATGGAATGGGATTCCTTGCCCTCGGGCGAAACGCGCACGCGCCGCTCCCCTTCCGCCGTCAGGTACTTGAGTAGCGGTAGCTTCACATTGCGCAACTGGTCGCGCCAGCGCCCCTTGACCAGGGCGAGGTAGCGCTTGTCGATGGCGCCGTCGCGGAACTGGTCGTGCAGCCGGGTCAGGGCGCTACGCTTCTTGCCGATCGCCAGCAGGCCGGAAGTCTCCCGATCGAGACGATGGGCGAGTTCGAGGAAGCGCGCGGCGGGGCGCGCCCGGCGGATCTGCTCGATCACCCCGTAGCTGACGCCGCTGCCGCCATGGACGGCCACGCCGGCCGGCTTGTCGATGACGATCAGCGCGTCGTCCTCGTAAACCACCGCGAAGTCCCTGGCCGGCACGGGGGCATCATCGGCCTTCTCGGCCACGCGCACCGGCGGCACCCTTACCCGGTCCCCCATCTCCAGGCGCCGGTCGGCGGTCGCCCGTCCCTTGTTCACGCGCACCTCGCCGCTTCTAAGGATGCGATAGACGTGGCTCTTCGGCACCCCCTTGAGGTGCTTCATGAGGTAGTTGTCGATGCGCTGGCCGGCCCCGTCCTCGCCGACTTCAAGAAATGTAACCGATTCTTTGCTCAACTCTTTCATCCGCAATATAATGCCCGAGCTTTGCCGTCTCCGGACGGCGTGCCCGGCGACACGAAGCGGTTCCGGGGCGTCGTTCGGCGATGTTGCCGACAGTGCGTGTTCCGGACTTCCAGAGAACCGCCCCGCCGGCGAGGGACAGGCAAGACGATCCGCCGACCCGCCATACGGTCGCCGGCAAACCTCCCGTCCCGCGGGCCCAGGGTATGTCGCTCGCCCGAAGCAGCGATACTACTTCGTCTCAAGACATTTTTTACGCGCATTCCAGGCTAAACAGGCTTTGATCACCGATGCCGCGCCGGCGCACAACGCCGGCCGGGGTCGTATCAGAAAAACGACAAATCTCCAACCCTTTTGCCCAGACCCTCGCCTCCACCGATGAGCCTGATCCCGCAAATCCACTGAACGCCGCAACCCATTAGCGGCGTGATTTGTCGTGCCTTCCTGCCCGCGCGTGGGAGCACACATGAAACGCATGCTGTTCAATGCGACGCAGGCCGAGGAACTCCGCGTCGCGATCGTCGATGGTCAGAAACTCATTGATCTCGACATCGAATCGGCCGCCAAGGAACAACGCAAGAGCAACATCTACAAGGCGGTCATCACCCGCATCGAGCCCAGCCTCGAAGCCGCCTTCGTCGATTACGGCGCCGAGCGCCATGGTTTCCTGCCGTTCAAGGAAGTCTCGCGCAGCTATTTCCAGCCCGACCTCGAACCCGGCCGCGCCCGCATCCAGGATGCGCTCAAGGTCGGCCAGGAGCTCATCGTCCAGGTCGAAAAGGACGAGCGCGGCAACAAGGGCGCGGCGCTGACCACCTACATCTCCCTGGCTGGCCGCTACCTCGTGCTGATGCCAAACAACCCGCGCGGCGGCGGCGTCTCGCGCCGCATCGAGGGCGAGGACCGCCAGGAACTGCGCGAGGTCATGGACCAGCTCGACGTCCCCTCCGGGATGAGCCTGATCGCGCGCACCGCCGGCATCGGCCGCAGCGCGGAGGAACTGCAGTGGGACCTCAACTATCTGCTGCAGCTGTGGACCGCCATCGACGGCGCCGCCAAGGCCCAGTCCGGCGCCTTCCTGATCTACCAGGAGTCCAGCCTGGTGATTCGCGCCATCCGCGACTACTTCCAGCCCGAGAGCGGCGAGATCCTCATCGACACCGACGACATCTTCGAGCAGGCCCAGCAGTTCATGGCCCACGTGATGCCGGGCAACGTGGCGCGCGTCAAGCGCTACCGCGACGACGTGCCGCTGTTCTCGCGCTTCCAGATCGAGCACCAGATCGAGTCGGCCTACTCGCGGCAGGTCAATCTGCCCTCCGGCGGCGCCGTCGTCATCGACCACACCGAAGCGCTGGTGGCGGTGGACGTCAACTCCGGCCGCGCCACCAAGGGCGCCGACATCGAGGAAACCGCGCTGCGCACCAACCTCGAAGCCGCCGACGAAATCGCCCGCCAGCTGCGCCTGCGCGACCTCGGCGGCCTGATCGTCATCGACTTCATCGACATGGAGTCCTCCAAGAGCCAGCGCGAAGTCGAGAACCGCCTGCGCGACGCCCTGCACTTCGACCGCGCGCGCGTCCAGACCGGCAAGATCTCGCGTTTCGGCCTGCTGGAACTCTCGCGCCAGCGCCTGCGCCCGGCCCTGGCCGAGACCAGCTACATCACCTGCCCGCGCTGCACCGGCACCGGCCACATCCGCTCCACCGAGTCCGCCGCCCTGCACATCCTGCGCATCCTCGAAGAGGAGGCGATGAAGGAGAACACCGGCGCGATCCACGTGCAGGTGCCCGTCGACGTCGGCACCTTCCTGCTCAACGAGAAGCGCGTGGACATCGCCCGCATCGAGACGCGCCACCGCGTCAACCTGCTGATCATCCCGAACCGCCACCTCGAAACCCCGCAGCACGAGATCATCCGCCTGCGCCACGACCAGCTCAACCAGGAAGGCACGACGCTCGCCAGCTACGAGATGGCCGTGAAGCCGACAGAGGAGGAGAAGTCCTCCGCGGCCGCTCAAGCGGAAGGCAAGACGCCGCGTCCCGAGGCCGCCGTCAAGGGCATCACCCCCGACCAGCCCGCGCCCACCGTCGCGCCGAAGGAGGCGCCGGCACCGGCCCCCGCACCCGGCCTCTTCGCCAAGATCCTCTCCTGGTTCTCCGGCGACAAGAAGGAAGAAGCCGTCGAGGCGCCCGCGAAGAAGAGCGACAAGCCCGGCCGCCGCGAGAAAGGCGAACGGGGCGAACGCGGCGACAGGGGCGGCCGCAACCGTCGCGAAGGCCGCGAGGGACGTGAAGGTCGCGAGCGTGGCGAACGCGGCGAGCGTCCCGAGCGCGGCGAGCGCAAGGAGCGCGGCGAAACCACTGGCAAGGAGCAGCGCGAGGGCCGTGAACAGCGCGGCGAACGCAAGGAACGCGGTGAGCGCAAAGAGCCGCGCAACACCGAAGGCCGCCGCGACAACCGTGGCGAGCCGCGCCTGACTGAAACCGAAGTCGCTCCCAAGGAGGCCCAGCAGGCCGCCGGCGCGCCCGGACAGACCGAGGGCGTGCCCGAAGCCGCCGGCGACGGCAACCGTCGGCGCGGCCGGCGTGGTGGTCGCGGCCGCGGCGAGCGCCGCGGCGAGGAAGGCGCAGCCGGCGCCGTTGCCGAAAACGAGGCCCTGACCCCGCCCGCCGCCCAGGAGGTAGCAGCGGCTCCCGTCACCGTGCCGCCAGCGCCGACTTTCGTCCCGGAGGAAACGCCCGTGGCCGAAATTGCTGCGGAACCCGCGCCCGTGGCCGTCACCGCGCCCGCTCCGGCACCACAGATCGAGGCCCAGCCCGTTGCCGCGGCCGTCGAAACAGCCGCCGCCACGCCGATTGCCGTCGCCGAGCCCGTCCCGGCCGTCGTGCCGGTCGTGCCGGTCCCGGTACCCGCGCCGATCGTGGTCGCACCACCGGTCGACCTGTCCGCCGAACTGCAGCAGGCCGGCCTGCAGCTGATCGAAACCAGGAACGCGCCCGCCGTGCCGGCCGTCGCCGCGCCGGTCCAGCCGCTGGGCCGCAAGCCCCGGCCGGTCCAGGTCGTCGCCGACGAGCCCCTGCAGATGGTGGAAACCCAGCGCAAGGACTGAGCCGCCGGCGCCGTCAACGCAAAAGCGCCGCGGGCAACCGCGGCGCTTTTTTTATTCCAACCGTTTCAGCCCTTGCCGAGACGGGTAATCAGCCCCTGGGCGGCATCCTCGATCAGGTCGAGCACCAGCTCGAAGCCCTCCTCGCCGCCATAGTAGGGATCGGGCACCTCGTCCTCGGGAAAGCGCGTGCCGAACTCCAGGAACAGGCCGAGCTTGCCTTGGTGCTCCTCCGGGCAAGCCTGCTTGAGCAGCCCCAGGTTGTCGCGGTCCATCGCCAGGATGCGGTCGAAGCGCACGAAGTCGTAGGGATTTACCTGGCGCGCGCGCAGCGGGGAGAGGTCGTAGCCGCGCTGCTCCGCCGCCTTGCGCGTGCGCGCGTCCGGCGCGCTGCCGACGTGGTAGCCGTGGGTGCCCGCCGAATCGAACTCGAAGACGCCATGCACGCCATCGCGCTCGGCCAAGGCGCGCGCCACCCCCTCCGCCGTCGGCGATCGGCAGATGTTGCCCATGCAGACGAACAGAATCCTGTGCTTTTTCCCGTTGAGCATGTCTCCTCCTTGCTTTCCCGGTCCGAGGCCGGGACGGGCGGCGTCATGGCGCCGCCTTTCGTCGTGGATATTAGAACGGCAGCTTCATGCCCGGCGGCAGCGGCAGGCCGGCGGTGAGCGCGCCCATGCGCTCCTGCGAGGTCTGCTCGGCGCGACGGTTGGCGTCGTTGAGGGCGGCGGCGATCAGGTCTTCGAGCATTTCCTTGTCGTCCATCACCGACGGATCGATGGTGACGCGCTTGACGTCGTGCTTGCAGGTCATGACGACCTTGACGGCGCCGGCGCCGGACTGGCCCTCGACCTCCAGGTTACCCAGTTCTTCCTGGGCCTTGGCCATGTTCTCCTGCATTTTTTGCGCCTGTTTCATCAGGTTGGCGATGCCGCCTTTGTTCAGCATGGGGATGTCCTCAAATGGGTTTGATGGTGGATTCGTCGATGCTCGCGTCGAACAGGTCGCAGGCCTCGCGCACGAAGGGATCGCTCTCGATGGCGGCGATGGCGCGCTCCTGGCGCTCGCGTTTCACGTTGTCGGCGCGCTCCTTGGGCGTCTCGCCCTCGGTGTCGGCCAACAGGATTTCCAGCTTCAGCGCACGGCCGTAATGTCTCGCCAGCTCGGCCTGCAGCTTGTCCTGGTGCGCCATCAGGAATTTGTGGGTCGGCGCCAGGCGCAGCGCGATCTGAGCGTCGTCCAGCCGCGCCAACTCGCAGTGCTGGGCGAGCTGGCGCACCATGCCGGTGAGCGGCAGGCGCGCGACCAGCGCATGCCAGTCGTCGTCGGCCGCTGCGGCGGACGGTGCGCTCGCGGGCGCGCTGCGCGGCGCTTCGGGAGCGACGGCCGGTGCCTGGGGCGGTGGCGGCGCCGTGCGCACGGCGGCGAAGTTCGCGCGCTCGGGCTGGGCGGCCGGCCGGGGCGGCGGCGCGCTGCGGGGCACCGTATTGCCAGCGCCAACTTTTGCCGGCTCGTTGCCGCTCGCGGGGCGGAAGGCATGCATGCGCAGCAGCGCCATGCCGAAGCCGGCGGCCTCGTCGGGCGCGAGGCCCAGTTCGTCGCGGCCGTGGATGGCGATCTGGTAGCACAGCTGGAGGAACTCGGCGTCGAGACCCTCGGCGTAGGGCGCGAGCTTCTCGCGCTCGGCGGCATCGAGGATCGCGTTCGGCGCGAACTGCACGAGGGCGATGCGGTGCAGCAGCGTGGCGAGTTCCTGCAGCGCCGAGTCGAAACTCAGGCTGCGCGCCTCCATGGTCTCGGCCACGGCCAGCATGGCGTGGATGTCGCCGGCGGCCAGGCCGTCGAGCAGCGCGTAGAGATGGTCGTCGCCCACCGTGCCGAGCATGGCGCGCACGCCCTCCTCCTCGATGCGGCCCGCGCCGTGGGCGATGGCCTGGTCGAGCAGCGAGAGCGCATCGCGCATCGAGCCGGCGGCGGCCTTGGCGATGTGGCGCAGCGCGGCCGGCTCGCAGGCGATGCCCTCGGCTTCCAGCACGCGCGTCAGATGCTCGACGATATGCGCCGGCGGCATCTGCTTGAGGTTGAACTGCAGGCAGCGCGACAGCACCGTCACCGGGATCTTCTGCGGGTCGGTGGTGGCGAGGATGAACTTGACGTGCTCGGGCGGCTCTTCCAGCGTCTTCAGCATCGCGTTGAAGGCGTGGCCGGAGAGCTGGTGCACTTCGTCGATCATGTACACCTTGTAGCGGCCGCTGTTGGGCGCGTAGGCGGCCTTTTCGAGCAGCGCCGCCATGTCCTCGACGCCGCGGTTCGAGGCGGCGTCCATCTCGACGTAGTCGATGAAGCGGCCGGCGTCGATCTCCTGGCAGGCGGCGCAGACGCCGCAGGGCGTCGGCGTGATGCCCTGCTCGCAGTTGAGCGCCTTGGCGAGGATGCGCGAGATCGTCGTCTTGCCGACGCCGCGCGTGCCGGTGAACAGGTAGGCGTGGTGCAGTCGCTGCTGTTCGAGCGCGTGGGTCAGCGCGCGCACGACATGTTCCTGCCCGACCAGGGTGTCGAAGGACTTCGGGCGCCACTTGCGGGCCAGGACTTGGTAACTCATAGTGGGCCGGATTCTAACAAACGACAAGGGGCGCCCCGGTCGGGACGCCCCTTGTTTTCACCTGCCGGGCAATCAGCCTTGCGGCGTCGCCGCGGGAGCGGGCGTGCCGGCCGGACCGCGCTGCATGCCGCCCATGCCGCCCTTGCCCATGCGCGCCGCGTGGCGGTCGGCGATCTGCTGCTGCTCGGGCGTCAGCGCGGTGTAGAGCCGGTTGAAGCTCTCGCTCACGCCCTTCAGCGCGGCGAGGCGTTCCTCCATGAGGGACTGCATGCGCGCCATGCGCTCGGGAGCGGTGAGCTTGGCGTCGGCCGCCTGGCCCCGCGGCGCCTGCATGCCCTTGCCGGCCTGGGCCTTGGTCTTCTCGGCGAAGGCATTCCAGAGCGGCTCCTGCGCGGCGGTGATCTTGAGCTGGTACTTGAGGTAGTCGAGGCGCTGCTCGGCGCGCTCGGCGGGATCGAACTTCATCGCCGCATGGCGCCCCATCGGACCGCCCTGGCCCATCATGCCCATGCCATCGCAGCCGCCCCGGCCCTGGGCCAGCGCGACGCCGCTGAGGGTGCCGGCGAGGATCAGGCCGGCGATGATCTTTTGGGTGCGTTTCATGTTGCTCTCCTTGTGAGTGAAATCGGTAGGAGAGATTAGGCGCCGGTCTTGTAAGCGGGCTATATCCGAGATGTAAGCGGATATGACCCACCCCGGAAATCCGCTGCGCGGATTTCACCCCTCAAGGGGCCAAGAAAACTCGGGGCGGCCCTGCGTTTTCTTGAGGGCCTTGTAACAAGGCGGCGGATGAAACGAAAGAGGGGAAGGGTGGCGAGCCTGACCCCCGGCACTTGCGGTAAATGGCTGTGGCTGCTGCCTTCCGGCCCTGACCAGATTCACCACCCCGCAATGCGGGGAGACCCGCCACGACGCAGTCTAACAGAAGATCGCCCCGACCCCGCCGCCTCGGCAGAAAAAGAGACGGCGCTCAGTCGTCGAACAGGAAGTCCCTCACAACGGCGACCTGCCCATCCTCCATGAACATCGGCGCATGGCCGACGTCGGGCAATTCGACGGTCCGCGCGCGCGGACCGCGCTCGCCCATCGCCGCCAGGGTCGCGGCCGACAGCAGGTCGGAATGCGCGCCGCGCACCGCCAGCGTCGGGCAGCGGATCGCCTCGTAGAGCGGCCAGAGCTCGATGTCGCTGCCGGGCTCCTTGCCCGCGGCCATCGCCTGCATCGCCGCGACGAAGGGGCCGGCGATACCCGGGTCGTAGCGCAGCGCGATGCGTCCGGAAGGCGCGAGCTTGACGACATGCTCGGTGAGGTGGCGCCACTGGGCATCGGAAAGATTGCCGAAGGGCGCGGCGACGACGCGGATGTAGGCCTCGGCCTCGGCGATCGAGCCGAAGTCCGGCGGATGGGCGAGATATTCGCCGATGCGGTCGAGCGCGCCGGTGCCGATCACCGGGCCGACGTCGTTGAGGATCAGCCGCGCGACGGGCGTCTCCGGCTGGGCGGCGAGCACCATGCCGATCATGCCGCCCATCGAGGTGCCGAGCCAGTCCACCGATTCCACATCGAGGCGCGCGAGCAGCGTCACCATGTCCGCCGCGTACTGGTGGATCGTGTAATGCGCCTTATCGCGCAGCCAGTCGCTCTGGCCGCGGCCGACCACGTCCGGGCAGACCACGCGGTACTCGCCGGCCAGCGCCTGGGCCAGGTAGTCGAAATCGCGTCCGCAGCGCGTCAGGCCATGGACGCAGACCAGCACGCGCGGATTGGCCGGCTCGCCCCACTCGACGTAGGCCATGCGGTGGAAGCCGGCGGGCGAGAGGCATTGGACGTGGCGTTGGCGCATCGGGGTCATGGCGGGTTCTCTAAAGTCCGAAGCGGCGCATTGTGCCAGTAACGCCGCGCGGCTTCGCGTTCGTGGCGCGCTTGCGTCGTCGCGCCGGCAAACACCACACGCACCGCCCCATGGGCGTCGCTGCGGTGGATGCGTGCCCCGCTGGCGGCGTAGCGCGCCAGCACGTCCGGATATGGATGGCCGAAGCGGTTGCGGTAGCCGACCGGGAACAGCGCCTCGCGCGCGCCGACGGCGGCGACGAATTCGGGCGTCGAGGTGCGCTTGCCGCCGTGGTGCGGCGCGACCAGCACGTCGGCGCGCAAGTCCGCGCCATGGCGCGCCAGCAGTTCCGCCTCCGCCCGGCCCTCGACGTCGCCGGGAATCAGCACGGAGCCATGGGCGCTCTCGATCTTCAGCACGCAGCTCATCGCGTTGCTCGGTAGCTTGCGCGCATAGTCCGCCGGCGCCGGATGGAGAATCGAGAAGCGCACGCCGTCCCATTCCCAAGTCTCGCCATCTACGCACCACCGTCCCGCCAGAACCGACTTTGGCAGGGATGACAGCGTCTCGCCCACCGGCACGACGGCGAGCAGCGAGGCCGCGCCGCCCGCGTGGTCCCGGTCGGCGTGGCTGACGATCAGCCGGTCGAGGCGCGCCACGCCGGCGGCGCGCAGGTAGGGCACGAGGATGCGGCTGCCGGCGTCGGCCGCGCCCCCGAAGTCCGGGCCGGTGTCGAAGATCAGGTCGCGGGTCGCCGTCCGCACATGCACGGCCTGGCCCTGGCCGACGTCGAGCGCGGTGAGCGTCATTTCCCCAGGCGCGGGGCGTGCGGGCGGAATCAGGAACAGCGGCAGGAACAGCACGAGGCCGAGCCAGCGCGCCGGGAAGCCGCGCGGCAGCAGCAGCCAGGCCGCGCCGAGCAGCGCCAGCGGCACGGCCCAGGGCGGCGGCGCGTGCTGCTGCCAGACGGCGCCCGGCCAGCCCGCGAGCCACTGGAGGAAAGCCATGAGCGGCACCAGCAGCCCGTGGGCGAGATCGAGCGCCCAGGCGAAACCCGGCAGGCAGCCGACGAGCGCCAGCGGCGTGACCGCCAGGCTGACGACGGGAATCGCCAGCGCGTTGGCGAAGGGCGAGACCAGCGAGAACTGCTGGAACAGCGCGAGCAGCAGCGGCAGCAGGCCGAGGGTCATCGCCCACTGGGCGCGCAGCCAGCCGCCGAGCCAGTGCCCTTCCCGCGCGCCGCCGCCGATGTAGAACAGCAGCGCCACCGCGCCGAAGGACAGCCAGAAGCCCGCCGCCAGCACCGCCCAGGGATCGAGCAGCAGCACCAGCAGCAGGGCCGTGCCGAGGACCTGCGGCGCGGCGACGGCGCGGCCCGAGAGCAACGCGACCACCACCACGCCGAGCATGTAGAGCGTGCGCTGCGCCGGCACGCCGAAGCCGGCGAGCAGCGCGTAGAGGCAGGCGCCGGCCAGGCCAGCGAGCGCCGCCGCCTTCTGCGCCGGCCAGAGCAGCGGCAGGCGCGCGGAGCGCCGCCACAGCCAGGACACGAGCCAGGCGAAAAGTCCGCCGACCATGGTCACGTGCAGCCCGGAGATCGACATCAGGTGGGTGATGCCCGTCGCGGCGAACAGCCGCCAGAGCTCGGGGGAAATCGCCTGCTGGTCGCCCAGCGCCAGCGCCGCGAGGATGCCGGCGTAGGGCCGCTCCGGCAGCGCGCGCTCGATGCGCGTCCGCGTCGCCTCGCGCAGGCGCCCGACGGCGCCGGCGGGGCCGCCCGCCGCCGCGTCCCACCGTGCCGTCAGCGCCGACTTTCTGACATAGCCCGTGGCGCGGATGCCGCGCTCGAACAGCCAGCCCTCGTAGTCGAAGCCGTGAGGATTGAGGTTGGCGTGCGGGCGCTTGAGGCGCACGACCAGGCGCCAGCGCTCGCCGGCGCGCGGCAGGGGCAGCGCGCCCGGCGGCGCCGCCTCCTCGTCGCCCTCCTCCTCCGCCGCCTCGAACTGGCGGTACCAGGACAGCGCGATCCTGCGCGGCAGCGGCGCGGCGCTCTCCTCGATATCGAAAACGAAGCGCACGCCCCGCTCGAAGCGCTGCGGCAGATCGGCGACGACGCCGACGACCTCGACGTCGCGGCCCTCCCACTCCACCGGCAGCGCATCGGCGAGCCGCCAGTGGGCCCAGCCCGCCGCCCAGGCCCAGCCGAGCAGCAGCGCGCCGAGAAGCGCCGGAATGCGCCGGCGCCGCCCCGCCAGCCCCAGCCCCGCGCCGGCCAGGGCACCCAGCGCCAGAAAAGTCGGCGTTGGCAGGACGGTGGCCTGCTGCAGCCACCAGACGCCCAAGGCGAAAGCCAGCGCCGCCCAGGGCATGCTTACAATGCCTCCATGCGCAAATGGCTCCGCCGCTTCCTGCCCGACCACGCCGCGGTGCACGGCAACCGCTGGCTCGCGCCGTTCCGCAACACGCTGCTGCACCCGCGCCTGTGGCACATCAACCGCCATTCCGCCGCCGGCGGCGTGGCGGTCGGCCTGTTCTGCGGCCTGATCCCCGGCCCCTTCCAGATGCTCGGCGCGGCGATCTGCGCCGTCCTGTTCCGCATCAACCTGCCGATCGCCCTGATCACCACGCTCTACACCAACCCTTTCACGATCGTTCCGCTCTATATCCTCGCCTACGGCATCGGTCGGCTGTTCTTCGGCGACGCCGCCCCCTTCGTGCCGCCGCCGGAATTCGTCGCCCACCCCTTCGGGGACTGGCTGCGGGAACTCGCCGACTGGCTGCTGCGGCTCGGCCTGCCGCTGGCCGTCGGCCTGCTGCTGCTGGCGAGCGGCCTGGCCGCCCTCGGCTACCTTGGCATGCGCGTCGCGTGGCGATTGTATTTATTAAGAAAATTGACTTTGCGCAAGTCGCGCCGGACATAAAACGGGGATATTGCATTACTATGAATTTAGTATTATCCCTACTTCACGCCAGATAGCAGGCAAACCATGTCCAGCATACGCCAACGTCTTTTTCTTCTCATCCTCGTCCCGCTGATCGCCCTGACGCTCACCGCCGCCAAGCTGATCTACAACGCCCACGGCGACTACCGCGGCGCCACGCTGACCCAGGAAGTGCTGCGGGTCGCCGTCGCGGCCGGCGAGCTGATCCACACCCTGCAGATCGAGCGCGGCGCCACCGCCGGCTTCCTGCAGTCGAAGGGCGAAAAATTCGCCGACACCCTGCCGGGGATCCGCAAGAACAGCGACGAGCGGCTCGCCGCCTACGTCCGCGAAATGCAGGCGGCGGGCGACCTGACCGCCCTGCAGGCGATCCAGGGCAAGGCGCGCGCAAAACTCGACGCGCTGGCCCAGGTCCGTGCCCGCGCCGACAAGCACGACATCGGCGTGCCCGACCAGATCGCCGCCTATACCGGCGCCATCGCCACGCTGGTGGACATCATCGGCACCAGCAGCCAGTACAGCAGCAGCCCGACGGTGGTGCGCCAGGTGACCGCCTATCTCGCCCTGGTGCGCGCCAAGGAGCAGGCCGGCCAGGAACGCGCCATGACCACGGCCATCTTCGCCGCCGACGCGGTGGAACCGGCGCGCCTGCGCGCGGTCCTCGAACGCCACCACCGCCAGGAGGCCTACCTCGACATCTACCGCAGCGCCGCCGACGACACCGCGCTCAAGTCCCTGGAGGCGGCGCTCGGCGCGGCGCCGGCCAAGGAAGTCCAGCGCATGCGCGGCGAACTGCTGGACAAGTCCGCCGGCGGCGGCTTCGGCATCGACCCGACCCACTGGTTCGGCGAGATCACCAAGAAGATCGACGCCCTGCACGCCACCGAGAACGTCGTCATCGAGGGTATTTCCGGCACCAGCGCCGGCATCGTCAGCGCCAGCCAGCGCCTGCTCTACGCCTACGTGCTGCTCACCCTGGCGGCGGTGGCCGTCGTGCTGTTCGCCGCGCGCGCGATTTCCCTGAGCGTCATCGTGCCCCTCAACGCCGAGGTGGAGATCGCCGAATTCGCCATCCGCGAAAGCGACTTCACGCGCGACGTGCCGGAAACCGGCCCGACGGAAGTGGTGCGCGCCGGCCGCGCCTTCAACCACCTGATGCACACCTTCCGCCAGATCGTCGCGGACATGAAGGACTCCAGCGACAAGGTCACCGCGGTCGCCCACGCCCTCGCCCGCACCAGCCAGGAGGTGCGCTCAGGCTCCCAGGCCCAGGCCGATGCCGCGACCACGGTCGCCGCCGCCTGCGAGGAGGTCTCCACCAGCATCAGCGAGACCACGGTGAATGCCGAGGTCGTCGCCCAGAAGGTCGCCGCCTCGCGCGCCGACACGACGGCGACCATGCACGGCATGGCCGAGACCGTCGCCAACATGCGGCGCATCGCCGGCCTGATCCGCGCCTCCACCGAGCAGGTGACCGCCCTCAGCGATTCCTCGCAGCAGATCGGCGGCATCGTCCAGGTGATCCAGGAAATCGCCGAGCAGACCAACCTGCTGGCGCTCAACGCCGCCATCGAGGCGGCGCGCGCCGGCGAACAGGGGCGCGGCTTCGCGGTGGTCGCCGACGAGGTGAGGAAGCTCGCCGAGCGCACCGCCAAGGCCACCGGCGAGATCGGCGGCCTGATCGGCACGATCCAGGACGGCGTGGAAAGCAGCCTCGGCTCGATGGAGCAGGCCGACCGTCAGGCCGCCACCAGCCTCGAACTGGTCGGCGCCACCGAGACCGCCCTGGCGCGCATCGACGGCGAGGCACAGGAAGTGGCCCACAACGTCAGCGCCATCTCCGCCGCCCTCAAGGAACAGGACCAGGCCATGCGCCAGGTGGCGGCGAGCATCGAGGAAATCGCCCAGAAGACCGAGCGCAACAGCCACGCCGCCGAGGACAACAGCGCCACCGCCCTCGAACTCGACAGCCTGGCGGACGGCCTGCGCGCCTCGGTGGCGCGCTTCAGGACCTGACGGCGTCCAAACGGCCGTCCTGCAGCAAAAGTCGGCGCTGGCAGGACGCCGCGAGCGTCGCGTCGTGGGTGACGATGACCAGGCTGGTGCCGTGGGCGGCGTTCATGCGCAGCATCAGCGCGAACACCTCGTCGGCCGTGCGGCGGTCGAGGTTGCCGGTGGGCTCGTCGGCCAGCACGCAGGCCGGCCGCGTCACCAGCGCCCGCGCCAACGCCGCGCGCTGACGCTCGCCGCCCGAGAGCTCGCCCGGCCGGTGCTTGAGGCGCGCCGCCAGGCCCACCTCGGCGAGCATCTCCGCCGCGCGCTTCTCGGCCTCGGCCTTCGCCATGCGGCGGATCAGGAGCGGCATGGCGACGTTCTCCAGCGCGCTGAATTCCGGCAGCAGGTGGTGGAACTGATAGACGAAGCCGAGGCTTTCGTTGCGCAAGCGGCCGCGCTCGCTCTCCGCGACCCTGGACAAGTCCTTGCCGAGCAGTTGCACCGTGCCGGCCGAGGGCGCGTCGAGTCCGCCGAGCAGATGCAGCAGCGTGCTCTTGCCCGAACCGCTCGAACCGACGATCGCCACCGTCTCGCCAGCGCCGACTTCCAGGTCCACGCCCGCGAGCACGCAGACCTCGTCCGCCTTCTCGCGGAAGGTCTTGGCGAGGCCGGCGCAGGAAAGGATGGCGGCCTCACTCATAGCGCAAGGCCTCGGCGGGATTGGTGCGCGCGGCGCGCCAGCTCGGATAGAGCGTCGCCAGCACGGTCAGCGTGAAGGATGTCGAGGCGATGATCCAGACGTCCGACCAGTGCAGGTCCGAGGGCAGGTCGGAGATGTAATAGACGTCCTTGGCGAGGAACTGGATGCCGAACAGGCGCTCGATGAAGGGCACCACGGTCTCGACGTTGAGCGCCAGCGCCACGCCACCGGCGACGCCGAGCGCCAGGCCGATGGCGCCGATCAGCGTGCCCTGGATCACGAAAATGCGCAGGATCGCCCCCGGGCTCGCGCCGAGGGTGCGCAGGATCGCGATGTCGGCACGCTTGTCGGTCACCGTCATCACCAGGGTCGAGACGATGTTGAAGGCCGCCACCGCGACGATCAAGAGCAGGATCAGGAACATCATGTTCTTCTCGATCTGCACGGCGCGGAAGAAATTGGCGTGGCTCCGGGTCCAGTCCGAGACGCGCAGCTCGCGGTCGAGGCGGCCGGCCAGCTCGCGCACCACCGTCGGCGCGGCGAACAGGTCGTCGAGCTTGAGGCGCACGCCGGAAACGCGCTCGTCCATGCGGTAGAGCTTCTGCGCGTCCTCCATGTGCAGCAGCGCCAGGCCGGCGTCGTATTCGTACATGCCCACCTCGAAGATGCCGACCACGGTGAACTGCTTCATGCGCGGCAACACCGCCGCCGGCGTCACCATGCCCTGGGGCGCGATCAGCGTCACCTTGTCGCCGCTGTGGGCGCGCAGCGCGAAGGCCAGGTCGGCGCCGAGCACGATGCCGAACTCGCCGGGCCGCAGCCGCTCCAGCGCGCCGATCTTCATATGGCGCGCGAAATCGGCGACGCGGTCCTCCTGCTCCGGCAGGATGCCGCGCACCAGCGTGCCCTTCACCTGGCCGTCGAAGGACAGCATGCCCTGCTGCTGCACGAAGGGCGCGGCGGCCACCACGCGCGGATGGCGCGCCACGGCGGCCACCGCCGCCGGCCAGTCGTCCAGCTCGCCCTCGGCGCCGGAAATCTGCGCATGGGAGGCGACGCCGAGGATGCGCGTCCTCAGTTCCTTCTGGAAGCCGTTCATCACCGACAGCACGACGATCAGCGCCGCCACGCCGAGCGCCAGGCCCAGCATGGAAATCAGCGAAATGAAGGAAATGAAGCGATTGCCGCCCCCGGACTTGCGGGAGGCGGTATAGCGCAGGCCGACCAGGGCCTCGAAGGGCGTTTCGAATGACATGGAGGCGGCATTCTACCCGTCGCGTCCACACGGCACCGTGCCACGAGCGCCGACTTTTTGATTCCGGGGCAGGCCGATGGCACAATCCGCCATGCACACATCCGATGACCATGCGACGCTGAGGAGCCATGCGATGGGCTATGCCGAACTGATCGAGCGCCTGCAAGCCCTGCCACAAGACAAGCAGGCCGAAGTCTTCGACTTCGTCGAATTCCTTTCCGCCCGGAGCGGAAAGGAACGGGCGCATGCCCACGGCGAATGGTCGGACGCCGAGTTTGCCCAACTGGCAATGGCGCAGGCGCTGCGCGGCCTGGAAGACGATCCCGTCGCCTACACCCTTGCCGACCTGCGGGAACGCTGGCAATGAAACGGGCGGGGCAGATCGTTCTCACCCCGTTCCCCCACACGGATCTTTCCGGCGCCAAGCTCCGACCCGTGCTGATGCTGCGCCGGGCATCCGAGCGTTTCGACGACTGGCTCGTATGCATGGTCTCCTCGCAAATCGAGCAGGCGGAAGCCGGTTTCGACGAAATACTGCTCCTCGGCGACCCCGACTTCGCCGCCAGCGGCCTGAAGGCCCCCAGCGTGCTGCGCCTGTCGCGGCTGGCCGTGCTGCAAGGTAACCTGCTGGCGGGCAGCATCGGCGCCATCGACGACGCCCGCCTGCTCCGCATCCGGCAACGGCTTGCCCGCTGGATCGGCGAGGCGGACTGAGCCTGGCTTGCACCGTCCCGCCAGTACCGTTCTATCAGCGTCGCCTTTTCATGCCGAAGACCTTGCCATAATGCAAGGCGGAATGTCTAATACCATCGACATGCTTTAACTTGACCTCGAGGCAACAATGAACCCCAAGGGGCAGAGCGATTTACGAATCACGGCGCTAACAACACACTAACCGGATGAAATGTCCCTTTGATCTGCTAGTAGGAAATCGATATGGACCTTAAG
>JANJVS010000172.1 GCA_024709955.1 Rhodocyclaceae bacterium
AAGATGCGCGCCGAACGGCGCAAGAAGATGATGGAGCAACAGCACAAGGGATGAAACGCTTTCTCGCCGCATTGCTGATCGGCCTCTGGGCGACGTTGGCCGCCGCCCAGGCACCGCAGTCCTTCGCCAAGCCGCCGCTGCAGGCCAGCGTGCCCAAGCCGGGGCCCAAGGATCTCTGCCCGGTGTGCGGCATGCTCGTTTCGAAGTACCCGCACTGGATCGCCACCATCGTCTACAAGGACGGCCACACCCACCACTTCGACGGCGCCAAGGACATGTTCAAGTTCTGGTTCGACCCGCCGAAGTACGCCGCCGGCCACAGCCGCGAGATGATGGCGGCGATCTGGGTGACCGACTACTACAACCTCCAGCCCGTGGACGCGAGGAGCGCGTTCTACGTGACCGGCTCCGACGTGCTCGGACCGATGGGCCATGAATTCGTGCCGCTCGCCTCGAAGGAGGATGCGGACGACTTCATGAAGGAGCACAAGGGCAAGCGCATCCTGCGCTTCGACCAGGTGAACAAGGAAATGCCGGTGCAACTCGATGCCGGCAAGTTCTGAAGCGCCGCGCCCCGGCGTACGCAAGGACCGCACGCTGCAAGCACGCCGCGCGCTGGCGAAGGCCGGCATGTCGGCCGCCATCGGCGTGCTGGTCTGGAGCGCGGTGGCGGGCCGGCGCGTGCTGCGCCGCTACCATCCGCTGGCCGGCGTCGCCCTGCTGGGCTTCACGGCCTGGCACATGACGCTGTATCAGCCCAAGCGACCGCGCACCGCGAAAAAGGTCTGAGCGCGTTTCGCGGGTGGCTCATTTGGGTTACCCTGCGCCCGTGAAAAAACCGCCCGAACTCCTCGCCCCCGCCGGCAGCCTCAAGATGGCGCGGACCGCCTTCGACTACGGCGCCGACGCCATCTATTGCGGCCAGCCGCGCTACTCCCTGCGCGTGCGCAACAACGAATTCGGCGACCTGGCCAAGCTCGGGGACGCCATCGAACTCGCCCACGCGCGCGGCCGCGGGCTCTACGTCGTCAGCAACATCTATCCGCACAATGCCAAGCTCAAGACCTATCTGGCGGACATGGCGCCACTGGTCGCGCTCAAGCCCGACGCGCTGATCATGGCCGACCCGGGTCTGATGCTGATGATCCGCGAGACCTGGCCGGAGCTGCCAATTCACCTTTCGGTGCAGGCCAACACGGTGAACCACGCCGCCGTGCGCTTCTGGCGGTCGGTCGGCGTGCGGCGCGTGATCCTCTCGCGCGAGCTCTCGCTCGACGAGATCGCCGAAATCCGCCAGGAATGCCCGGACATGGAACTGGAGGTCTTCATCCACGGCGCGCTCTGCGTCGCCTATTCGGGCCGCTGCCTGCTGTCCGGCTATTTCAATCATCGCGATCCGAACCAGGGCAGCTGCACGAACTCCTGCCGCTGGGAATACCGGCTGCACGCCGGCCACGAGGATGCGGCGGGCGACGTGCGGCCCGACGCCACGCCGGTCGCCGCGCGCCCCGCCGGCAGGACGCCACGCCGGCCGGGCCAGGTTTTTCTCATCGAGGAGGCGACGCGCCCCGGCGAGCTGATGCCCATCGAGGAGGACGAGCACGGCAGCTACATCATGAACTCGAAGGACTTGCGCGCCATCGAGCATGTCGCGCGGTTAGTTGAGATCGGCGTGGATTCGCTGAAGATCGAGGGCCGCACCAAGTCGCCCTACTATGTCGCGCGCACCTGCCAGAGCTATCGCCACGCCATCGACGACGCCGTTGCCGGCCGCCCGCTCGCCCCGGACCTGATCGGCCAGCTCGACGGCCTGGCCAACCGCGGCTACACGACCGGCTTCTACGCGCGCCATGGCGCGGACGAACTCCAGAACTACGCGCGCGGCACCTCGGAATCGGACCGCAGCCTCTACGTCGGCGACGTGCTCGGCTACCGGCCCGACGGGCTCGCGGAAATCGAGGTGAAGAACGGCTTCGCCGTCGGCGACCGCGTCGAGCTGATCCACCCGAGCGGCAATGTCATCGTCGAAATCGAGCGCATGGAAAAAGTCGGCGCTGGCAAGACGGCAATTCCTGCGGTGGACCACTCCGACTTTTCGGTGGAGGCCAACCTGGGCACGGCCCAGGTTAAGCAAAGCGGCCGGAGCCAAAAAGTCGGCGCCGGCGGGACGGTGGAAGCGACGTCGCGCGCGCCCGGCAGCGGCCACCGCGTGTTCATCCCCCTGCCGCCGGGGAAGGAAGGCGCCTTCCTCGCCCGCCTGCTGCGGAGCGAGGAATCTGCTACTTCAATCTGATTGCGCGCGCAGCGCGCCACAAAGTCTCCCCCTTCGTGAGAAGGGGGCTGGGGGGTAGCGGGTCGATATTTGCGGCAAGGCCGCGATCTGAGCGCGTAGCGGTCAGATCGCGGCTTCGTTCGTCTCGCCCGTGCGGATGCGCACGATCTGCTCGACCGGCGTGACGAAGATCTTGCCGTCGCCGATCTTGCCGGTGCGCGAAGCCTTGATGATCGCCTCGATGGCCTGCTCGACGGTCTCGTCCGCCACCACCAGCTCGATCTTGATCTTCGGCAGGAAGTCGACGACGTATTCGGCGCCGCGATAGAGCTCGGTGTGGCCCTTCTGGCGACCGAAGCCCTTGACCTCGGTCACGGTCAGGCCGGTGACGCCCACTTCGGAGAGCGCCTCGCGCACTTCGTCGAGCTTGAACGGCTTGATGATGGCTTCGATCTTTTTCATGAATCCGGCTCCCTTGGTTTCAGTTCCACTCGCTCATTCCCATTCGTCGGGATAGCGCGATGTTATCGGATAACGCCAGTCCTTGCCGAAGGCGCGCCGCGTCACGCGGATGCCCGGCGGCGCCTGGCGGCGCTTGTATTCGTTGCGCTTGAGCAGGCCCACCACGCGCCGCACGTCGGCCTCCGGCAGGCCCTGGGCGACGATCTCCCTCGGGCTGCGATCGCGCTCCATGTAGGCCTCGATGATGGCGTCGAGGATCGCGTAGGGCGGCAGGCTGTCCTGGTCGGTCTGCCCAGGCTTGAGCTCCGCCGAGGGCGGACGCGTGATGATGTTTTCCGGGATGACGTCGGACACGCCGTTGCGATGGCGCGCGAGCCGATAGACGAAGGTCTTGAAGACGTCCTTGATGACCGCGAAGCCGCCCGCCATGTCGCCGTAGAGCGTCGCGTAGCCGACCGCCATCTCGCTCTTGTTGCCGGTGGTGAGCACGATGCGGCCGGTGCGGTTCGAGAGCGCCATGAGGATCATGCCGCGGATGCGCGCCTGCAGGTTCTCGTCGGTGGTGTCCCACTCCGGCTTCGGCCCGAGGGCGGCGAAGGTCGGCGCCAGCAGGCCGGCGAACTGTTCCATCGCGCCGGCGATGGGAATCTCGTCGTATTGCACGCCCAACCGCCGGATCATCTCGCGCGAATCGTCGAGGCTCATCTGCGCCGTCCAGGGCGAGGGCATCATCACCGCGCGCACCTTGTCGGCGCCGAGCGCATCGACGGCGACCGCCAGCGTCAGCGCCGAATCGATGCCGCCCGAGAGGCCGATGATCGCGCCGGGAAAACCGTTCTTGCCAAGATAGTCGCGCACGCCGAGCTTGAGCGCGCCGTACACCATCTTCTCGAGCGGCGGCTCGGGAATCTGCACGCCGGGCAGGATGCGGCCGTCGTTGATCTCGACCAGGGCCACGGTTTCCTTGAAGGCGGCGAGCTGGTGCGTCAGTCGGCCGCCGGCGTCGAGGGCGAAGGAGGCGCCGTCGAACACCAGTTCGTCCTGGCCGCCGACCATATTGCAGTAAAGCGCCGGCAGACCGGTCTCGGCGACGCGCTTGCGCAGGGTGGCGTGGCGCGTCGCCTGCTTGTTCATGTGGTAGGGCGAGGCGTTGAGCACCAGCAGCAGTTCGGCGCCGCCGGCGCGCGCGACCTGGGCGGGCTCCGGCTCCCAGACGTCGGCGCAGATATTCACGCCGCAGCGCACGCCCTGGATCTCGAACACGCCGGGCGCCGTGCCGGGCTTGAAGTAGCGCGCCTCGTCGAAGACCTCGTAGGTCGGCAGGCGGTGCTTGCGGTAAGTGGCCTCGACGCGGCCGTCGCGCAGCAGCGAGGCGGCGTTGTAATGCGACTTCTCGTGCGCCAGGGGATGGCCGACGATGGCCGGCAACGGCAAGCGTGTCGCCAGCGCCGAGATTTCGCGCTCGCAGGCGCGGTAGAAGTCGGGGCGCAGCAGCAGGTCTTCGGGCGGGTAGCCGCAGAGCGCGAGTTCGGGGGTCAGCAGCAGGTCGGCGCCGAGCAGGCGCGCGGTCTCGGCGGCGGCGAGGATTTTCGCGGCATTGCCGGCCACGTCGCCGACGGTGCAGTTGATCTGCGCGATCGCGACCTTCAGACCGGCCATGTCACTGGCCCAGCCTGGCGAGGATACGACCGTCGTCGCCGCAGAACCAGAGCGTTTCGAGCCGGCCCATGAAATAGCGGTTCTTCAACCACAGGTCGATCGGCTGGGCGGGAATGGCGCGCCAGTAGGTGGAGCTTTCCGCGCGCCAGGGCGCGGCGAAGCGGCCGCGCACGACCAGATGGAACGGGCCGTTGCCGACGGCGTCGGCCGGCATCTCGACGGCGAAGCCGAGGTCCGCGTCGTTGCGCGCGTAGAAGTCGTAGGGATTGTCGAAGGCGAAGTAGTAGGCGTCGCGGCGGCGGTAGTTCACCTGGAAGCTGCCGTAGGCGGGATCGGGCTCCATGCGCGGCGGCGCCACCTCGGTTTCGCGCTGGCCGAGGGGCAGGTACTTGTAGAGGTAGTAGTCGGCAACCGTCGGGTTGGCCTCGGGATGCCAGTTCCAGCCCTCGGTGACGTCGTTGCGTCCCATGCGGTACATCAGGCGCCGCCGCCCGAAGGGCAATGCCTCGCTGTCCCAGCGGTCGGCCATCGGATCGTCGACACGCAGGGTCAGGGCCTGGCCCTGCAGCTCGGCCAGGCCGGCGGCGGGCCGGGCGGCGAGCTGCGCATAGCCCGCCACGGGATCGAGCGCGCCCAGCGCGGCGCACTCCGAGCCGGCGGGGAAGTCGGCCGCCGCCGCGCCGGCGGCGATGGCCGAAAGAAGCAGCAGCGCGGCCGACGGGCGCATGTCAGTAGGCGGGCTTTTCCTTGGCGTCGTTGTAGCGCTTCACGCCGGCCATGATCTCCTTCTTGGCCTCCTCGGCGTCCACCCAGCCCTCGACCTTGACGAACTTGCCCGGTTCAAGGTCCTTGTAATGGGCGAAGAAATGGGAGATGGAATCGAGCACGATCTGCGGAAAGTCGCGCGGCGACTCGATCTCCCGGTACATCGGCGTCAGCTTGTCCACCGGCACGGCGAGCAGCTTGGCGTCCTCGCCGGCCTCGTCGGTCATCTTGAGCATGCCGACCGGGCGGCAGCGCACGACGACGCCGGGCGGCAGGGCGTACTGCGAAACCACCAGCACGTCCACTGGGTCGCCGTCGCCGGCGATGGTGTGGGGAATATAGCCGTAGTTGCAGGGGTAGTGCATCGCCGTCGACATGAAACGGTCGACGAAGATCGCGCCGGAATCCTTGTCCACCTCGTACTTGATCGGATCCGAGCGCATCGGAATCTCGATGATCACGTTGAAATCGTTCGGCAAGTCCTTGCCGGAGGGGACGTTGTTCAAGGCCACGGAATGCTCCTGCGCAAAAAGCCTGGATTATACGGGTATTAACTGGCCTCGAAGCCGGCATCCTCGATGGCGGCGCACAGGGCGGCGCGGTCCACCCGGGCGGCGTCGTATTCCACCGTCGCCTGGCCCGGATCGAGCACCACCTCGGCCTTCGCCACGCCGGGCAATTCGCCGAGCACCTTGGTCACGCTGGCCACGCAGCCGCCGCAGGACATGCCGGATACCTTGATCGTCGTCTTTTCCATCGCGTTCTCCACTTTATTTTCCGCCCGGCCGCCAGCGCTTCAGCAGCAGCGAATTGCTCACCACCGAGACCGAGCTCATGGCCATCGCCGCCCCGGCGATCACCGGGTTGAGATACCCGAGCGCGGCGGCGGGAATGCCGACCACATTGTAGATGAAGGCCCAGAACAGGTTCTGGCGGATCTTCGCCAGCGTCGCGCGCGACAGCGAGATCGCGTCGGCGACGCCGCCCAGGTCGTTGCGCATCAAGGTCACGTCCGCCGCCTGCATCGCCACGTCGGCCCCCGCGCCCATGGCGAAGGAAACGTCGGCCGCCGCGAGCGCCGGCGCGTCGTTGATGCCGTCGCCGGCCATGCCGACCACCTTGCCGGCGGCCTTCAGCGCCGCCACGTGCGCCGCCTTGTCGCCGGGCAGCACGCCGGCCTCGAAGCGCGTCACGCCGGCCTGGGCGGCGATGGTGGCCGCCGTCCGCTCATTGTCGCCGGTGAGCATGACCACCTCGACGCCGAGCTTTTGCAGCCGCGCGACGGCCGCCTTCGACGATTCGCGCAGCGGGTCGGCGACGGCGATCAGGCCGGCCACCGCCTCGCCCACGGCGACGGCGACGAGGCTGCCCGCCGAATTCGATTCCGGCACGACCAGACCGAGTTCGGCAAACCAGGCCGGCGAGCCAACGCGCACCGCTTGCCCGCCGACGCTGCCGCTCATGCCCTTGCCGGGCACGGCCGTCACGTCCTGCGGCGTTGCAAGCGCGAGACCGCGCGCCTTCGCCTCGGCCACGAGCGCGGCGGCGAGGGGATGGGTCGAGCCCTGCTCCAGGCTCGCGGCGAGGCGCAGCACCCCATTTGTGTCCATGTCCACCGTCCCGCCAGCGCCGAGTTTTTCGATTGCGGTCACCACCGGCCGGCCCTCGGTCAGCGTGCCGGTCTTGTCCACCGCGAGAACGTTGATCTTCTCGGCGAGCTCCAGCGCCTGCGCGTTGCGGATCAGTACCCCGGCGCGGGCGCCGAGGCCGGTGCCGACCATGATCGCCGTCGGCGTCGCCAGGCCCAGCGCGCAGGGACAGGCGATCACCAGCACGGCGACGGCATTGACCAGCGCGTAGGTGAAGTCGCCGTAGGACCACATCCAGCCGGCGAAGGTAAACAGCGCGACGGCCGTCACCACGGGCACGAAGATCGCCGCCACCTTGTCGACGAGGCGCTGCACGGGCGCCTTCGAGCCCTGGGCCTGTTCGACCAGGCGGATGATGCCGGCCAGCAGCGTATGGGAACCGACGCCGGTCGCCTTGCAGCGCAGCAGGCCGTCGCCATTCACCGTCGCCGCATAAACCTTGTCGCCCGGCGCCTTCGCCACCGGCAGGCTCTCGCCGGTCAGCATCGCCTCATTGGCGCTCGAATTGCCGGAGACCACCGCGCCATCCACCGGCACGGCCTCGCCCGGCCGCACGACGACGATGTCCCCGGGAATCAGGCTTTTCACTGGCAGCTCGACGAGTTGGCCGTCGCGCTCGACGTGCGCCGTCTGCGGCTGCAGGTGCATCAGCGCCTCGATGGCCTGGGAGGTCTTGGCCTTGGCGCGCGCCTCGAGGATCTTGCCCATCAGCACCAGGGTGATGACGGTGGCCGAGGCCTCGTAATAGACGTGCAGGTGGGTCCAGTCGAGCAGCCAGATGACCGTGCTGTAAAGCCATGCGGTGGTGGTGCCGAGGGCGACCAGCACGTCCATGTTGCCGCTGCCGCCGCGCACGGCATTCCAGCCGCCGACGTAGAAACGCCAGCCGATCCAGAACTGCACCGGCGTCGCCAGCGCGAACTGCAGCCAGCGCGGAATGAGGTCTTCCGTATGGCACTCGGCGCCGAGCGAGAACCCGCCCTGGAACATCGCGGGCATCTGCGCCAGCAAAGGCAGCGTCAGCAGCAGAGCGATCCAGAAGCGCTTGAGCTCGGCGCGATAGGCCGCTTCCTTGCGCGCCTTCTCCTCGGCGCGCGTGTCCTCGGTGGAAGGCGTCGCGGAAAAGCCGGTCTTGACGATGGTGGCGATCAGCTTATCCACATCGGCCTGCGCCGGATCGAAGCGGATGTGCGCCCGCTCGGCGGGCAAGTTCACCGCCGCCTGCACGCCCGGCAGCTTGTTGAGCTGGCGCTCGATGCGCGCCGAGCAGGCGGCGCAGGTCATGCCGCCGATGGCGAGCTCGACGACCTGCTGCTCGGGCTGGGGCGTGTTCATGGGGGCTCGATTTATTCGAAGTTGATGGGTTCGGGTTTTTCGGTCGGGCGGTTTTCGTTGTTCCAGGCCTCGTAGCCCCCCGCCATCGAAATGATGTTGCCGTAACCGAGCTTCTGCAGCTGCACGGCCGACAGGGCGGCGCGGCCGCTGGTGCGGCAGTAGATCAGGAAGGCGCCGTCCTTGTTGGCGCACTCGGGCACCATGCCGATCTTGAATTCGAGCACCCCGCGCGGAATGTTGATCGCGCCGGGCAGATGGCCGGCGGCGTATTCGTCGTATTCGCGCACGTCGATGATGACGCGCTTGCCGAGCTGCTGCTGGGCATCGGCGGTACCGACTTCCTTGATCTGGGACTTGGCTTCGACCACGAGGTCGTGCGGGGTGACTGCCATGGTGCTCTCCGTTCGTATATTAGGGGCCGCTGATTATCCCAGAACGTCCGCCCTGCCGGCAACGCGGGTTTAGCGCCAGAAATTGAACAAGCCGTAACCGCCGTAGCCCAGCACCAGCAGGCCCGCGACGACGCGCGTCGCCCGTGCCTGGGCGAAGCGGCGGAAGCGCGCGAGCAGCAGGCCGGCGAGCAGCAGATTGGGCAGCGTGCCAAGACCAAAGGCCAGCATCAGCAAGGCCCCGCGGCCGGCGGAACCACTCGCCAGGGCCGTCGTCAGCGCGCTATAGACGAGACCGCAGGGCAGCCAGCCCCAGAGCAGGCCCAGCGGCAGCGCCTGGGCCACGCCGCGCACCGGCAGGAAACGGCCGGTCAGCGGCTGGATGCGCTTCCAGAGCGCCTGGCCGCCGTTCTCGATCCAGCTCAGCGTGCGTGTCGCCCCGAGCAGGTAGAGGCCCATGGCCACCAGCATCAGGCTGGCGAAGAGGTAAAGCCCGCGCTGCAGCGGCAGCAGGCCGCCGGCCGCCTGGCCCAGCAGGCCGGCCAGCAGCCCCGCGAGGGCATAGCTGGCGATGCGGCCGAGGTTGTAGGCGAGATGGACGGCGACCGAAGCACCGCCGCGCGGCGACTGCAGGCTCAGGGCGCCGACGATGCCGCCGCACATGCCGGCACAGTGGCCGGCGCCGAGCAGGCCGACGACGAACAAGGCGAGCAGGCTGTTATCGGGCATCGCGGCTGGGCGGTACGGAAGGCGGCACCGTGCCGCCAGCGCCGACTTCTTAGATCACCTTGGAGTAGCGCACGCGCTCGCGGTCGGAGCGCAGGTACTTGTCGAACACCATGGCGATGACGCGCACCAGCAGGCGACCGCGCGGCTGCACGGTGATCCACTGGTCGTCGATGGTCAGCAGGCCGGCCTTTTCCATCTCGGCGAGATCCTGCAGCTCGGCGGCGAAGTAGGACTTGAAGTCGATCAGGTGGGCAATCTCGATGGACTCGATGGACAGCTCGAAATGGCACATCAGCGCCTGGATGATGGAGCGGCGCAGCAGGTCGTCGGCGGTGAGTTCCAGGCCACGCATCACCGGCAGGATGCCGCGGTCGAGGGCGTCGTAATACTCGTCGAGGGTGCGGTAGTTCTGGCAGTAGGTCGGGCCGACCTTGCCGATGGCCGAAACGCCGAAGGCCAGCAAGTCGGCCTCGGCATGGGTCGAGTAGCCCTGGAAGTTGCGGTGCAGGCGCCCCTGGCGCTGGGCCACGGCGAGCTCGTCGTCGGGCTTGGCGAAGTGGTCCATGCCGATGAAGACATAGCCCGCGTCGGTGAGGCGGCGGATGGCCAGCTGCATGATCTGCAGCTTGACGTCGGCGCTCGGCAGCTCGGCCTCGTTGATGCGGCGCTGCGGCTTGGCCAGTCCCGGCAGGTGGGCGTAGTTGTAGATCGACAGCCGGTCGGGGCCGAGCTTGATGACCTCGTCCAGCGTATGGTTGAAGCTGATGACGTTCTGCTTCGGCAGGCCGTAGATCAGGTCCACCGACAGGCCCTTGAAGCCGAACTCGCGCGCCGATTCGAGCACCAGCCGCGTCTCGTCGAGGCTCTGGATACGATTGACCGCCTGCTGCACGCGCGGATCGAAGTCCTGCACACCGACGCTCATGCGGTTGAAGCCGAGTTCGGCGAGCAGCTTGACGGTGTCGCGATCCACCTTGCGCGGGTCTACCTCGATCGAATACTCGCCGTCGGGCAGCATCCTGAAGTGCTGCCAGGTCATCTCCATCAGGCGGCGCATCTCGTCGTGGGACAGGAAGGTCGGCGTGCCGCCGCCCCAGTGCAGCTGCACGACGTCGTGCGGGCCGTCGAGGGCCTCCGCCTGCAGCGCCAGCTCCTTGCCGAGGTACTTCAGGTACTTGGCCGAACGCCCGTGATCCTTGGTGATGATCTTGTTGCAGGCGCAGTAGTAGCAGATGGTGTTGCAGAACGGGATGTGAAAGTATAATGAGAGCGCCCGACCGATTCCGCCGATCGTCCGCCGCCCGAGCCAGGAGCGATAGGCCGCCGCGTCGAAGGCCTCGACGAAGCGATCCGCCGTCGGGTAGGACGTGTAGCGCGGGCCACTGACGTCGAAGCGACGGATGACCTGCGGATCGAAAATCAGTTCTTGGTAATGGCTCACGACTCTGAGATGGTGACGATGCGGGCAGCGATGGTAGAAAATGGCGGCGCTTGCCGTCAAGCGAGGCTTGCAGAATGCAGCAAGCGGCCCCGATCCACGTTGACACAGATCAAAGCCCCCATACATCCACACGGCATACAGCGGGGCGCGCGGCGATGCATGCGCAAGTAGTCCCGCTGTCGGTTCCGGCGCTGCGCGAAGCCTGCTCGCAGTGCAACCTGCGCGAGCTCTGCCTGCCTGTCGGCTTGTCGGAGAACGAGCTCGACCAACTCGATCAACTCGTCCATCTGCGCAAGAAGATTCACCGCGGCCAGCATCTCTACCGCGGCGGCGACGCCTTCGAGGCGATCTACGCCATCAAGACCGGCTTCTTCAAGACCGACGTGCTGCTGGAGGATGGCCGCGAGCAGGTCACCGGCTTCCAGATGGCCGGAGAAATCCTCGGCATGGACGGCATCGGCTCGGAAAAACATACCTGCAACGCCGTCGCGCTGGAGGACAGCGAGGTCTGCGTGATCCCCTTCACCGAGCTCGAGGAGTACTCGCGCGAGATCAGCGCGCTGCAGCACCACTTCCACAAGGTGATGAGCCGCGAGATCGTGCGCGACCACGGCGTGATGATGCTGCTCGGCATCATGCGCGCCGAGGAACGACTGGCCGCCTTCCTGCTCAACCTGTCGCAGCGCTTCACCGCGCGCGGCTACTCGCCCACCGAGTTCAACCTGCGCATGACGCGCAACGAGATCGGCTCCTACCTCGGCCTCAAACTCGAAACCGTGAGCCGCGCCTTCTCGCGCTTCCAGGAGGAAGGGCTGATCACGGTGCACCAGAAGCACATCCAGATCCGCGACGCGGCCGGCCTCAAGAAGCTGCTGTCCGACCGGCGCGTCTGATCAGGCCAGCAGTCCGAGCGGATTCTTGGTCAGCGCCACCGACACGATCCAGCCGAACACGATGATCGCCGCGAGGCCCGCTCCGACCCGCAGCCAGACCGACCGACCGGCCCGCAGCGCCAGCGCGCCGAGGATGATGTAGGCGATGAGGCCGAACACCTTGGCGGTCAGCCAGGCGTCGACGAAGGGATACTGGCCGATCAGCGCGGTCAGTGTCAGCGCCGCCGCCAACAGCAGGCTGTCGTTGATATGCGGCAGGATGCGCAGCCAGCGCCGTCCCACCAGCGCCGACTTGTTCGCATGCAGCAGCCCGCGCAGGCAGAAGCCGCAGATGCTCAGCACCACGCAAGTGACGTGCAGATGCTTGATGGCAAGGTAAAGCATCGGTTATCCCCAAGCAAACAATGGTAATGTTGCGCCCCACGGAGAGAGGCCCATGACCCAGAATCAGGAAAATCGCATCGACATCCCCGCGCTGCTCGCGCGCCTGCCGCTGTTCCAGGAACTGACCCCCGAACAGGTGGCGCAGATCGCCGCCAATACCCGCGAAAAGCGCCTGTCCAAAGGCGAAATGCTATTCCAGAAAGGCGATCCCTCGCGCGGCTTCTACGTCATCGTCTTCGGCCAGCTCAAGCTCGCCTTCCCCTCCTCCAGCGGCAACGAAAAGGTCGTCGACATCCTCGGCCCGAAGCAGAGCTTCGGCGAGGCGGTGATGTTCATGGACCGCCCCTATCCCGTGTTCGCCGAGGCCATCGCCGACACGCTGCTGCTGCACGTCGCCAAGGACGCCGTGTTCGAGCTGCTCGCCGGCGACCCCTCCTTCGCCCGCCACATGCTCGCCGGCCTGTCGATGCGCCTGCACTCCCTGGTGCAGGACGTCGAGTCGTATTCGCTGCGCTCCAGCGCCCAGCGTGTCATCGGCTACCTGCTGCAGCACTGTCCGAGCGAAGGCAACGGCAACTGCGAAGGCAGCATCGACATCACGCTCCCCACTTCGAAGCAGATCATCGCCTCCCGCCTCAACCTCACACCCGAAACCCTGTCGCGCATCTTCCACGATCTGGCCGAAGCCAAGCTGATCAGCGTCCAGGGCAAGCAGGTCACCATCAACGATCTCAAGCGGCTGCGGGAATACGACTTCTAGCGCCACGCCGGCTCAGACCGCCGCTGCCGTCTTGTGCTCCAGCTCTGCCTTGAAGCGCCGGTAGACGCGCACCGCCTGCAGCAGGTTGAGGCCGAGCCAGACGCAGTCGATGGCGAACACCAGCCCCGCCAGGCGCGCCAGTGCCGGCTGCCAGACCGCGAGCAGCAGCAGGGCAAGCCCCAGCAGATGCATGTAATACTGGCGGCGCATGGCTCGTTCGGGAATCATCTGGTTCATCGTCGGCGGCAGCATGTTCAAGCCGCACAGCCGCTGCAGGTGCAGCCAGTTGAGAAAGGGCATGATCTTGTAGAGCATGCCCTGGATCGCGGAGACGAAAACCCCGACCAGCGCAAGCATGCCGATCCATATGGCGGCACGTGGATCGTTCCAGAAATCGGGCCGCACGGCGAACAGCAAACCGGACAGGAAGATGGCGAGCAGGCACAGCATCGCGGTGCGGAAGAACAGCAGGGTCGTGTCGCTCACCTTGCGCCGGCGGCGGCTCTGCAGATACAAGGTTCCGACGGCGAAGGCGCTACCGACCGCCAATCCGAAGAGCAGGATGCCCATGCGCAGGTTTTCGCCCAGGCCGGCAAGCTGCGCCGACCAGGCCAGCAGCCCCAGCAACAGCATCACGGGCAGGCCGCGTGCCAGCCAGGCCGGGTAGGCCGGCGTCAGCTGAAACATCGGCACGACGAAATAGGAGACCCCCGCCAGCAGCATCAGTGCCCAACCGCCGAGTCCCCAGCCGACATGCACGTCCGTGAGGGTCAGCAAGGGCAAATCGCTGCCGCGCGCGAGGCCGGTCGCCAGGGTGACGCCGAGCCCCATGGTGACCAGCAGGCCAAGCAGCGCGATACGCAGGGCCATGATCGTCGCGCCCCGCGCCGGCGTGCGCCATAGGGCAAGACTGACCACCACGCCGAAGAAAGCCAGCGTCACCAGGAAGACATGGGCGGCGGCGATGAAGAGCGGCGGATGCATGCTGAGGAATGCCGCGACCAGCAGACTCACCGCGACGATCAGCAGCGGATGCACGGCGCCGGCCACCCAGGTCGGTCGCCAGATGTTGCCGCCGGCCGCCACCGGCACGAACTGCATCAACGCTCCGCACATCGCCTGCAGCATGAACCCGGCCACCAGCAAATGGGTTGCGGCGAGGGTGCCCGGTGTCCAGCGCGAGGCCAGCATCTCGCCGCCGAACACGGCCAGTAAGAGACCGGCGGCGACGCCGAACCAGGGAGCGGTCAGGAAAAACCGATAGGGAACCCCGATGGGTGGCGCCTGTTCGAAAGACAGATTCGGGTGCATGATCTAGCGGACGCCAGGCGCTCAAGCACGACGAATGCGAATCTCGTGCGTGCCGTCGTCGCGGATGTCTTCCTGCCAGACGAAGCCGTTGTTGCGCAGGATATTGAAGAGAGGATTGGGATGGCAATAGAGCAGCATCAGCAGCTCGCCGTCCGCCGGCAGGGTATCCAGAGCGGCTAGCGCCTTTTCGAGTGGCTCCGGCGGCTGCATTTCGCGGCCGTCGATCACCACGCAACTGGCGGTGGGATTCACTGGGCCGCCAGACACTCCGCCTCCAGTTTTTCGTGCAGTTTCGGTCCCAGGTCCGCCGCCTGGCCGGCTAGACTGCGGTCGCACATCGGATAGAGGATGTTCTCCTCCTTCATGTTGTGCTGCTGCATGAACACCAGCAAGGTTTCGGCGGCGCCGGCAAAAGCCTCCCCCGCCGTTTGGGCCAGCGCGGCCTGCATCTGCCCCATCAGTTCGCGCATTTGTGCATGTTCGATGCGCATCATCTGGGTCGGTCCGCCGGTCATGCCGGTCGCGGCCTCGAAAGCCGGGAACAACATTTCCTCCTCGGTGCGGAAATGCCCTTCCATTTCGTCCCGGAAGCGCTCCAGCATGCTCTTGCAGCGTGACCAGTCCTTGGCGGCTGCGGCCGCCTCGGCGTCGGCAAATAGTTCGTCGCAATGCTTGTGGTGCTGATGCAGGGGCTCTGTCAGGGAATTCATGGTGCGAACGGGATCGAAGGGATGGTGCATTTTCGTTGCCCCCCCCAGGACGAGCCTTGATTCTGGTCAATCACGGATGCAGGCCGTGACTACCTCCGGACGATGCCGATTTCAAGTTGCGCAAACCAGTCGATGAAGCGCCTCACATGCGCCCCGCGATAAATCGCGCCGTGCTGGGGGCAAAGCATCTCGATGTCGAGCTGGGAAACCCGGTCGCACCAGTCGCGCTTCGCCCGCTCGGAACCCATCCAGCGCCGATGGAAGGTTTCCGCGTGGCGGATGTGGCGGTCGAAGTCCTCGACGAACAAGGAGTCCTCACCCGGCGGCAACAACGCGGCCCCGACATCTCCGGAAAACAGGATCTTCGCCTTTGAATCGTAGAGGTGGAAGTTGCCGGACGAGTGCAGATAGTGCGCCGGGATCGCCTGCAGGCGCTGGCCGCCGACGAAGATGTCCGCGCCGCCGTCCGGAATGGGCACGAACGTGTCCTGGTTGCCGCCGAAATGCGGCACGAAACTGGCCCACAACCAACTGATGTGGCATTTGATCTGAGGGTTGAACTCAAGCCAGAGCGACAGGGAGGAAATGATGTCCGGATCCTGGTGGCTGGCGAACAGCTTGTCGATCTTGCGCGGATCGAACTCCGTGGACAGCGCGGAAAACACGGCGGGGAAAATCTCGTTGCCGCCCGGATCGAGCAGGATCGCATCATCGCCGACGGACACCAGGTATTCGTTGGTGTCGATCAGATATTCCGGGCGGTTGGGATCGCGCACCAACGCCAGCCAGCGATGGCCGCCCTCCTCGTAGATGACGCGGGCTGTTTTCATGGCCTAGAGTTCCCGTTGCTTGGACAGACTCGCGAGAGAACGCTGAATCTCGCCAATGGTGTTTTCGAAGTCGCTGGAAACCTGCATGAGCGCCGCCGAGAACGGCCCGCCGTAGGCGGCCTCGATCTTCGCCGACCGCGCCAGCACGCTGCCGAGCTCGACGAGTTGGCTCGTGTCGGCGATCATCTGGCTAAGGCGCCGATTGAGCGCGCCGATCTGTTCGCGCTGCCGCGCATGGGCGAAGCCATGGCGACCGCGCATGAACTCGTCGATCACGCCACGGCCGATGCCGGTCGCCTCCCGCCGCGCCCGCTCCAGCACGTTGTTCAGGCGCGCCTGCTTGACCAGCGCGGTGACCGTGGCGACGCTGCCGTAGGTCGTCTCCCGCAGCTGGGTCATCTGCCGCTGCAGATCCATGGCGAAACGCCGCAGTTCGTTCGACAGCACGCCGAAGCCGAGCGCGGACTGTCCCGCGCGCTTGGCCAGGAAGATCGCGTTCATCGCCATCAGGTTGATCTTGAAAGCCCGCGCGATGACGCTCTTGATTTCCTCGTTGATGCGGACGATGCGCCTCAACTCGCATCCCGGATCCTGATTCGCCAGCGCCATTCCGATCTCTCCCCGCCAACGATGAATGTGCAGGAAGACTATCCGCGCTCCGGCAATGCGATCGCGTCGCCCTTGCTGTAGCGGTAGTCGTTGAAGATGTGCTCGGCCGACAGCAAGGCGTAGCTGTCATCCGGCAGGCGCCGGGTGGTGTCCTTGAGCCGATAGGTATAGTGGCCGCAGGTCCACAGGTCGAAGTTGCGCATGTGGGTGCACAGGCAGGTCTTGTCCCAGACCCGGATTTTCTTCTCATCCGGATGGACGGCGATTTCGCGGTTGTAGGCCTGGATGTACTGGCAATTGCCGTTGGCGTCGAGCAGGTAGCCGTAGGCCTCGCAGTTCGGACGGATGCCGCTGCCGATGGCCGGGCTGCTCTTCAGCATGCGCATCGGATAGCCGGTGGGCGAAATGCCATTGACCTCGATGTCGTCTTCGTTGGCCTTGAAGTATTCCTGCTTGACCTCGTCGGGCAAGCCGCATTCCCGCGCGACGGTAAAGCGGGTGGCCACCTGCACGGCGGCGGCACCGTTCTCCAGAAACGTGGTGGCATCACCGCCGGTGAAGATGCCGCCGGCGGGGATCAGCGGGATGGCGAGCTTTTCGGCGGCGAGCCAGAGGCGAATCTCGGCGACGATCGCGGCAAGATCGAACTTCGCCCAGTCCATGCCGAAGCCGAGGTGCCCGCCGGCCAGCGGCCCTTCGACCACGACGAAGTCGGGCAGTCTTCCGGTGCGTGCGCTCTTTTTCAGGAACAGCTGCAAGGCGCGCAGCGAGGAAACGATGATGCCCAGCTTGACGTCGCGAAAGCGCGGATGGTCTTCCATCAAGGCGAACGAACCGAGATGCAGCCCGGCGGCCAGCGTGATGCCATCGATGCCCGCGTCCAGCGCGCTGCGCAGACGCACGCGCAGGGTCTCCTTCGGCGCGTTCATCGTCAGCTTTTCCATGCAGTTGATGAAGATCAGGCCGCCGCCGCGCTTCGCCTCCATGGTGCGGCCGACGTGCATCTGCGTCGCCTCGGCGAGCAGCGCCAGGTCGAACTGCACGTCCGACTTGTCCTCGTTGGCGACGTTGTATTTGTACTGCTGGAGCTTGTCCTTGACGAAGCGCGTCTTGAAGCGCCGGTCGGCGACCGTCGGCACCATCGCGTCGGAAATATGCCCGATGCCGCCGAGCCTAGCCGCTTCCAGCGCCAGTTCGGCGGTGGAAATATCCACACCCATGCCGCCGATGACGATGGGTACCAACTCGTGCTGCCCCAAGCGCAGGCGGAAATCGTCTACACATTTCATTGTCGATGTCCACGACCGCGCCCGACGGTTCGTCCGTCCCTGATGGTGGTGCGGCCTAAGTTATAGACCGCGAATGATAGCCGATGACGCCCCCACCGTCCCACCAGCGCCGACTTTTTAGCTTTCCAGCACGTAGGTTCCGGGCGCATCCGCCACAGCGGGGTATTTCTTGTTGGCCAGCGCCGGCGGCTCGCCCAGGACACCGGACTGGGGCTTGAGCCAATTCATCCAGTCTTGCCACCAGCTGCCGGCATGATGTTCCGCCCGCTCCTGCCATTCTTCGGCGCTATCGTGGCGCTCGGCGCCGCCGACCCAGTATTCGCGCTTCGGCGGCGTCACCACGGGGTTGACGATGCCGAGGATGTGGCCGGAACTCGACAGCACATAGCGCTTCGGCCCCGACACGAAATTGTTCAGGCGGTAGGCCTGTTTCCACGGCGCGATATGGTCGTCCGCTGCGGCCACGGCATACACCGGCTGGACGATGCGCGTCAGATCGACGGGATAGCCGGCGACCTCGATGGCATCCCTCTTGATCAGCTTGTTGTCGAGATAGAAGTTGCGTAAGTACCAAGTATGCATCTTCGCCGGCATGCGCGTGGTGTCCATGTTCCAGTAAAGGACATCGAAGGGCGGCGGCGCCTCGCCGTAGAGATAGCCATGCACCACGTAATGCCAGATCAGGCTGTTCGAGCGCAACAGCCGGAAGGCGGCGGCCATCTCCTTGCCGTCCAGAAAGCCCTTCTGTTCCATGTTGCGGGCGAGGAAGTGGAAGCTTCCTTCGTCGAGAAAGACCTCGATATCGCCAGGCTTGTGGTAGTCCACCAGGGTAGTAAAGAAGGTGGCGCTCGCCACCGGCACCTCCTGGGGCGCATGGCGCCGGTTGGCCCAGGCCATGTAGGCCGCAAGCGCCGCGCCGCCGATGCAATAGCCGGCGGCATGAATCTTCTCGCTCTTCGCGATGCTGCGCACCGCCTCGACCGCCGTCGCGATGCCCTCGCTCAGGTAATCATCGAAACCAACGTCGGCGAGTTCCGCCCCGGGATTCTTCCAGCTGGTGATATAGACGTCGAAGCCCTGGTCGAGCAGGAATTTGACCATGCTCTTCTTGGGCGTCAGATCGAGAATGTAGAACTTGTTGATCCACGGTGTGACGATGAGGAGCGGCACCCGATATGTCTGGGCAGCGGTGGGCGTGTAGTGGATCAGCTCCAACAGCCGGTTGCGCAGCACCACCTTGCCCGGCGTGGTGGCCAGATTGCCGCCGACCTGGAAATCGTCCGGCCGGGTCATGCGGATATTGCCGGCCTGCAGGTCGTCGATGAAATTGCGCATTCCGCGCAGCAGGCTCTCGCCATTGGTCTCGACCGCCTTGCGCATCGCCACCGGATTGGTGAGCAGGAAATTGGTCGGCGCCATGGCATTCAGCCATTTCCGCCACCAGAACGCGGCCCGGCGGCGGTCCCGGTTGGACAAGCCGGGCGTCTGGTACAGCATGTCCTGAATATGGTGAGTGGCCATCAGATACCACTCCTTGGTGACGTCCCAGGTCGCCGAGTCCTGCCAGACGCTGTCGGCGAACCGATTGTCGTCCGGATTGGGCGAAACGACATCGTCGCATGGCAACCCCAGCATGCGCTGCCAGGAATGCCACTGCAGGGCCAGCATCCGGGTGGAAAAATCCGAGGCCGCCTCCGCCAGCTCTTGCGGGTGCATCAACCACGCCAGCTGCGCATGCACCAGCGGCATGGCCACGCCCAGCGGATCCAGATTCGCTTCCACCGCCTCATGAACCGCGCGGAAGGTGCGATGAGGCGCCACCGCGCTTGTCGAAAGTTTGCTTGTTGTCATATCCGCTCTCCTTGGCGATGCGCCGCGATCCCGCCAAACTGATCCGCATCATATTTGCATCACACGACACACTTGTTACCTGGTGCACACTGCCTGTCGGGGTGATCGTGGCGCATGGGATTGCGCTATGATTGTGACGAGGGGCGCGGCTGGCGTGTTGATCTGCATCAACCACCGCCATGCGCAGAAAAGGAGATCGCCAAATGTTCAAACATATCCTGGTTCCGACCGACGGCTCGCCGCTCTCGACTGAAACAGCGAAGCGCGCGATTGCGTTCGCGGCCGAGGCCGGCGCGCGCGTCACGTTCTTCTACGCCAAGCCGGAATATCCGGTCGCCTTCTACGGCGAGGGTGCGCTGATCGATCCGACCACGCCGGAGAAATTCGCCGAAATGGCAGACCAGCAGGCGCGCGAAATACTCGGCAAGTGTGAGCAGCTGGCGCAGGCGGCTAACGTTCCCTGCGCGGCGCTAGCGGTAACCAGCGACATTCCCTACGAAGCCATCATCGAGGGTGCCAAGACAGCTAATTGCGATCTCATTTTCATGGCATCGCACGGCCGCCGCGGCTTCAGCGGCCTGCTGCTCGGCTCGGAAACCCAGAAGGTTCTGACGCACTCGAACATTCCCGTTTTGGTTTACCGCTAGCAGAAAAATGCTCAACCAGGCGCTGGCCATCATTCACGACGAACATCGCTCCCTCGGCGCCGTTCTGCATGGCTTGCGTTTTCTTGTCAGGGAAATGCAGGAAAAAGGGGCTCAACCGGAGTTCAAGCTGCTCTGGGCGATGCTCTACTACATGGACGCGTTTTCGGAGCGGCTGCACAATCCGAAGGAGGAAGCGTATCTTTTTGCCAAGCTGAAGGCACGCACCCGCGCAGCCGATGAAACTATCGCCATGCTGGAGCACCAGCATGGCGATAGTATCGATCATGTGCGCCGGCTGGAGCAGGCGCTAGGACATCTTGAGGCTGGGATACCGGGAAGCCTGGATGCGTTTGCAAAAGCCGCCGAGACGCAAATCGAAGAAGCCTGGCAGCACATGAATCTCGAAGAGAGGGTCGTCATTCCATTGGCCAAGAAATACTTGACCACGGAGGACTGGGTCGAGATAGCCGAGGCATTTGGCGAAAACGGCGATCCACGCTTCGATGAAAAACTGGACCACGAATTCCGTGACTTGTTCTCGCGGATAGTCAACCTCGCGCCGCCCCCTATAGGAGTAGGTCCTCCTCAAGTGTAAGGAGGCGGACAGATACCGCCGCCGGCGGCTATCTGTCCCGTGCCGCGAAAGGATCAGTGCTTCGACGCGTTCTTCTCGTCTTCGTCCATTTTTTTCTTGGCGTAGCCATATACATAGACGACAAACACCGCCGCGAAGCCGATAGTGAATACGCTCAGCAGACCGATGTCAGTACCGAATAGTAATTTCAGAGCCTCCATGTGCAATTCTCCCCTAGTTGATTGACAAACGACTACTACGACTTGCGCTTCTCGGCGGTGTCCCCACCCCCGATCAGCGATTCGGCGGCGGCAGGCAATACGATGCTCCCCATCAACCGCCAGGTCCTCGCGTCATCCTCGACCAGCACCAGCCAATGCCCCGCCGCAGGCAGCCGAAAGTTTCCGGCATAGGCATCTCCGTCGCGCTCAAGCATGACTTTCTGATCCATCCCCGCGCGGGTCGGATGGGACAGGGTTACGGCAATACTCGGCGGAAAGGCGGCGTCCGCTTGCCGACTGAGGAGACGAACACGCATGCTCGACTCGGTGAGGCGAAGGCCCGCCTGCAATCCCAGCGCCTCCGCGCGGCGGCTGCGCGAAAGGGTTTCCCCCGCCGCTTGCCCCTGCTTGTAATAGTCCTCGGTCACCAAGCCATCGCTGCTGCGCACCGCCAACCAGGCAGTCGTGATACCGGCGACGATGACGATGAACGGACCGATCATCAATAACCAAGGCCAGGGCTCCCGATACCAAGGTTTGGCCCGTAGTGTTGCTGCAGTGATTATCGTCGTCATATAGCGCCTCTAGTTGTCCAGTTTCAGGGCATCAGGAAGGTGGCTTTTTCGTGCACCGCCATCTTTTCGTTGTCCTGTGCTTTCACGTCGAAATAGATCGTGTGCGACCCCTTCTTCCCGGATTCGGGAGGAACTCGCACCGCATAAGAGAAACTCTTGGTGGTCGCCGGCGGCACCTCCAGGGTGGCATCGCCTTCCAACTTGATGCCATCGAGGCCAACCACGGTAATCACATAGCGATGGGAATGCTCGGAGACGTTCATGACCTGGAGCCGATAGACGTTCTCGACGAGTCCGCCTTCGACCTCGCGGGCCAGAATGGCTCGGTCGCGAATCACGTTCACACGCAGATCGGGTTTGTTGGCGATGCCCCAGAGCAGCCCAAGGGTAATGGCGATCAGGATTACCGTGTAGATGATGATGCGCGGGCGGACGATGTGACCGATGATTTCCTTGCGCCCCCAGTGCTTTTCCAGTGCGTTCTCGGTGGTGTAGCGAATCAGCCCTTTCGGATAATTCATCTTCTCCATCACGTCGTCGCAGGCGTCGATGCACGCGGCGCAGCCAATGCACTCGTATTGCAGGCCCTTGCGGATGTCGATACCGGTCGGGCATACCTGGACGCAGATCCCGCAGTCGACGCAATCACCCTTGCCAAGGCTTCGCGGATCGACTCCCTTCTTGCGCTGGCCACGCGGTTCTCCGCGCTCCACATCGTAGGTGATGACCAGGGTATCGGGGTCGAACATCACGCTCTGGAAGCGCGCATACGGACACATGTAGAGACATACCTGCTCGCGCATGATGCCGGCGAACAGGTAGGTCATGAAAGCGTAGAAGAAAATCCAGAAGGTCTCCCACGGCCCGAGATTCCAGGACCAGAACTCATCCCAGAGTACGGTGATCGGGGTGAAATAGCCGACCAGCGTAAAGCCGGTCCAGAGCGAGAACAAGGCCCAGGCACCATATTTCAGGGCGCGCAGACGGATTTTGCGAGCATCCACCGGCGCCTTATCCAGCTTTATGCGCGCACCACGGTCGCCTTCAATTTTTTGCTCTATCCAGAGAAATATCTCCGTATAGACGGTCTGCGGACAGGCATAGCCACACCACAAGCGACCAGCCACGGCCGTGAACAGGAACAAGGCATAGGCCGAGATAATCAGGATGATGGCAAGGAAGAAAACATCCTGGGGCCACAAAACCAGACCGAAAATGTAGAACTTGCGCTCGACCAAATTCAGCAGAACGGCGGGCCTGTCGTTCCAGGTAAGCCAAGGTAGCCCGTAATAGAGCAGCTGGGTAAGCCAGACCAGCGCCCAGCGCCAGCTGGCAAAGAAACCGGTGACTGCGCGCGGGTGAATCTTCTTGCGGGATTGATAAAGCGATTCGGAGCCTTCAGCTGCGGGGGTGGCAGTCTGACTATTGGGGGTGGGCTGATCCATTTTATTGAATACTCAAGGGCAGGTTATGTGCAATGACTTGCAACGATGCTAATTACTTTACTAGCGTTTTCGGCAATCCCCTGAAATTGCCATACTCTTATCCCTCACCCGCCTTCGCTTACGCGCCCCCTGAGTGCGGATGAGATTCCCGGCCAGACACTGGCCGGGAATTCATGAAACGATTACAGCGACTACTTATTGCTGCTCGGCTGCTGCAGGCTCTGCGGCAGGCGCCACTTCCGCGACCGGCGCGGGAGCAACGGGCTTAACGCCGCCACCGAGGCCCCAAACATAGGCGGTCAGCAGATGAATCTTGGCTTCGCCCAGGAACTCGCCAAAGGCGGGCATCTGGTTCTGGCGACCGTGGGTAACCGTCTCGATCATGCTGTCCTCGCGCGAGCTGTACAGCCAGACCTTGTCGGTCAAGTTCGGGTAACCGGCATCCTGGTTACCCTTCCCATCCGGGCCGTGACAGGCCGCGCAGGCCTGCGGATAGAGTTCCTGGCCACGTTGGGCACGAGCGGAATCCGCAGTCAAGCCGGAGAGGGAGCGCACATAGTGCACAACGTCCTTGACCTGCTCGGCGTCCATGTCAGGCTTGGTGCCCTTTGGGGTCATGAAGCCGGTACGACCCGCCGCGATGGTCTCCTTGATCTTCTCGGGCGTACCGCCCCAGAGCCAGTCGCCATCCTTGAGGTTCGGGAAGCTCGGCTGGCCGCCGGCATCACCGCCATGGCACTGGGCGCAATAGGTCTGGAACAGACGCGCACCCATTTCCTTGGCTTCCTGATTGGCGGCAACGGTCATCACGTCCTGCTTCAGGAACTGGTTGAACTTGGGGCCGTATTGCTGTTCGGCGGCAGCCATTTCCGCGTCGTACTGACCGCGCATGGTCCAGCCGAAGGAACCGGTATTGCTGCCGAGACCCGGATAAAGCGCAAGATAAACCAAGGCAAATATCACGGTGATGTAGAACATCCAGCGCCACCAGTTCGGCAGCGGGTTGCTGTACTCCTCGAGAGTCTCGTCCCAGACATGCCCGGTTACTTCGCCGGGCTTGTGGGTGGCGGAGCTTTGCATCCAAAGAAAGACCGCGCAGCCGATAACGCTGACTGCGACGATCACGACCACGTAGAGGTTCCAGAAACCGACGAGGTCACCCGTATTATTGAAATTCATGGCAAATCCCTTTCAGTTGTGCTGACGACCCGCATCATTTTTCAAGGAAGCCTCCGGCCCATCCTCGCTAAGCGCCAACTTGGCCGCCTCGTCGAAAGACGCCTTCCTTTTGCCGGAATAAGCCCACCACACGATGCCGACGAAGCCGACGAATGCCAGCACCGTGAAAATAGTCCGCAGGTCGTTGATGTCCATGCTATTAACGGCTCTGCTTGAGCGCCTGACCAAGACCCTGCAGGTAGGCGACAACCGCGTCAAGCTCGGTCTTGCCTTCAAGCGCCTTGGGCGCTTCCGCAATCTCCTGATCGGTGTAGGGCACGCCAACAATGCGCAGGGCACTCATCTTTGCGCCGATATTCGGATCATTGAGCGGACGATCCAGCCAACTGTAGGCAGGCATGTTCGACTCGGGGACGACGTCACGCGGGTTCAGCAGGTGGATCTTGTGCCACTGGTCGGAATAACGGCCGCCGACACGGTGTAGATCCGGACCGGTCCGCTTGGAACCCCACTGGAACGGGTGGTCATAGACATACTCACCCGCCACCGAGTAGTGGCCATAGCGCTCGGTCTCGGCGCGGAAGGGACGGATCATCTGCGAATGGCAGTTGTAGCAGCCCTCGCGAATGTAAATGTCCCGGCCGGCGAGACGCAAGGCGTCATATGGCTTAACCAGCTCATTCACCGGAGTGGTGGTGGACTTCTGAAAGAACAGCGGCACGATTTCCAGCAGGCCGCCGACGCTGACGACCAGCAGGGTCAGAACGATCATCAGCGTATTGCTGGTTTCGATTTTCTCATGCGTCAACATGATGTATTGGCTCCCTTGGAATCAGTGGGCGTGTGCGGGCTCAAGCACCTTGGCGTCATCGACGGCACGACCGGAGGCGATGGTCTTGAACATGTTGTAGGCCATGAGGATCATGCCGCTAAGGAACAGCAGACCGCCAACCACGCGGATCGTCCAGAACGGATAGGATGCCTTCACGGACTCCACAAAGGCGTAGGTCAGGGTGCCATCGGCGTTGGTGGCACGCCACATCAGACCCTGCATGACGCCGGAAATCCAGAGCGCGGCGATGTAAAGCACCGTGCCGAGAGTGGCGAGCCAGAAATGCACATTGACCAGCTTGGTCGAATGCATCTCGGTCTTGCCGAAGAGTTTCGGAATCAGGTAGTACATCGAGCCGATCGACACCATGCCCACCCAGCCGAGCGCGCCGGAATGCACGTGGCCGACGGTCCAGTCGGTGTAGTGCGACAGCGCGTTCACGGTCTTGATCGACATCATCGGACCTTCAAAGGTGGACATGCCATAGAAGGACAGCGAGGTGATCAGGAACTTCAGGATCGGATCGTCGCGCAGCTTGTGCCAGGCACCCGACAGGGTCATGATGCCGTTGATCATGCCACCCCAGGAAGGCGCCAACAGGATCAGCGAGAACAGCATGCCGACCGACTGAGTCCAGTCGGGCAGCGCGGTGTAGTGCAGGTGGTGCGGGCCAGCCCACATGTAGGTGAAGATGAGGGCCCAGAAGTGCACCACCGACAGACGATAGGAATACACCGGGCGCCCGGCCTGCTTCGGCACGAAGTAGTACATCATGCCCAGGAAGGCGGCGGTCAGGAAGAAACCGACCGCGTTGTGGCCGTACCACCACTGGATCATCGCGTCCTGCACGCCGGCGTAGGCCGAGTAGGACTTGGGCGTCAGGATGCCGGCCTCGAAGACCGGGATTTCCGCGCTATTGAAGATGTGCAGCAGGGCAACGGCGATGATGAAGGCGCCGTAGAACCAGTTGGCGACATAGATGTGCGGCGTCTTGCGGGTGCCGATGGTGCCGAAGAAGACGATGGCGTAGGCGACCCAGACGACGGTGATCAGCAGGTCGATCGGCCACTCGAGCTCCGCATACTCCTTGCCGGACGTGAACCCCAGGGGCAGCGAGAGGGCGGCGAGAACGATGATCAGCTGCCAGGCCCAGAAAATGAAGGATGCCAGACCGGGAGCAAACAGCGTGGTATGGCAGGTACGTTGAACGACATAGAAAGAGGTGGCGAACAGCGCGCAACCACCAAATGCAAAAATCACCGCGTTGGTGTGGAGCGGACGGAGACGACCGTAGCTCAGGAATTCGTGCACGTTAAGTTCAGGCCAGACCAGCTGGGCGGCAATGATGACGCCGACCAGCATGCCGACGATGCCCCAGATTACGGTCATCACGGCGAACTGGCGCACGACTTTGTAGTTGTAAGTCGCTTGCGATTGCATGATGGTTTTCACCTCTCTTATAGAAAAAACAAAACCTATTCCCCTTCTCCACCAACAGCACGTGGAGGCTGGGGGCGGAGCATACTGGACACCAAGTGCGGCATTTTGACCCAGATCAACTTTGGTGCATTGCAGAATAATTTATACAGCCATTCGTGAAACTTTTGCGCAAGCAAAAAAAAAGGGTGCGCTGTAAGCGCACCCCCAACCCCAACAGAGAGACTAACCAGTTCGGGCCCGCATCCATGCTGCCGGACGCACACCCAAAGTGGTGCGGATTATGAATATCGACCCCAAAATGAGCATTGATCTGCGTCAACATTCCACCCAATCTAGGTTTTCAATTTATCCGGCTCCGAACCCGCTGGCTCTGCGGTCACCGCGGGCTGCTCGGCCGTGGGAGCGTCATCGTCCATTAGGATGCGGTAAGCAGGCCCTTCCAGATCCTCCATCTGGCCACTCTTGAGCGACCACCAAAAGATTACCCCTATCACAAACACCAATAGCACGGAAAAGGGTATGAGCAAATACAGGCTTTCCATCGGGCACCCTCCCCTGGTCAAACCGGTGTCGAGTTGTGCGGTACATTTTTCTGCAACCGCAACGCGTTCATCACCACTAACAGCGAACTCGCCGACATGCCTATGCCCGCCATCCAGGGAGTAACCAGCCCGGTCATGGCAAGCGGAATAGCAACCACATTGTAGGTGAAAGCCCAGACAAGATTCTGATGGATGATGCCGAGAGCCCGGCGCGCCATGCCCACGCCGCTAGCGAGATGAACGGGATCGTTGGACAACAACACCACATCGGCCTGGCTGCGCGCCAGATCCGTTCCTCCGCCCATGGCAATGGACACATGGGCTTGCGCAAGCACCGGTGCATCATTCACGCCGTCGCCAACCATCGCCACGGTCTCGCCCTCCGCCTGCCGCGCGGTCAGATAGGCATGCTTGTCCTCCGGGGTCATGCCGCCATGGTGGTCGTCGATGCCCAACTCCGCCGCCACCGCCGCCACCGTCTGTGGCGCATCGCCGGAAAGGATCGTGAGCTTGACCCCTTGCGCACGCAGCCTGCCTAGCGCTTCCCTGGCTCCCGGGCGCAGGGTGTCGGCGATACGGAACCAGGCCAGCCAGCCCGTGGCGTCTCCCAACGCGACCACCGAATCGCTGGCGGACAGCCACGCCGAAAACACCCCCGGCACCCCTTGGCCGTGCAATTCGGCGACGAACTCAGGAATGCCGATGCGCACTTGGTCGCCGTTTTCCCGCCGCGCCTCGATCCCTTTCGCCGTCAGCGCCCGCAGGCCGGACAAGGCCACCGTCCCGCCAGCGCCGACTTTTTCCAGCAGGGCGCGGGCCACCGGATGTTCGGAGGACTGCTCCAGCGCGCGCACCAGCGCATGGATTTCGCGTTCCCGTGCCGGATCTTGGAGGCGCATCTCGATCACGGTCGGTCGGCCGAGGGTCAAGGTACCGGTCTTGTCGAATATCCAGCGACCGGCCCGCGCCAGGGTTTCGATCGAATGCCCGTGGGTAACCAGCAGCCCTTCCCGCGCCAGGGCGCCGGTGGCCACCGTCAGCGCGGCCGGCGTCGCCAACGACAGCGCGCACGGGCAACTCACGACCAGTACCGCGACGAAGACCCACAAGGCCCGCTCCGGATCGGCATCCAGCCAGTACAGTCCCGTCGTCAGCGCCAAGGCCAGCAGCACCCAGACGAAACGCATGGCGATGCGGTCCGCCAGCAGCACCAGCGCCGGCTTTTCCCCGGCCGCCTGCTCCATGAGGCGACGGATCGATGCCAGACGCGTCGCCTCGCCGACACGGTCGAGACGCACCACCAGCGGGCTGGCAACATTCACGCTGCCCCCGGTCACCCGATCTCCCGCGCAGCGCGGCACGGGCCGGCTCTCCCCGGTCAACAGCGACTCGTCGCTGCTGCTGTCTCCCTCGATCACCTCGCCATCTCCGGGGATCACCTCTCCGGGCCTTACCAGCACGACATCCCCCGCCCGCAGATCGGCCACCGCCACGCGCTCGCCGACGCGATTCGGCCAGTCGGCCAGGCGCTCCGCAAAGGCGGGCAACGCGCGCGCCAAGGCCTCCACCCCTCGCGCGGCCTTCTGGCGCGCCATCATCTCCAGATAGCGCCCCGAAAGCAGGAAGAACACGAACATCGTCACCGAATCGAAATACACCTCTCCCGCCGCGGTGAGCGTCGCCCAGACACTCGCGGCGAAGGCGCTGCCGACCCCCAGGGCCACGGGAACGTCCATGCCGACCCGCTTGAACTTCAGATCGCGCCAGGCGTTGGCGAAGAAGGGTGCGGATGAATAGACGATCACCGGCAGGGTCAGGATCAGGCTCGCCCAGCGCATCAGTTGCTCGATATCGTGCGTCATGTCGCCATCGGCAAGGTAGACCGGGATGGCATACATCATCACCTGCATCATGCCGAAGCCGGCGACGAAAAGCCGCCATTGCGCGGTGCGCCGCTCCTTCTGCGCCAGTTGCTCGGACTTGGTCACGTCGTAAGGATGGGCGCGGTAACCGATGGCCTGGATCGCCTCGAGGATCGCCGAGAGCTTGGTGACCCCGTCGTTCCAGCGCACGCGGGCGCGGCGAGTCGCATAGTTGATATCGACCGCCGTCACCCCGGGTTGGCGCGCGATATGCGCCTCGTTGAGCCAGACGCAGGCAGCGCAGGTGATGCCCTCGAGAATCAGCGCCGCCTCGCGCTCGTGAGCGCCCACCGGGCGCACGAAGTTCTTCTGCACGTCCGGATGGTCGAACAGACCGAGTTCCTGCAAGGCTTGGGGCATGGCCTCGCGCGGACTCTCCGGCAGCGCATCGCGATGGCGGTAGTAATCGGTCAGCTTGTTGGCGACGATCGCCTCGGCGACGGCCCGGCAGCCCGCGCAACACATCGTGCGCGGCTGGCCGTCGATATCGACATGGAAGTCGGCGCCTGTCGGCACCGGCAGACCGCAGTGATAGCAGTTTTCGGTATCGCTCAACGACGGGCTACTTGGGCTGCATGCGAATGGCGCCATCCAGACGGATCACCTCGCCATTGAGCATGCTGTTTTCGAAAATATGCCGGGCCAGCGCCGCGTATTCGGCCGGCTTGCCCAGGCGCGAGGGAAAGGGAACCATCTTGCCCAGCGCCTCCTGCACCTCGGCGGGCATGCCGAGCAGCATCGGCGTCTCGAAGATACCCGGCGCGATGGTCATCACTCGAATTCCGCTGCGGGCGAGGTCGCGCGCGATCGGCAGGGTCATGCCGGCGATGCCCGCCTTGGAAGCCGCATAGGCCACTTGGCCGATCTGGCCGTCGAACGCCGCCACCGAGGCGGTATTGACGATCACCCCACGCTCTCCGGCGGCATTCGGTTCGTTGCGGCACATCACATCGGCGGCAAGACGGATCATGTTGAAGCTGCCGACCAGATTGACATCGATCACCCGCTTGAAGGAAGCCAGCGCATGGGGCCCTTCCTTGCCGACCGTTTTTTCGCCGATGACGATGCCGGCACAATTGACCAGCCCGTGCAGGGTACCGAAACCCGAGGTCGCGGCCGTGACGCAGGCCTGGGCGCTTGCCTCGTCCGCCACGTCGGTTTCGACGAAGCGGGCGCTCGATCCCAACTCGGCTGCAAGAGCTTCGCCGGCGGCCTTGTTCATGTCGGCGAGGACGACCTTGCCTTCTCCACCAACCAGCATGCGCGCCGTGGCGGCCCCCAGGCCCGAGGCGGCGCCGGTAACGATGAAAACACCCCCACTGATCTGCATGAGCGCCTCCTAGAGCTTTCAAGGAAAAAAGGCTTGCCGAGGCAAGCCTTTGAAAAGTCTGGTGCTGCTGGCCGGAATCGAACTGGCGACCTACTGATTACGAATCAGTTGCTCTACCGACTGAGCTACAGCAGCACTGGGCGGCGGATTATACCGAAACTATGTCGGCGCACACGCTCCACGGCCCATTTTCAATCCAGCAGTTCGCGCCAGGATACCCGCCGGACCCCGCTGCCCGAGGCGCCAATCCGCACCTCCTCCACGTTGTTGGTCAATTGCTGCCCAGACGTGCGGGTGATGCTCTTCACCACTCCGCTCGGCAAGACCACGACGTTTGGCCGCGTGGATGCGCCCGCATAATGGGTGGCCACATGGGTATTCGGATCGCCCGGCTTTTCCACCACCCCGCCACAAAGATAGTCGATGTTATAGACCCAGCTCTCGAAACCGGACGGGTTGCAGGAATCCGCCGCCGAAGGCTTGTTGGTCGAGAACACCAGGGTGCCGAAGGCCAGGGTCGGGTCGGTATTGCCGCGCTCGCCGGCCTCGGGGAAATCCATCTGCCACCCCAGGTTCGCGTCGTCATCGAAAACCGACTCGCACGTACCTCCGGTTCTGCCAGCCCCGCCACTGCTGACCGGCTGATTGACGATGTTCGACGGCGCGGCGCCGGAGGTCTTGTCCCAGATCGCGTAAAAGCTCTGCGGGTCGGTATTGCCCAGATCGGTCAAACCCAGCAGGCGCCCGGTCGGCACGAACACCACGCGTTTTTCCTGCCCCGTGCTGGTAACCACCAGACCAAGCTCGGGCTTGGCCATGATCGGCTTGCTCACGCCGAAGCTCTTCAACAAGGTCACCGCGCCGCTGGTCAGGTTGAAACGCCACAAATTACCCTGCAGATCGCCACCGTAGGCATAATCGATCGTGTTGTCGTGCATCGCATCGTCGGCCCATGCATTGATCCTGCCAAGTCCGCTCGGTGTCGTGGTGTCGCCCACCCCCGTGGCGATCTTCCTGATCAACGCGCCGCTATCGGCATTGAGCACATACAGATAGCCGACGCCCGTGCCGCCGTTCAGGTGATTGTTGTAGCCCGAGGAAACCAGTACCACCCAGGTCCCTCCGAGCTTGCCGATCACCGGGTTGCCGTAGCTGTAGCCAAGATCGCAATCCTCGGTGACGCCCGCGCTGCTGGTATAGCGGGGAGCGGTCGCCGCGGTGCAGCCCGTTTTCTTGCGGAACTCCCACTTCGCGACAGGCGCGGTCTGATTGGAAATATCGAGCGCGTAGTACCCGGCTCCGCCGCCGGCCAGTCCCCCGACGATAACGGTTTTCCATGCGCCGCCCACCTGAATGTCGCCGATGACCGGCGTGCCGTCCACCATGTAAGTGTGGTTGGTGTCGTAATTGACGTTGGCGAGCTTGTGCAGCTTGGGCAGCACCATGCTCGGAACGTAGGCCCACCGCTCTTCGCCATTCGCGGCATTCAGGGCGTGCAACATGCCGTCGTTCGACGCGACGTATACCGTCGGGTTGGAGCGCGCCGTGTTCTTTTCCGGGTACGTGCCGCCATAGTCGAAAAGATAACGGCCCGCATAAACCGCCTCCGCCGAGACGATGTCGCCCAGCAAATGTGTGCGCGGCCGATACCACGGCGGCGACAGGGACTCGTAGGTGCGCTCGCCGCGCAGGTAGTTCACGAGATTCTGGCCCGAGGCATTCACCTTGTCGGCACTCGACAGACAAGCCGGTCCGGCGGCGCAAAACTGGGCCAGCGTCGAATCGATGTAAGTGCTGCTGAAGCAGCCCTGTTCGTCGGCCGGCGGATTGCAGGTATTGGGCGAAGTGAAGTTGAGGTTCGCCCATTCGAAGGATTTCAGCAGGTCGGTGTCGGATGCGTCGAAGGTGTAGATGGTGCGCGTCGCCGATGTCTTGCCATCCAGCTGGGTCTGGGCCGACCAGTTGATCGCCGGCAGGATGTCCCCGGTGGTCACGTCGATGTTCTGACTCACGAGCTCGCCGGTCCACTCGACCGTCATGTAGTTGGAACTGAAGACGAAGTTGTCGCCGGTCGTGATGTTCGGGTTGCTGGTGGTTGCCGCCGCCGCGCCGCCGGTGCTCGCACTGATGGCCGTCAGGGCATCCGTCAGACCCGAATAGAGTTCGTTCGGATTGCGCGCGCTGTAATACGTGCCATGGCCATTCACGGCCGCATGCCAGAGATCGTCGATGTTCTCCTGTTTGTCGGAGCCCGGCTGAGGCCAGTTGCAGCTGCCCGAAGTCTGCCAGGAACAGACTCCGGTCGTCGGGCTGGGCGCCGTGCCCGCCGCCACGGCGGTAAAATCATCCGGCAGGTCGCCGGCTCCCGCCGTCTGCTTGTAGTTCGAACGGAATTGCATGACGCCGTCGATGCCGAGACCGATGGTGAATGTCACCATGTGCTGCGTCTGCTTCAGGTCGGTCGTCGTCGTCGGCACATTGTTGGCGCAGACGTCGCCGCCCAGGGCGCCCGTGCAATTGGTGGTGCGCAGGTCGGTATTGTAGTAGTAGGCCGCCACGTCGGCCAGCGTGCCGCTGTCGCCGCGGCCATCCAGTTCCGGCCGCGGCAGGGCGCCGTCATGGTTGCCGATGGACGCCGCGCCGCCGAGCTGGTAGCCATTGCTGCCGTTCCAATAGCCGTCCGTCGAGAGGATCGTATAGTTCTTCTGGCAGGAATACTGCATGGGGTCGGTCGCCCCCATCAGCACGCTGGTTTTTTCCCCGGCGAACAACCGGCCGGCCCGGCTCAAGGCCTCGCGCAGCGGCGTTCCGCCATTGGGATTACCCGCGAACAGCCGTGAATACCACTTCTGCTTCTGCGTAGTATGGAAGTCATCGACGTTCAAACCCGTATTTGATGTCGACGACATATCGGTGTAGTTGATGGTGAAAAAGCCGACACGATAGGAATCGTCGATACCCTGGAAAGCGAGGCTGACCGAGGATTTCATCATTTGCATGCGGCTGCGGTACCAGGCAAACCAGTTGGCGAAGTTCGCCAACTCCTCCTCGTAAGTACAGTTCGGTGCGGCCGCGCAGTCGCTGCGATTGCCGCGATTGACGACGATGGTGCCGTCGACCTCGATATTCCCGTACGTCTGGCCGGAAGCGATGTCCACCCGCTTGAACGAGCCCGGTACTGCGACGATCGAACTGCCAGTATTGCCGTTGCTATCAAATGTACCGTTATCATAGTCGTCGCTGCTATAGCTACCGTCATAATCGCCGCCTAGCTCGAACTGAAAACTGCCGGAGCCCACGGAATACTGCGAACCGGAAAAAGCGGTAGAGGTCATCCGCAAGGTCTTGCCGTTGTAAGTAGTACCGTTTGGGGCCGTGATGATCAGATCCCCCGTATGGTCGGGATCCGCCGCCGCGGTGAAACCGCTGCTGCCGGCATTGATCGCCGTCACGATGGCATCGCGCACGTTGTTGCGCCGTGTCGATGTCCCCGCATTGGTATTGCAGCCGGCCAGATCCTTCTTGCACAGGATCGAGTATGGCAGCAGCGCCGTGCCATCGAAGGCCGTCAACTGGCTGATAGTGAAAGTCGAGTCGTCGGTGATCGACGTAACCTTGATGTGGATCTTGGCACCAGCCGCCTGCGAGCCACTAAGAATAATGGTGGGATAGCGTGGATATTTGTAGGTAGCGGTCTTGAGCGACTGGCAGGCTTCGGTGGCCGTCGCCTCGTTGTAATCGGTCGTGGCGGGGTCGTCGCTCAGTTCGTCGACGTGTTTCAGGTATTTGTTGTTGCACCAGCGCAGTTTGGCCGCATACGGGCGCGCCAATGTTGGCGCGCTCTGCGTGGCGCAATCGGTCAGCTTTTTGGTCGTGCAGTATTCGCCCGGCACCATCACGTAGTAATAGGGACCGACGTTGCGCGTCGTGGTCGTCGGCGCGCTCAGAGATCCCGTGGCGAAAGGCTTTCCAGCTCCGCTCGCGGTGGTATTCCGCCGCGTCGTGTAGCTCTTGCCATTGACCATGCCCGGAAGAATGTAATTGTCGTTGCGCAGGCAATCCGTATAGGACGTGCTGGTGCACCACTCGATATCGGGGTAGTCGGTGGTAATCGTCAAGGAACTTGAGCTTTGCACGCCGTAGCCATCCCAGGGAACCGCCGATGTTCCGGAATAGGAGGTCTTGTTGGAGCCATCGTAGTTTTTCGGAACGGTATATGTGGTGGCCGGGTTGTAATAGATGTTGTTGAAGTCCGCATTGTGGAATGGCGGCAAACCACGCTGGCTGCCGTAGCTGCCATAGCAATCAAGCCCCCCCTGACCGTAGACCTTGCCGTCGTCGTCCTTGCAGTAAGTACTGTCATCCACCCAGTCCGGCAAATAATCCCAGTCCATGCTCCCCGAGTTGTCGAGGATGAAGAACATGTTCGGCTTGACGCTCGAAGTACCCGGGGTGATCAGCGGCTCGGTCGCCAAGTCGGTCTGGGCGGCCATCACGACCGGAATGCAGGCACCCAGGCTCGCGGCCATCATGCCTGCTGCTAACCATTGCCTTGCCTTGCTCATGATGTTCATTGCCGACTCCTTGTCGTCGCGCGGCGAGTGGCGCGCTTACATCAGTACCGTGGTCTGGATGAAACTGACACTGTTCTTGGGCCCCGCCGTGCGGACGGTAATGCGGTAATACACAGTGGTGGGACGGTTCAGCGCGATGAAGCCTGCCCCCTTGCTGCTGCCCGTCGTGGAGCTGGTGGGCGGCTCGACGCATTCGACCGGCGGCGGACCGGCGGAATAAGCCTGGCCGGTGAGGTTGCACAAACGCTGGATCAGATAGGACGCGGTATTTCCCGCTGCATCGGTCGGCAGGGTAACCGGGGCATACACTCCTTCCAGGGTGCTCCAGTACTGCGCCCAGGTCTGGGCGCTCGATTTCGGGTTGGCCAGCCCGGCGGCGACATAACCCGCTGCATCGTTGTATAAGGTTGGTCCGGAGTTGGCCTGCAGCCAGGCGATCGCCGCCTCGGCGCCGGCATCTCCGGAGCGGGTGGCGTTCTTTTGCAGGGCCACATTGCCCGACACCAGGATGCTGGTATCGACATTGCGAAAGAGCGCCAGTCCTCCCAGCATCAGGGCAACCAGCACGATGAGGGACAGGAACAGCACGACGCCTCGTTGCCGCTTGTGGTTCAGCATGTCGATTGCGCTCCCAGCCAGATGATGTTGCGCAGGGCGACGGTCGAATACGCCACGCGGTAGCGGTAGTGGCGATCGGGAACCGAATAGACCGGCCCAGTCGTCGTCGGCGAGATGACGGAATCGGGCCAGAGCGGAATGGTCGCCGGACTCACCTCTTCCTTCTCGTACTGTCCGCTGCGCATCACCAGGCCAACACGGATGGCGGGAATGCGCGCCCAGTCGCAAGCACGCTGCGCCTGGGCCAAGGCACGATTACCGCTTGCCGGCCAGCCATTGTCCCCGCCCGGACAGACACCGCCGGGGGCCACGCGGGTCTTGCAAAAGAGGTCCGCCGTCATGTCGGCCGGGATCGAGGTATCCCAGCCATATTGGGCGATCAGGGCAACCACGTCGCTCACGACCGGCTGCCAGACGGAGGTGTCATCGACCAGTCCGGCAGCCGAACAGTCCGCCAGCATGAAGTCACATACCGTCAGAGCGCCATTGCGAACCGCGTAGGCCACCAGGCGCGGCATGACACCAAGATTGAACACATAGGCGTTTGTCGTATAGGCGACTCCCGCCGAATTCGCGATCATGACCTCTTCGGTGGCCTGATTGACGGTGGCGACCTGTCCCATGCTGCAATTCACGCCGGTCTGCGCCAGCAACAAGGTATCTCCCATGCCGACACCAAGCACGTTGGTGAGCCGATAGGGACTGGCAGAGTCGGCGCGCGTCAGCGGCGTCCCCTCCATCATGTTGATCGCGCGTGCATATGCGACCACGAGGATGTCGGAATCCGCGTCTCCGGGCGGGATGCCCCAGACATTGTCGTCGCTGCTCGCCGCCGTTCCCGCCGGGATGATGGCCGCGGGCACCATCAGGCGGTCGTTGAGGTTGGACAACGGCGGATCGGTCGCCTGGATGGCGCAGCCCAGGACCTTCAGGTCCGCCAGGCCCATGCCGGCCTGCTGCAGATCGCGTTCGATGGCGAACAAGCCGACCAGCGCGTTGCTTTGCGTATCGGCGAGACTGCCCGTCGCGCGCCGCCCGGCTTCGGAAGTCGTGAATACCTGCATGATGGCAAGCGAGCCAAGCATGCCGATCACCAAGGCAACCAGCAGTTCGATCATGGTGAAGCCACGGTGCCCCCTCAAAGACTTCGTCGCAGAGGGTCTCGCACGGAATTTCATCATCGCGACCTCATCCATCAATTGGTCACCGTCGCCACGGTGATGTACTGGTGGCGCCCCGCCTCGCCCGGTGCCTGCCAGTAAATCGAGATCGTGACGTTGTTGTTGGCGTCGATTTCCACGGTCGGCTGGTTGGCGGCCTGGTCGGCGCCGGGAAGCCCCGAGCCGGAAGCGGAAATCGCGTCATACCACTCGTCGTACTTCGGGCCGCCGGTCGCGTAGTTCGCCACCAGGTCGGCATTGTTCCGCTTGTCCGCCCACATTTGATTGATGAGCTGATCGGCGTACATGGTGGCCTCGGCGCGGTATTTCGAGTCGGCGGTCACTTTCATCGCCGTGGCCTGCATGCCGATGAGTCCAAGCACGCCGATGGCAAAAATCAGCAGGCCGATCAGGGTCTCCAACAGCATGATGCCGGCTTGTCCGCGCTTTTTCATGTCAACAGGCCTGTGGATCGGGGTCCGAGCGCTGCGGGTCGCATAGGCGCGCCTGCCCCCCGGGCTCGATGGTTACCGAAAGACAACGGATATTGCCCGCCGGCTGGCATTCGCCCACGTCGGGATTCGTGAAGGAGAAGGTCAGTACCCCACCCGCGGGGATAAGCCGTTGCCCAAGGTTGTTGAACGTAACAGTCGTACCGAGATCCGACTGCACGTTGACCGTACCGCCCTCGCTCGCCGGCTTCGCCTGCAAAACGCTGGCATCTTCGACCAGCAGAACCGACCAGCCGCCCCCATCCTCGGCATCGAGATGGAAACTGACGGGTTGATTCCGGCGCACGGCTTCGGTACGCGCCATCTGCACGCCGGACAGCAGGCTTTCCGACACGGCCCGCACCCGCATGCTGGCCATGATGCCAGTGAAGGCAGGCAGACCGACGAGGACGATGAGCATCAGCAGGACAATCGCCACCATCAGTTCTATGAGAGAAAAACCGGCTCCTTCCCGCCTTTTCCGCCGAACGGAAAAACGCATCGTCATCACCGAGAGAAGGCGGGAAAGGCGGAACATCAGCAACTCTCGCCTTTCTTCGTGATCCAGCAGGTAGCGCTGGTGTTGTACCCGGCGGGCGCGGAGGTGGTGGCACGGGTGTTCGCCTCATCGATGGTGTATGCGAAACCACCCGTGCCCTCCGCTGCCACTCCGGTCGCCGTGACCTTGTAAGTCGAAGCTCCCAACGCGCAGCTATATGTGAAATATTTTCCTGTCGGCAAAGGAGCCGCGGTGCCAGCCACGCAGGCACCGGCATAAGTACGGTTGTCGAGGAAATGCTGTTCCAGCTTGGCGCGCATCGACGAAAGCTCGCCGAACGCCTCCGCGACACGACCACGCATCACGTAGTCGTTGTACGCCGGCAAGGCCACGCTTGCCAGAATGCCGATGATCGCGATGACGATCATCATCTCCATCAGGGTGAAGCCCCGGTTCCGATTCATGAGTCCGCTCCTTGATTGCACGTAGGCGAACTCTAGTCGATCGGATCGTCCCGTCCCGGGGCGATCCGATGAGCGGCATCGGGCTGCCGCCGAGCGGTCGGTCAGTCCTGGCGGGTCAGCGCCGGAGGCAGGGGGAAGCTCACGCCTTCCTCGTCGCGCACGGTTTCCGGCATGCCGCCACCGGTGATCGATGCGATCGCCCGCACCACCTCGACGACCAGGGACTCCGGGGCCGAGGCACCCGCGCTGACGCCGACCGAGCGGCCGTCGGCGAACCAGGCCGGGTCGATTTCGCCGGCGCGGTCCACGAGGTATGCCCGTGCCCCGGTCTGCTCGGCCACCTCGCGCAGGCGGTTGGAGTTCGAGCTGTTCTTCGAGCCGACCACCACGATCACCTCGCAACGGCCGGCAAGCTGCTTGATCGCGTCCTGGCGGTTCTGGGTGGCATAGCAGATATCGTCCTTTTTCGGGCCGACGATGGCCGGGAAGCGCTGTTTCAGCGCCGCGACGATGGTCGAGGCGTCATCCACGGATAGGGTCGTCTGGGTCACGTAGGCGAGCTTCTCCGGATCGCGCACCTGGAGCGCGACGACATCCGCGGCATTCTCGACCAGATACATGCCGCAATCGCTCTGCCCCATGGTGCCCTCGACCTCGGGATGCCCCTTGTGGCCGATCATGACGATCTCGCGCCCCTGCTTGCAGTGGCGCTCGACTTCCAGATGCACCTTGGTCACCAGCGGGCAGGTGGCGTCGAATACCTTGAGGCCGCGACGGTCGGCTTCCGCGCGCACCGCCCTGGAAACACCGTGGGCGCTGAAGATGACGGTGGCGCCGTCGGGTACCTCGTCGAGCTCCTCGACGAAGACCGCGCCCTTGGCCTTGAGGCTATCCACCACGAAGCGGTTGTGCACCACCTCGTGGCGCACGTAGATCGGCGCGCCGAACAGCTCCAACGCGCGTTCGACGATGGCGATCGCCCGCTCGACGCCGGCACAGAAGCCGCGGGGATTGGCGAGCAGGATGTCCATCAGTAGTCTCTCCCCGTAATCGCCGCCCTGCGGCTATCTCCCGTCAAGGGGCGATGAAGCACTCGGGACGGCCCTTCGTGTTTCATAGGATACCGATCACTTCCACCTCGAAGCGGATCGACTTGCCCGCCAGCGGGTGGTTGAAATCGACCAGCGCGGAAGTATCGTCCAACTCGCGCACCAGGCCGGCGAACTTCGCGCCGTTGGGCGCCTCGAACTCGACGAGCGTCAGCGGCTCGATGCCCTCGCCGCCCTTGGGCAGTTCGCTCTTCGGCAGGCGCTTCACCAGTTCCGGATTGTGCGGGCCGAAGGCCTGCTGCGGTTCGAGCAGGAAGACGTGGCGCTCGCCGACCGGCAGGTCTTCGAGGCAGGCTTCCAGCGTCGGCGCCAGTTCGCCGCTGCCGAGTTGCAGGGTGGCCGGCGTGGCGCCGAAGGTGGCGACGACCTCGGTGTCGTCGGCGGTGGCGACACGGTAGTGCAGGGTGACGAGGCTGTCGAGCTTGACGCGATCGGTCATGGCGAGGGTCCTTCCTTGTGGGTCAGCTGCTGCCAGAGCAGCAAGGCCACGCCGACGGTGATGGCCGAATCGGCGACGTTGAAGGCCGGCCAGTGCCAGCCGGCGAGATGAAAGTCGAGAAAATCGACCACCGCGCCGAAGCGCAGCCGGTCGATGACGTTGCCGAGGGCGCCGCCGAGCACCAACGCCAGCGCAGCGGGCAACAGGCGTTCCGTCGCATGGTGGCGGATCATGACGACCAGCCAGGCGGAGATCGCCAACGCCAGGCAGACGAAGAACCACTTCTGCCAGCCGCCGGCGCCGGCGAGGAAGCTGAAGGCGGCGCCGCTGTTGAACACCAGCACGAGGTTGAAGAAGCCGGTCACCGGCAAGGTTTCGCCGAGGAAGAAACGCGACAGCACCAGCAGCTTCGTCACCTGGTCGAGGCCGACGACCAGCGCGGCGAGGCCGAACCAGATTTCCGGCCGGGGCAGCAGCTTAGGCAAACGCGCGCGCCTCGCCCGTGCCGAACAGGTTGCTGGCGCAGCGGCCGCAGAGCTCGGGATGTTCGGCGGCATGCTCGTGCTGGCCGACGTCCGCGCGCCAATGCCAACAGCGCGCGCACTTCTTTTGCTGGCTGGGCGTCACGGTCACCACCGTCTCGCCAGCGCCGAGTTTTCCGAGCGTGACCTTCGAGCAGATCAGCACAAACTTGAGGTCGTCACCGAGCGAGGCCAACAGGTCGTGGGTCTCGCCGGCCGCCTGGATTTCCACCTCGGCCTGCAGCGAGGAGCCGATGCCGCCGGCGCTGCGCACTTCCTCGATCTTCTTCAGCACCTCGGCGCGCAGCGCGCGCAACGCCTGCCACCGTGCCGTCAGCGCCGACTTTTCGGCCACGCTCGGCAGCGTGTGCCAGGTGCTCAGCATCACGCTGGGCTGGCCCTGCACCGCCATGATCTCCTCGGCGGTGAAGGAGAGGATCGGCGCCATCAGGCGCGTGATCGACTGCACGATGTGCCAGAGCGCGCTCTGCGCCGAGCGGCGCGCCCGCGCGTCGGTGGCGCTGGTGTAGAGGCGGTCCTTGAGGATGTCGAGGTAGAAGGCGCCGAGATCCTCGGCGCAGAAGTTCTGCAGCGCCTGCACGACCTTGTGGAACTCGTAGCGCTCGTAGGCGGCAAGACAAGTCTCCTGCAGGTCCTGCGTCAGGGCCAACGCATAGCGGTCGATCTCCAGCCATTGCTCGACCGGCAGCATTTGCGTCCCGGCATCGAAGTCCGCCGTGTTGGCGAGCAGGAACTTGAGGGTGTTGCGCAGGCGGCGATAGACCTCGACGACGCGGTCGAGGATTTCCTTCGAGATGGTCAGCTCGCCCGAGTAGTCGGTGGAAGCCGTCCACAGGCGCAGGATCTCGGCACCGAGCGTGTCGGACACCTGCTGCGGCGCGACGACGTTGCCCTTCGACTTCGACATCTTCATGCCCTTGCCGTCGACGACGAAGCCGTGGGTCAGCAAGCCCTTGTAGGGCGCGCGGCCGTCGATGGCGCAGCCGGTGAGCAGCGAGGAATGGAACCAGCCGCGATGCTGGTCCGAGCCTTCGAGGTAGAGATCGGCCGGATAGCCGCAGTCGGCTTCATGAGAGCCGCGCATCACGCTCCAGTGCGTCGCGCCGGAGTCGAACCAGACGTCGAGGGTGTCGCTCATCTTGTCGTAGTGGGCCGCCTCGTCGCCGAGCAGTTCCTTGGCATCGAGCGCGAACCAGGCCTCGATGCCACCCTGCGCCACGCGCTTGGCGACCTCCTCCAGCAACTCCAGCGTACGCGGATGCGGCTCGCCGCTTTCCTTGTGCAGGAAGAAGGGAATCGGCACACCCCAGTTGCGCTGGCGCGAGACGCACCAGTCGGGCCGGTTGGCGATCATCGCGTGCAGCCGCGCCTTGCCCCAGGAGGGGAAGAACTCGGTCGCCTCGATGGCGGCGAGCGCCGCGCTGCGCAGGGTTTCGCCTTTCTTCGGTTGCCGGTCCATGCCGACGAACCATTGCGTCGTGGCGCGGTAGATGATCGGCGTCTTGTGGCGCCAGCAGTGCATGTAGCTGTGGGTGATCTCGGCGCTGTTCATCAGGCAGCCGACCTCGGCGAGCTTGGCGACGATCTCGGGATTGGCCTTCCAGACGTTCATGCCGCCGAAGAAGGGCAGGCTCTCGGCGAAGCGGCCGTCGCCCTGCACGGGCGTGAGGATCTCGTCGTTGGTCATGCCGGCGCGCTTGCAGGAATCGTAGTCCTCCAGGCCGTAGGCCGGCGCGCTATGGACGATGCCGGTGCCGGTGTCGAGGGTCACGTATTCGCCGAGGAAGACCGGCGACGCGCGGTCGTAGAACGGGTGGCGGAAAGCCATGCGGTCCAGCGCGATGCCACGGCAGGCGCCGAGCACCTTGCCTTCCAGCTTGTAGCGTTCGAGCGCGGAGGCGCGCAACTCGGCGGCAAGGATCAGCAGGCCTTTGGGCGTGTCGACCAGCTCGTAAACGAATTCGGGATGGACGTTGAGCGCCTGGTTGCCGGGCAGGGTCCAGGGCGTCGTCGTCCAGATCACGGCATAGGCCGTCTTTTCCGGCAGGGCGGCGACATTGAAGGCGCCCGCGAGGCGGCCGCGCTCGGCGGCATCGAGCGGGAAGGCGACGTCGATGGCCGGGCTCTTCTTGTCGGCGTACTCGACCTCCGCCTCGGCCAGCGCCGAGCCGCAGTCGAAGCACCAGTTCACCGGCTTGAGGCCCTTGAACAAGTAACCGCGGCGGTACATCTCGCCGAGGGCGCGGATCTCGTCGGCCTCGGTGCGGAACTCCATCGTCCGGTAGGGACGGTCCCAGTCGCCGAGCACGCCGAGGCGGATGAAGTCCTTCATCTGCCGCTCGACCTGCTCCTGGGCATAGCCGCGGCAGAGCGCGCGCGCCTTGTTGCCTTCGAGGTGCTTGCCGTGGGTCTTCTCGATCTGGTGCTCGATCGGCAGGCCGTGGCAGTCCCAGCCCGGGATGTAGGGCGCATCGAAGCCGGCGAGCGTCTTGGCGCGGACGATGATGTCCTTGAGGATCTTGTTCACCGCATGGCCGATGTGGATGTCGCCGTTGGCATAGGGCGGACCGTCGTGCAGCACGAAGCGCGGACGGCCCTGGCAGGCCGCGCGGATCTGCTGGTAGAGCTGCTTCTCCTGCCAGTCCTTGACCCAGCCCGGTTCGCGCTTGGCGAGGTCGCCGCGCATCGGGAAGGAGGTGTCCGGCATGTTCAGTGTCTTGCGGTAATCGGCCATGGTCTTAACCTAGTTGCTTGCCTGCAAAGTAATCCTGGGTGCACTGCACGTCGCGGGCGATCTGCGCGGTGAGCGCCTCGAATGAATCGTACCTGGCCTCGTCGCGCAGCTTGTGCAGCAGATGCACGGTGACGTGCGAGCCGTAGATCTCGCGGTCGAAGTCGAACAGATGCACTTCCAGCACCGGCCGCAGGCCGGCGCCGAGCGTCGGCCGCACGCCGAGACTGGCGGCGCCCGGCAGGAAGCGCTTGTCGATGCCGGACACGGTCGCGGCGAACACGCCGGTCAGCGCGACGCGCTTGCGCTTGAGCTGGATGTTGGCGGTGGGAAAGCCGAGCTTGCGGCCGATCTTGTCGCCATGCACCACGCGCCCGGCGATGCTGTAAGGCCGGCCGAGCAGGCGCGCCGCATGCTCGAGATCGCCGGCACCGAGCGCGTCGCGCACGGCGGAACTGGAGACGCGCTCGCCATTGATCTCGATGGTGTGCATCGCCTCGACGCCGAAGCCGTGCCGCTGGCCGGCGGATTGCAACATGGCGAAATCGCCCGCGCGGCCCTTGCCGAAGCGGAAGTCGTCGCCGATGATCAGATGGCGCACGCCGAGGCCATGCACCAGCACGCGCTCGATGAAGTCCTCCGCCGTCAGACCGGCGAGCTTGCGGCTGAAATGCAGCAGATAGACTTCCTCGATGCCGCAGCTTTCGAGCAGCGCCAGCTTCTCGCGCAGGCTGGTCAGGCGCGCCGGGGCCTGCTCCGGCGTGAACAGCTCGCGCGGATGCGGCTCGAAGGTCATCACCGCCGGCGGCAGGCCATGCTGGCGACCGGTGGCGGTCAGGCGTTCGAGCAGGGCACGGTGCCCCAGATGCAGGCCGTCGAAATTGCCGATGGCCAGCACGCGGGAGGACGTCGCCTGCGCCGGGAAGCTGCGGTGAAGCTGCATCGATGCGAGGGTTCGGGCGGTTTTACGGAACCGCGAATTGTATCAGCCCGATCTAGAACGAAACGGCGGCCATCTTGGACTTGGCGAGCGGCGGATTCTGGGCGAAATAGCGCTTCATGCCCGACATCAGGGCGTCGGCCATCTTGTCCTGATAGCCGTCGTCGGTCAGGCGCGCCTCCTCCTCCGGGTTGGAAATGAAGGCGGTCTCGACGAGGATCGAGGGAATGTCGGGCGCCTTCAGCACGGCGAAGCCGGCCTGCTCGACATGCCCCTTGTGCAGGGTATTGATGCCGCCGATCTCGCCGAGCACCGCCTTGGCGAGCTTGAGGCTGTCGTTGAGCGTGGCGGTCTGCGACAGGTCGAGCAGCGTGCGCGCGAGGTGCGGGTCCTTGACGCCGATGTTCACGCCACCGATCAAGTCCGCAGCATTCTCCTTCTGGGCCAGCCAGCGCGCCGCCGACGACGAGGCGCCGTTCTCGGAGAGGACGAAGACCGAGGAGCCGCGCGCCGTCGGCTTGACGAATGCATCCGCATGCACCGACACGAACAGGTCGGCATTCACGCGCCGCGCCTTGGCGACGCGCTGCTGCAGCGGGATGAAGAAATCGCCGTCGCGCGTCAGCAGCGCGCGCATGTTGGGCTGGGCGTCAATCTTGGCTTTGAGCCGGCGCGCGATGGCGAGGGTGACGTTCTTTTCCAGGCTGCCGCCGCGCCCGACGGCGCCCGGATCCTCGCCGCCGTGGCCGGGATCGATGACCACCGTGACGAGGCGCTGGATATCCGGCGCGTCGGCCGGCGGCTTCTGGCCGGGCCGGGCCGCCGCTTCCTGGTGTTTTTCGAGGAAGGCCATCAGCGGATCGGGCGGCTCGGCGGGATAGAGATCGAGCACCAACCGATGGCCGTAGTCGCCGACCGGCTTCAGGCTGAACACCTGGGGTACCACTTCGCCCTTGAGCTCGATGACGATGCGCACCACCTCGGGCTTGAAGCGGCCGGCGCGGATCAGCTTGATCTGCGGGTCGCTCTCCAGGATCTTGCCGGGCAGGCTTTGCAGCACCGAGTTGAACTCGACGCCCTCGATGTCGAGCACCAGCCGGTCGGGCCCCTTGAGCAGCATCTGCGTGAAACGCAGGGGCTGGTCGTGTTCGAGCGTGACGCGGGTGTAGTCGCTGGAAGGCCAGACGCGCACGCCGAGCAGGGTCGGCGCCGCGCCCCAGGCGACGGGCGTGACCAGCAGCGTCAGGCTGGCGCCGGCGAAGCGCAGGATGTCGCGGCGGGTGAAGACGGGAGCCGGCTCAGCCATTCGCGCCCCCGTTCGCTGTCGGCCCGGAGATGGGCGCGCCGTCCGCCGCCGTCGAGTTCCAGCCGGATATGCAGGTCGCAGGCGGGCAGATACGGCCGTGCCCGGTCCGGCCATTCGACCAGACAGATGCCCACATCGGCGAAGTATTCGTCCAGACCCGCATCGAGAAATTCTTCCGGAACAGTGAATCTATAGAAATCAAAGTGATACAAGTTTAACCCAGAAACGACGTGAGGTTCAACCAGGGTGTAGGTGGGACTTTTCACCGTGCCGCCGGCGCCGAGTTTTCGCAGCAGGCCGCGCACCAGCGTGGTTTTGCCCGCGCCGAGGTCCCCCTCGAGGTAAACCACGGCCGCCGGCCGCGGGGCTTGAGGCATGGCCGTCGCCAGCGCGGCGCCCAGGCTCAGGGTCGCCGCCTCGTCCGGCAACGCAAAATCACGGCGGGTATCATCGGCGGCATGCATGACTGGATTTCTCTGAAGGAACGGATTCGGGACTGGGGCCGGGAACTGGGATTCGCCGCCGTCGGCTTCGCGGGCAGCGATCTCGGCGCCGCCGAAACCGGCCTGCTGGACTGGCTGGCGGCGGGCTGCCACGGCGAGATGGATTATATGGCGAGCCACGGCACCAAGCGCGCGCGCCCGGCCGAGCTGGTGCCCGGCACCCGCGCGGTCATCGTCTGCCGCATGGATTACCTGCCCGCGGCTCACCGCCCCGCCAGCGCGCCCCGCAGGAAGTACCCTTGGGGTGCCGACTTTTCGGACGATCCGGCGCACGCCGCGATTTCCCGCTACGCGCGGGGCCGCGACTACCACAAGCTGCTGCGCGCCCGCCTGCAGAAGCTGGCCGACCGCATCGCCGGCGAAGTCGGCGACTTCGGCTATCGCGTGTTCACAGATTCAGCGCCGGTGATGGAGGTGGAGCTCGCCCGGAACGCCGGCCTCGGCTGGCGCGGCAAGCACACATTGCTGCTGTCGCGCGAGGCCGGCTCCTGGTTCTTTCTCGGCGAAATCTTCGTCGCTCTGCCGCTGCCGCCGGACGCTCCGGTGAGCGCCCACTGCGGCGACTGCACAGCCTGCCTCGACGTCTGCCCGACCGGAGCCTTCCTCGGCCCCCACCGCCTCGACGCGCGGCGCTGCATTTCCTACCTGACCATCGAGCTCAAGGGCAGCATTCCGGAGGAACTGCGCCCCCTGCTCGGCAACCGCATCTACGGCTGCGACGACTGCCAGTTGGTCTGCCCATGGAACCGCTTTGCGCCGGTGACGCGCGAAGCCGACTTCCTGCCGCGCCACGGACTCGACCGGTCATCGCTGGTCGAGCTGTTCGCCTGGACGGAGGAGGAATTCGACACGCGCCTGGCCGGCTCGCCGATCCGCCGCATCGGCCACGAGCGCTGGCTGCGCAACATCGCCGTGGCACTGGGGAATGACGCGCCGGCCGAGGAGGCCAGACGCGCGCTACAGACGCGCCGGGATCACCCGTCGGCCCTGGTGCGCGAACACGTGGCTTGGGCGCTGGCCCGCTTTTCCTCTCAGCCGGGCTGATCGCCCGTGGCGACGGGCCGCGCGGGATCGCTGCACCACTCGCTCCACGAGCCGGGATAGAGCTTCGAACCGGACAGGCCGGCGATCTCCATCGCCAGCAGGTTGTGGCAGGCGGTGACGCCCGAGCCGCACTGCTGCACGACGCACGTCGGCTCGCGGCCGTCGAGCAGATCCGCGAACTCGGCGCGCAGTTCGTCGGCCGGCTTGAAGAAGCAGCCGGCATCGTCGAGATTGTCGAAGTAGAAGCGGTTAAGCGCGCCGGGGATGTGGCCAGCCACCGGATCGAGGGTTTCGTTCTCGCCCGCGTAGCGGTCCTCGCCGCGCGCGTCGAGCAGCAGCATCCGCGGCGACCGCAGGTTGGCCAGCACATAGGCCGTATCGACCTGCTCGTCGCGCGGCCGGGGCACGAACTGGGCGGGAGCGAACGGGCGCACCTCGGTTTCCAGCGGCAGCTTGGCGCGCCGCCAGCCCGGCAGACCGCCGTCAAGCAGGGCCACCTTGTCGTGACCCAGCCAGCGCAGCATCCACCAGAGGCGCGAGGCGAAAATGCCGCCCTCGTTGTCGTAGGCGACCACCTGGGTATCGGGGCCAACGCCACAGGCGCTCATCTTCGCGGCGAAGTCCTCGATCGCCGGCAGCGGATGACGCCCGTTCTTCCCGGTCATCGGTCCAGACATGTCGCGGTCAAGATGGAGAAACAGCGCACCGGGAATGTGGCCCTTGGCATAGGCCTGGCCACCGTATTCGGTGTTCTTCAGATCGTGCCGGCAGTCGAAGACGCGCCAGGCGGGATCGTCGACATGGGCCGCGAGAGTTTCGACACTGACCAGCGTGCTCGACATGGTCGCCTCACTCGCCTGCGCTGGTCAGCCAGGCGCGCGCCTCCGCCGCGTCGGTGAACACGCGCAGGTCGGCGCTGACGAACAGCTGTTCGAGCCAGGCGCTCCAGGCCACCCACTGGCTGTCGGTGACGACCGCGATGCGGTTGAAGTCGCCGCCGTGGGTGCGCGAGAACTTGATTTCCTCGACCGCCACATCGACGGTGAAGCCGGCCATCTCGGTCAGGTCGAACAACAGGTCGAGCCGGCCGCCGGCACTGTCCAGGCGGCCCTCGGCCAGCACGTACTCCTCGAACTCGCGGAAATCGTCGAGAGTGAATTCGCCCAGGACGGCAGCCGTCACCAGGTTCCGGGTTTGGTCAATGGTAATCATCGTTCTGCTAGGGCCTCGGCCATGATGCGGCGATAGAACTCGTGGAAATGCTGCATGCCGTCCTCCATCGGGGACTGGTAGGGACCGACCTCGCTGCGGCCCTGCTTGAGCAGTGCCCAGCGGCCGCGGTCCATGCGCTCGCCGATATCGTCGTCCTCGATCGCCGTCTCCATGTAGGCGGCCTGCTCGGCCTTGATGAACTCGGGCTCGAACAGGGCGATATCCTCGGGATAGTAGAACTCGACGACGTTCAGCGTCTTGTTGATGTCCTGCGGGATCAGCGTCGAGACCACCAGCACGTGCGGATACCACTCGACCATGATGTTCGGGTAGTAAGTAAGCCACACCGCGCCCTGGCGCGGCTGCTCGCCCTTGGCGCCGTAGTACTCGCGCACCGCCTTCTGCCAGCGGGCGTAGACCGGCGAGCCTTCCTTGAGCAGGGAGGTGATGCCGACCTTCTGCACCGAATACCAGTCGGCGAACTGCCAGGAGAGGTCGTCGCAGGTGACGAAGTTGCCCAGGCCCGGATGGTAGGGCACGACGTGGTAGTCCTCGAGATAGACCTCGATGAAGGTCTTCCAGTTGTAGTTGCACTGGTGCAGCTCGACGTGGTCGAGCTTGTAGCCGGAGAAATCGAACTCCGGGGCAACCTTCATGCCGGCCAGGTCGACGCCGGCCGAGCGCGGTCCCTTGAACAGCAGGCCGTTCCAGGACTCCAGCTTCTGCTTGTTCAGGTTGAGGCAGGGATTGGCGGGAAAATGCGGCGCGCCGATCAGTTCGCCCGCCGTGTCGTAGGTCCAGCGGTGGATCGGGCAGACGACGTTCTGCGCCGTGCCGGAGCCCTGCAGCATGATCGCTTGGCGATGGCGGCAGACGTTGGACATCTGGTAGATGCCGTCCGGTTGGCGCACCAGGATGTGGGAATGGTCGGTCCACTCGGTGGAGCGGTAGTTGTACAGCTCCGGCACCATGAGCTCATGGCCGACATAGCCCGGACCGGCATCGAAGATGAGCTTTTTCTCCAGTTCGAAGAGCTTTTCGTCGAAGTACCACTCGACGGGAAACTGGGAAGCACCCGGCGCGAGCTGCGCCTTGGTTGCGATGTCGGACATGATTAACCAACCTCCAATTGATCACCCGGAAACCGGCGCTGGGTTCGCGAATAAGGAAAATCGCGGGGTCCGCGAGTATAGCCAATTTGACCGGATCGGGCACCATAGGCTATTTTTACGGGTTCGCGAATTCGCCAGCCCCCGCATGAAAGCCATTTCCAAGCCTCCGCCCTCGTTCGAGGCCGCCCTGCAGGAACTCGAAGGCATCGTCCAGACGCTGGAAGGCGGTGGCGCGCCCCTCGAAGATTCCCTCAAGGCCTACGAGCGCGGCGTCAGCCTGCTCGACTACTGCCAGGCGACGCTCGGCCAGGCCGAGCAGAAAATCCGCATTCTCGACAACGGCAGCCTGCGCGATCTAGCCAGACCAGCGACCGGCAGCGAAGGCGAAGCCTCTTGAAGCCCGATTTCGCCCCCTGGATGGCCATGATCCAGCGCCGTACCGAGATCGCGCTGGAACGCTGGCTGCCGCCGGCCGCCACCGCGCCGGCGCGGCTGCACGAAGCGATGCGCTACAGCGTGCTGGGCGGCGGCAAGCGCATGCGCCCCCTGCTTTGCCACGCCGCCGGCGAAGTGCTCGGCGCCGATCCACAATACGCGGATGTCGCCGCCTGCGCGGTCGAGCTGATCCATGCCTATTCCCTGGTGCATGACGACATGCCCTGCATGGACAACGACGTGCTGCGCCGCGGCCGCCCGACCTGCCACGTCGAATTCGGCGAAGCCACCGCCCTGCTGGTCGGCGACGCGCTGCAAACCCTCGCCTTTCAGCTGCTGGCCGAACAGCCCGCCGCCCCCGATGCGCGGCGCCAACTCGCCATGGTGACCCTGCTGGCCACGGCCGCCGGCTCGCGCGGCATGGCCGGCGGCCAGGCCATCGACCTCGCCGCCGTCGGCATGGCGCTGAGCGTCGAGGAACTCGAATTCATGCACATCCACAAGACCGGGGCGTTGATCCGCGCCGCCGTCCTGCTCGGCGCCCATGCCGGTGCCGCCGATGCCGACGCCCTCCAGTCGCTCGGCCATTACGCCAGCCGGGCCGGCCTGCTGTTCCAGGTGGTGGACGATATTCTCGACGCGGAAGGCAGTACGGTGACCCTCGGCAAGACGGCCGGCAAGGATGCCGCCCAGGACAAGCCCACCTACGTCAGCATGCTCGGCCTCGCCCGCGCCAAGGAGCTTGCCGCGCGCCTGCGCGGCGAGGCCCACGGGGCGCTCGACGCCTGCGCCCACGACACTTCGCGTCTGCACGACCTCACCGACTACATCGTGGACCGCAGCTTCTGACGATGTCCTACCCCCTTCTCGAATCCATCGCCGACCCGACCGACCTGCGCGCGATGACGCGCGACCAGCTCCCCGCGCTGGCGGACGAGCTGCGCGCCTTCCTGCTCGACTCGGTGGCGAAGACCGGCGGCCACTTGTCCTCCAATCTCGGCACCATCGAGCTCACCGTCGCCCTGCATTACGTCTTCGCCACGCCCGAAGACCGCCTGGTGTGGGACGTCGGCCACCAGACCTACGCGCACAAGGTTCTCACCGGCCGCCGCGCCGGCATGACCAGGCTGCGCATGAAGGACGGCATCTCAGGCTTCCCCAAGCGCGACGAAAGCCCCTACGACACCTTCGGCGTCGGCCACTCGTCCACCTCGATCTCCGCCGCCCTCGGCATGGCGGTGGCGGCGCGCGACAAGGGCGAGGACCGGCGGGTGGTCGCCATCATCGGCGACGGTGCCATGTCTGCCGGCCAGGCCTTCGAGGCGCTCAACAACGCCGGCGTGATCGATGCCAACCTGCTGGTGATCCTCAACGACAACGACATGTCGATCTCGCCGCCGGTCGGCGCGCTCAACAAGTATCTCGCGCGCCTGCTCTCGGGGCGCACCTTCAACGCCGCGCGCAAGGCCGGCGAAAAGGTGCTGTCGGTCGCGCCGCCGTTGCTGGAACTCGCCAAGCGCGCCGAGGAGCACGTCAAGGGCATGTTCGTGCCGGGCACGCTGTTCGAGGAATTCGGTTTCAACTACATCGGCCCGATCGATGGTCACGACCTCGACTCGCTGATCCCGACGCTGGAAAACCTGCGCCAGCTCAAGGGTCCGCAGTTCCTCCACATCATCACGAAGAAGGGGCAGGGTTACAAGCTCGCCGAGGCCGATCCCGTCCTTTATCACGGGGTCTCCAAATTCGACGCCGCCAATGGCATCCAGGGCAAGAGCGGCGGCAAGCCGACCTTCACCCAGGTCTTCGGCGACTGGCTGTGCGACATGGCGGAAGCCGACGCACGCCTGGTCGGCATCACGCCCGCCATGTGCGAGGGCTCGGGCATGACGCGTTTCGCCACCAGCCATCCCTCGCGCTACCACGACGTCGGCATCGCCGAACAGCATGCGCTGACCTTCGCCGCCGGCCTCGCCTGCGAGGGCATGAAGCCCGTCGTCGCGATCTATTCGACCTTCCTGCAGCGCGCCTACGACCAGCTGATCCACGACATCGCGCTGCAGAACCTCGACGTCACCCTGGCCATCGACCGCGGCGGTCTGGTCGGCGCCGACGGCGCGACCCATCAGGGCGCCTTCGACCTCTCCTACCTGGCCTGCATCCCCAACATGGTGGTGATGGCGCCGGCAGACGAAAACGAATGCCGCCAGATGCTGACCGCCGCCTACCAGCATCCGGGGCCCGCCGCGGTGCGCTATCCGCGTGGCACCGGTCCCGGCGTCCCGCCAGCGCCGACTTTCGAGGGCCTGCCGCTGGGCAAGGGCGAGGTGCGTCGTCGCGGCAAGGGGATCGTGATTTTTTCCTTCGGCACCCTGCTGGCTCCCGCCCTGGAGGCCGGCGCCATCCTCGACGCCACCGTGGTCAACATGCGCTTCGTCAAGCCGCTCGACCTGGCGCTGGTCCGCGAGCTGGCCGCGGGCCACGACCTGCTGGTCACGCTGGAGGAAAACGCCGTCATCGGCGGAGCCGGCTCGGAAGTCGCACGCGCGCTTGAAGGCATGGGCGTGGTCAAGCCGCTGCTGCGCCTCGGCCTGCCGGACTGTTTCATCGAACATGGCGAACAGGGACAGATGCTCGCCGAACTGGGTCTGAGCGCCACCGCCTTGGTCGAGCGCATCAGGCAATTTCAGCAATCCACCATTACTTGAGCGATTTTGTCGGGAATGTTATAGTGACGCGGAACGACAGGACGGCATCGATCGCCCTGCGCACTCCCAACCCCACGGAGACTTCCCGATGAACCTGAAAGACATCATGGCCATACCTGACGTTCAATCCAGCATCGATTCACGCCAGCTGCCGATCAACAAGGTCGGCATCAAGTCGATCCGCCACCCCGTCAAGGTACTCGACAAGAGCGGCGGCGTGCAGCACACCATCGCAAGCTTCAACATGTACGTCGGGCTGCCGCATAACTTCAAGGGCACGCACATGTCGCGCTTCGTCGAGATCCTCAACGGCCACGAGCGCGAGATCTCGGTCGAGAATTACGAACCGATGCTGCGCGAGATGGTCAAGCGCCTCGAGGCGGAGACCGGGCATCTCGAGATGGGCTTCCCCTACTTCATCAACAAGGAGGCGCCGGTCTCCAAGGTGAAGAGCCTGCTCGACTACGAGGTCACCTTCATCGGCGAGATTCTCGACGGCGACCGCTTCCGCCAGACCACGCGCGTGGTCGTGCCCGCCACCAGCCTGTGTCCCTGCTCGAAGAAGATCTCCGAGCGCGGCGCCCACAACCAGCGTTCGCACATCACCATCACCGCCACCACCAACAGCTTCGTCTGGATCGAGGAACTCGTGCAGATGGCCGAAGGCCAGGCTTCCTGCGAGCTCTACGGCCTGCTCAAGCGCCCCGACGAGAAGATGGTCACCGAGCGCGCCTACGACAACCCGAAGTTCGTCGAGGACATCGTGCGCGACGTCGCCGGCGTGCTCAACGCCGACCCGCGCATCGATGCCTACGTGGTCGAGTCGGAGAACTTCGAGTCGATCCACAACCACTCGGCCTACGCCCTGATCGAACGCGACAAGACCACCGGTTAAAGGCTGCTCTGACGCACGAAAAACCGTTCTGACCCGCGATAAAAAAAGGGACGCCAAGGCGTCCCTTTTTTGTGGCCAGTTTTTGGTTCCGGCGTAACGCCTGCTGTCGCAGGCATGAGCCTTCACCAAAAGCTCGTGGAATACCTTATTCCTTGGTTTCCGCCGTCTTGCGCACGAGCTTTTCCTTGATGCGCGCCGACTTGCCGGAGCGCTCGCGCAGATAGTAGAGCTTGGCGCGGCGCACGTCGCCGCGGCGCTTGACCTCAATGCTGGCGATCATCGGCGAATAACTCTGGAAGGTGCGCTCGACGCCTTCGCCGGCGGAGACCTTGCGCACGATGAAGCTGGAGTTGAGCCCGCGGTTGCGCTTGGCGATCACCACGCCCTCGAAGGCCTGGACGCGCTTGCGCTCGCCTTCCACGACGTTGACGTTGACCACCACGGTGTCGCCGGGGGCGAAGTCGGGAATGGTCTTGCCAAGACGTTCGATTTCTTCCTTTTCCAACTGCTGAATCAGATTCATGTCGTATTTTCCTTATCAAGTTGCACTGTCACGACCGCAGAGCTCCTCCGCTTCGATTTCACGCAGGAGTTGCGCTTCTTCCTTGCTCAAACCGCGAGCACGTTGCGCCAGCCATTCGGCAAACAGCTCCGGGCGGCGCTCCCGGGTCCGCGCCAGCGACTGCTTGCGTCGCCAGCGGCGGATGTTCTCGTGGTGGCCGGAGAGCAGAACCTCCGGCACCGCCAAACCCTCATACAGCTCGGGCCGCGTGTAATGCGGACAATCCAGCAGCCCATCCACGAACGAGTCCTCCACCGCCGAGGCCTCGTCGTTCAAGGCTCCCGGCAATTGGCGGACGCAGGCGTCGATCAGCGCCAGCGCGGCCAACTCGCCCCCCGAGAGCACGAAGTCTCCCAAGGAAATTTCCTCATCGACGCGCCGCTCGATCAGCCGCTCGTCGACTCCTTCATACCGGCCGCAGAGCAGGATCGCTCCGTCTCCGGCGGCCAGTTCTGCGACGCGGCGATGCGTCAGCGGCCTGCCTTGCGGCGACAGGTAGATCACCCGCGCCCGATCCTGCCGCGCCGCCTGGGCCGCATCGATCGCACGCTCCAGTGGCTTCGCCTGCATCACCATCCCCGGACCACCGCCGAACGGCCGGTCATCCACCGTGCGCCAGGCGTTTTCCGCCCAGTCGCGCGGATTCCAGCACTCCAGCCGCCACAAGCCGCGCTCCAGCGCCCGGCGGCTGATGCCGCAACCGGTCACGGCCGCGAACATCTCGGGGAACAGCGTCACGACGTCAAAGCGCAGGCTCATCGCCCAGCCCCGATCACCAGTCGCTCTCCCAGTCGACGCGCATCACGCCGGCCGGCACATCCACATCCTTCACCACCTGGCCGACGAAGGGCAGCAGACGCTCGATTCTGCGCTCGCCCTCGCCGTCCGCCACCACCATCACCGCATGAGCGCCCGACTCGATCAACTCGGCCACCCGGCCCAGACTCTGTCCGCCGGCATTGACGACTTCCAGGCCGAGCAGGTCGGCCCAGTAGTACTCGTCCGGCTCCGTCCGAGGCAAGGCCGCGCGCGGCGCGCCGATATACTGGCCAACCAGTGCTTCGGCGCCATTGCGGTCCTCGACCCCGAGCAGCTTGGCCACCCAGCTCTTGCCATGCATGCGCATGGACTGGAGCGGATAGGCGCGCCAGGCGGAAAAATCCTTGTCGTCGGCGCCGAGCCACCAGCGGTCGATCCCCGCCCAACTGGCCGGGTCATCGCCGAACGGATGCAGTCTGACCCAGCCCTTGACACCGTATGGGGCAGTGACGCGCCCCAGGACGATCATGCAGCTCAGGCAGCCTTGGCGAACTGCTTGACCAGGCGCGCGGCGGTCGGCGACAGCTGGGCGCCCTTGCCCTGCCAGTACGCCAGACGCTCGGCGTCGATCACCAAGCCTTTTTCATTTTCGGCGGCCACCGGGTTGTAGTAGCCGACACGTTCCACAAAGCGCCCATCGCGGCGGTTACGCGAGTCGGTAACCACCATGTTGAAGAAGGGACGCTTCTTTGCGCCGCTGCGGGCGAGACGAATGACAACCATGCGGTTCCCCTAGAATCTGGAAAAAGTGCGCGATTCTATTGGGTAATCGCCCGAATGACAAGAGCCGCCATGCTTCCGTGCCGGCCGGCCCGTTCCAGCGTCCCACCAGCGCCGACTTTTGGCTCCGGCCGCGCCTGGGGCGCTTAACCGGCGAACGCCGGCTGGCCTGCGCCGAAAGTCGGCATGGGCTCCGCGACGCCCACCGTCCCGCGAGCACCGACTTTCCCGCCACGACCGACGGACAAAACTTCGCCGGCCATGGCGTCTAGCGCGCCAAGTAATACCGTTCGAACGTCGTCCGCGCATAGTGCCCCTCCGCCACGTAGCGGCCAAGGGCGAGGAACTCGTCCGCATCGCGCGTAGCGCCCGTGTAGCGGGCCATCTCCCGGCCATCGGGAGCGACGAAGAGGAAAGTCGGCGTGCCGCGCACGCGCTGGGCGCGGGCGAAGGCCTTTTCGCTCAACTCCTTGCCGGCGAAGTCCGTGATGCCGACGCTGCCAAGGAAATCGACGGGGAAGATATTGAAGTGGCGCCGATAAAACTGTTGCACGGCCGCCTGGTTGAGCACCTGTTCGCGCATGCGCCGGCAATAGGGGCAGCCTTCGGCCTCGAACACCAGCAGCACGCCGACCTTGCCCTGCTGCCGGGCGGTCGACAGTTCGGCGGCAAAATCCCCCAGCGAGGCATCGAAAAAAGCATCGGCACCGGCCGCGCCGGCCGAAGCCGGCATGCCGAGCAGACCGATCCAGGTCAAGACCAGCAGTTTGCGTACCCACATGGACATCGCGGCAAGCCTCCGTTGAGGAATCGACAGTCTTCGGACGATTCTACAAAAGTCGCGCCCCGCCTTGGTTCCGGCGTCCGCCTGCATCCGGCAGTTCCGCGGTGAGCAGGGCACCCAGCAGAATCACCGACCAGGACAGGTACAGCCAGAGCAAGAAAATCGGCATCGCCGCGAAGGCACCGTAGATGAGCGTATAAGTGGGAAACTTCACGACGTAGAGCGCGAACAGTCGCTGCATCCCGACGAAGGCGAGGGCGGCAAGCATGCCGGCAAGCCCCGCGTGCCAGCGCGAAACCGGACGATTCGGCAGCGCCCAGTAGAGCAGGCCGAAGAGCAGCGCCAGAAAGGCCAACGGTATCGCCTGGGAAAACAGCACGCGCAGCCAGCCCGACTCATCAATGAAACCGAAGGAGGCGCCCGCCAGATAGGTGATGCTCGCCAGGGCGCCGCCGAACACCAGCGGGCCGGCCAGCAAGGCCAGCAGGTGCAAGGCCAGGCGTTTCAGCCAGGGGCGCCGCTTCCGCACCCGCCAGATCGCGTTGAAGGCATGTTCGATGGTCAGCATCTGCATCACGGCGGTCACCGCCAGCATGCCAAGACCGATCCAGGTCACCCGCTCGGCGCGGTGGGCGAACTGGCCGAGATGCTTGGCGATGACGACCCCCGCCTTGTCCGGCAGCAATGTGCCGAGGATGAACTTTTCGAGGGTGCTGCCGAGATTGATGCCGAAAGGCAGGCTCTCGATCAGCACCGCCCCGATGGCCAGCATCGGCACCAATCCCAGCAGCGTGGCGAAGGAAAGCGCGGCCGCCGTCTGGGCGCAACGCTCCGCGCCGAAGCGGCGCGCCACGCGGGCGACGAGAACGAATGGCGCGATCAGCCAGTGCATAATCCGTCCCACTCCCATATCCGCAGATTCACATGTCCCTCGCCGGAAGTTCCGCTCCCCGTCGCTGCAATCTCGCGGCGATCGTCAGCCTCCTGCTGCTGATCGCGCTGTGCATTTCCTGGGAGCTTTGGCTCGCTCCCCTGCGACCGGGCGGCTCATGGCTGGTACTGAAGGCCCTGCCGCTGCTGGCGCCACTTTTCGGCATTCTGCACGGTCGCCGCTATACCCATCAGTGGGCCAGCCTGCTGATCCAGCTCTACCTGCTCGAAGGCCTGACGCGCGCGACCACGGACAGCGGCGCGATGCAATCGCTCGCCGTCCTGGAAGTGGCGCTGGCGCTGGTCTTCTTCTTCGCCGCCGTATGCTACGCGCGCACCACCGCGCCAAGCCGCCTCAAAGCTGGGGATTGACGCGCTCCAGCCCGGCGTGCAGCTTGTTGAGGGCGTTCAGGTAGGCCTTGGCGGAGGCGACGATGATGTCGGTGTCCGCTCCCTGGCCGTTCACGATGCGGTCGTCCTTGGCCAGGCGCACCGTCACCTCGCCCTGGGCATCGGTACCCGTCGTGATCGCATTCACCGAATAGAGCAGCTGTTCCGCGCCGCTGTTGGCGACGCTTTCGATGGCACGCAGCGCCGCATCCACCGGGCCGCTGCCGGTCGCTTGGGCATGCCGTTCCGCGCCACCGACCGACAGGGTCAGTTCGGCGCGCGGCTGCTCGCCGGTCTCGGAATGGAATTTCGAGGCGATCAGCTTGTAGTGCTCGACCTCGGGCGTGACCATCTCGTCCGACACCAGCGCGTGCAGGTCCTCGTCGAAAATCTCGCGCTTCTTGTCGGCGAGCTCCTTGAAGCGGGTGAAAGCGGTGTTGAGGGCTTCCTCGCTCGCCAGCTCGATGCCCAGTTCGGCGAGCTTGGTCTTGAAGGCGTTGCGCCCGGACAACTTGCCCAGCGATAGCTTGTTGGCGTTCCAGCCCACGTCCTCGGCGCGCATGATCTCGTAGGTCTCGCGGTGCTTGAGCACGCCGTCCTGATGGATGCCGGACTCGTGGGCGAAGGCGTTGGCGCCGACGATCGCCTTGTTCGGCTGCACCACGTAGCCGGTGATCTGCGAGACGAGCCGCGAAGCCGGCACGATCTGGGTGGTATCGATGCGCGTCTCGACCGGAAACAGATCCTTGCGAGTGCGCACCGCCATCACCACCTCTTCGAGGGAGGCGTTGCCGGCGCGCTCGCCGAGGCCATTCACGGTGCACTCGACCTGGCGCGCCCCGTTGAGCACCGCCGCCAGCGAGTTGGCGACGGCGAGGCCGAGATCGTTATGGCAGTGGGTCGACCAGACCGCCTTGTCGGCGTTGGGAACGCGCGCGCGCAGGGTCTTGAACAGCTCGCCCCAGACCTGCGGGATGTTGTAGCCGACGGTGTCGGCGATATTCACCGTCTTGGCCCCGGCGGCGATGACGGCCTCCAGCACGCGGCAGAGGAAATCGATGTCCGAGCGGCCCGCGTCCTCGGGGGAGAACTCGACGTCATCGGTGTATTGGCGCGCCCATTTGACGGCCTTGACCGCCTGCTCGACGACCTGCTCGGGCTCCATGCGCAGCTTCATCTGCATGTGGATCGGCGAGGTGGCGATGAAGGTGTGCACGCGGCCACGCGCGGCTGGCTTGATCGCCTCGCCGGCCTTGCGGATGTCGTTCTCGTTGGCGCGCGACAGCGAACAGACGGTGGAATCCTTGATCGCCTCGGCGATGGCGCGGATCGCCTCATAGTCGCCCGGGCTCGCGGCGGCGAAGCCGGCCTCGATGATGTCCACCTTCATGCGCTCCAGCTGGCGCGCGACGCGCACCTTCTCCTCGCGCGTCATCGCCGCGCCGGGGCTCTGCTCGCCATCGCGCAGCGTGGTGTCGAAAATCAACAGCGTATCTTTGCTCATGTCGTCTCCATCGGGATTGCCGGCCCTCTTATTCGGAGCGGGCGATTTTCTTCCGCCGCCCGATCCAGTCGGCGAGGCCGAGCGCATAGCCGGACAGCGCGTAGAGAAGGAACAGGGCGAACAGCACGCCGGGCGGGTAGCTCGATACCAGCGCGAAACCGAGCGCGAAGGCGGCCACCATCATGAAGGGCACGCTCTTCCTCAGGTTGATGTCCTTGCCCGAGTAGTAGCGCAAGTTGCTGACCATGGTGATGCCGGCGAAAATGGTCAGGACACAGGCGTACCAGGCGGCATCCTCGCCGCTCCAGTTATTGTCGATCATTACCCAGACCAGGCCGGCCACTAGCGCGGCGGCGGCCGGGCTGGGCAGGCCCTGGAAGTAGCGCTTGTCGACGACCTCGATATTGGTATTGAAGCGCGCCAGGCGCAGGGCGGCACCGGCGCAGTAGATGAAGGCGGCGATCCAGCCCAGCTTGCCGAGGCCCTTGAGCGCCCAGACATAGACCACCAGCGCCGGGGCGGCGCCGAAGGACACCATGTCGGACAGGGAGTCGTACTCGGCGCCGAAGGCGCTCTGGGTATGCGTCAGACGCGCCACGCGGCCGTCGAGGCCGTCGAACACCATGGCGATGAAGATCGCCACCGCCGCCACCTCGAACTTGCCGTTCATCGCCTGGACGATGGCGAAGAAGCCGGAGAACAGCGCCGCCGTGGTCAGCAGGTTGGGCAGGATGTAGATGCCACGTCGGCGCAGTTCCGGATTGAACAGGGTCTTGCGGGGTCGATAGTCAGGCATGGCTCGCAGGATTGCCGAAGGGTTGGCCGCTGGATGGCGTTATTGTAGCGGCCCGCCCCGCTTATGGCAGTTCGGCAAGAATGGTGCTGGTCGCGCTCACCGTGTCGCCAACGCCGACTTTTACCCTCACGTCCCTCGGCAGGTAGAGATCGACGCGCGAGCCGAAGCGGATGAAGCCGTAGCGCTGGCCGCGCACCAGCGGCGCGCCGGCCTCCACGTAGCAGAGGATACGCCGGGCGATCAGGCCGGCCACCTGCACGCAGGTGATGTCCTGGCCGTCGGTGGTGCGCAAATGCAGGGCATTGCGCTCGTTCTCGGTCGAGGCCTTGTCGAGGTCGGCATTGACGAACTTGCCGGGGTGATACCAGCGCTGCACCACCGTCCCGTCGACGGGGCTGCGGTTGGAGTGCACGTTGAAGACGTTCATGAACACGCTGATCTTGAGGGTTTCGCGGTTCAGCCAGGGATCGTGCGCCGGCTCGATGACGACGATACGGCCGTCGGCCGGTGCCAGCACGCTCTTGGCATCGCCGGCCACGGGACGCGCCGGATCGCGAAAGAACTGCAGCACGAAGACAAAGATCACCCAGAGCGGGCTCGCCCACAGCCAGCCGGCGGACAGCGTGACCGCCAGGGCGGCGATACCGCTCGCCGCGAGGAAGGGCCAGCCTTCGCGGGCGATCAGGGGGTGGGGATAGGAATTCAAGCTAGGCCTCCAGGGAGCGGGCTGAGACAAAAAAGGCACAGCGCGGGCTGTGCCTTCGGGAAGCGATCAGGCGAACATCAGTTCTTGCTCTGATCCACCAGCTTGTTTTTCTTGATCCAGGGCATCATGGCGCGCAGCTGCTCGCCGACCTGCTCGATCGGGTGCGCGGCGGTCAGGCGACGGCGCGCGGTCATCGCCGGGTAGTTGGTGCGGCCTTCGAGGATGAACATCTTCGCGTAATCGCCGGTCTGGATGCGCGTGAGGGCATTCTTCATGGCGGCGCGCGCCTCCGGACCGATGACTTCCGGGCCGGTCACGTACTCGCCGTACTCGGCGTTGTTGGAGATCGAGTAGTTCATGTTGGCGATGCCGCCTTCGAAGATCAGGTCGACGATCAGCTTCACCTCGTGCAGGCACTCGAAGTAGGCCATCTCGGGGGCGTAGCCGGCTTCGGTCAGCGTCTCGTAACCGGCCTTGATGAGCTCGACCAGGCCGCCGCACAGCACGGCCTGCTCGCCGAACAGGTCGGTCTCGGTTTCTTCGCGGAAGTTGGTCTCGATCACGCCGCCCTTGGTGCCGCCGTTGGCGGCGGCGTAGGAGAGGGCAATGTCCTTGGCCTTGCCGGACTTGTCCTGATGCACGGCGATCAACGAGGGCACGCCGCCCCCGCGCAGGTACTCGGAGCGCACGGTATGGCCGGGGCCCTTGGGCGCGATCATGATGACATCCACGTCGGCGCGCGGCACGACCTGGTTGTAATGGACGTTGAAGCCGTGGGCGAAGGCCAGGGCCGCGCCCTTCTTCAGGTTCGGCTCGACATCGGCGTAATACACGGCCGGAATGTTCTCGTCGGGCAGCAGCATCATGACGACGTCGGCACCCTTGACGGCCTTGGCGATCTCCTCGACCTTGAGGCCGGCCTTCTCGGCCTTGGCCCAGGAGGCGCCGCCCTTGCGCAGGCCGACGGTGACCTTGACGCCGGAATCCTTGAGGTTCTGGGCATGGGCGTGGCCCTGCGAGCCGTAACCCACGATGGTGACTTTCTTGCCCTTGATCAGGGAGAGGTCGGCATCCTTGTCGTAATAGACTTTCATGACTTTCCTTTGCGATTGCGTGATCAGACTTTGAGAATGCGGTCGCCGCGGCCGATGCCGCAGACGCCGGTGCGAACGGTTTCGAGGATCAGAGAGGCGTCGATGGCATCGAGAAAGGCGCTCATCTTGGCGGTGTTGCCGGTCAACTCGATGACGTAGGACGACTCGGTGACGTCGATGATGCGGCCACGGAAGATGTCGGCGACGCGCTTCATCTCCTCGCGATCCTTGCCGGTGGCACGCACCTTGACGAGCATCAGCTCGCGCTCGATGTGCGCCGCCTCGGACAGGTCTACCACCTTGACCACGTCGATCAGCTTGTTGAGCTGCTTGGTGATCTGCTCGATGATGTCGTCGGAGCCGATGCTGACGATGGTCATGCGCGACAGCGAGGGGTCCTCGGTCGGCGCCACGGTCAGCGACTCGATGTTGTAGCCGCGGGCGGAGAACAGGCCGGAAACGCGCGAGAGGGCGCCGGATTCGTTTTCGATGAGGATGGAAATGATGTGGCGCATGATCAAAGTTCCTCCGCCAGGATCATTTCCGACAGACCCTTGCCGGCCGCGACCATCGGGAAGACGTTGGCGGTCTTGTCGGTGAGGAAGTCGAGGAAGACCAGTTCGTTCTTGTGCTTGACGAAGGCCTCGCGCAGCGCCGGCTCGACGTCGGCCGGCGTGGTGGCGCGAATGCCGATGTGGCCATAGGCCTCGGCCAGCTTGACGAAATCAGGCAACGCATCGACGTAGGATTCGGAATAGCGGTTGCCGTGGAACATCTGCTGCCACTGCCGGACCATGCCGAGATAACCGTTGTTGAGGCAGAGGATCTTGATCGGCAGATGGAACTGCTTGCAGGTGGACAGCTCCTGGATGTTCATCTGGATCGAGCCCTCGCCGGTGATGCAGGCGACGGTCGCCTTGGGATTGGCGAAACGCACGCCCATCGCGGCGGGCAGGCCGAAGCCCATGGTCCCGAGGCCGCCGGAGTTGATCCAGCGACGCGGCTTGTCGAACTTGTAGTACTGGGCCGCCCACATCTGGTGCTGGCCAACGTCGGAGGTGACGAAGGCGTCGCCGCCGGTTACTTCGTAGAGCTTCTCGACGACGTACTGGGGCATGATCAGCTCGCTGCCCATCTTGTACTTCAGGGAATTCCTGCCGCGCCACTCCTCGATCTGCTTCCACCAGGAGGCGAGGTGCTTCGCCTCCGGCTTGCCTTCGGAAGCTTCGAGCTGCTTGATGATCTCGTCGAGCACATCGGGCACATTGCCGACGATCGGCACATCGACGCGCACGCGCTTGGAAATCGAGGACGGGTCGATGTCGACGTGGATGATCTTGCGCGCCACCTTGCCGAAGTGATCGGGGTTGCCGATCACGCGATCGTCGAAACGCGCGCCGACGGCGAGCAGCACGTCGCACTCCTGCATCGCCATGTTGGCCTCGTAGGTGCCGTGCATGCCCAGCATGCCGAGGAACTGGCGGTCGGTGGCCGGATAGCCGCCCAGGCCCATGAGCGTCTGGGTGATCGGGAAGCCGAGCATGCGCGCCAGCTTGGTCAGCTTGTCGGCGGCGTCCGACAGGATCACGCCGCCGCCCGTGTAGATCATCGGCCGCTTGGCTTCCAGCAGCAGCTGCACGGCCTTCTTGATCTGTCCCGTGTGCCCCTTGACGATCGGGTTGTAGGAGCGCATCGAGATGGTCTTCGGATAGTGGTAGTCGCACTTCTGGATGGAGACGTCCTTCGGGATGTCCACCAGCACCGGACCCGGGCGGCCGGTCCTGGCCAGATAGAAAGCCTTCTTGATGGTGACGGCCAGATCCTTGACGTCCTTGACGAGGAAGTTGTGCTTGACGCAGGGGCGGGTGATACCTACGGTATCCGCCTCCTGAAAGGCATCCTGGCCGATGTAGGCCGTCGGCACCTGACCGCTCAGCACCACCATCGGGATCGAGTCCATGTAGGCGGTGGCGATGCCGGTCACGGCATTGGTGACGCCGGGACCGGAGGTGACCATGCAGACGCCGATCTTGTTGGACGAACGCGAATAGGCGTCCGCCGCATGTACCGCGGCCTGCTCGTGACGGGTCAGCACATGCTTTACCTGATCCTGCTTGAACAGCTCATCGTAGATGAACAACACCGAGCCGCCAGGATAGCCGAACACATAGTCGACCTTTTCTTCCTGGAGGCACCTGATTACAATCTCTGCGCCCGTCAGTTGCATTGTGATAAGTCCGTCTAAACCGGGCAGTGCCCGAAACATGCAACAATACTTGACGAAACCAAGTACGGTCAAGGCTTCCGGAAAACTTGAACGTCCCTAGTCATTTAGGGATATTTACCCCGGCCAGTCCAAGACATCGAGGAAAACCCCAGCCTTGGCCTCACGCACCGAGCTCTCCGATTTTCTCGCCAGCGTCGAACGCCGCGCCTTCAAGCAGGCCGTTTATGCGGTACGCGATGACGACGCCGCCCTCGACATCGTGCAGGACAGCATGATGCGTCTTGCGGAAAAATATGGCGCCCGTCCGGTCGCCGAATTACCCCTCCTGTTTCAGCGCATTCTGCAAAATGCCATCCGGGATTATTACCGGCGCTCACGCACCAGAATGGGGCACTCCATCTCCCTCTCTGCCCTTGAGTCATCCGAGGACGAGTATGCCGACCCGCTGGAAACACTGCAGATCGACGAGGAACACAATCCCTTTGCCACCCCTCCAGCGGCGCTGCTTCAGGCCGAAACCCTGAACTTGCTGGAAGAAGCGCTGCATAATCTGCCCCCGCGTCAACGTGAAGCCTTCCTGCTGCGTTATTGGGAGGGTTTGGATATCGCCGAAACAGCGGCCGCGATGGATTGCAGCGAAGGCAGCGTCAAAACCCACTGTTCGCGAGCCGCTCACGCACTGGCGGCCGCGCTTGCGGCGAAAGGAATCCGACCATGAGCTCCGAAGAACAATTTGCCCGCCACCTCTGTCGCGTACTTGACCAAGGTACCCGGACCATCGATACCTCTATTGCGGAGCGCCTGCGCGCCGCACGTGAGCGTGCGCTTGCACACCAGCCCATCGCCGTCGGATCAATCTCAATAGTCGGCGCCGGCGGGACGGTGGCCCACCTCGGCGGCGGCGACGAAAAGCATCCGCTGCGAACCTTCATCGCCATTCTCGCCCTGCTGCTGGGCGTCTGCGTGGCTTACTACTGGAACGGCTTCGACCAGGCGACCGAAAACGAGGAAATCGACAGCGCCCTCCTCGCCGACGAACTGCCCCCCAATGCATATTTGGACCGAGGTTTTCAGGCATGGCTGGAAAAACACTCGCGCGCTGGGGAATAGTTTTCAGCCTGGCGCTGTGGGTGGGAGCGGAACAGGCGTACGCTGCCCTCCCGCAACTTGACCAGCCCCAATGGTCGGCGCTCACTCCGGAACAAAAGGCCATTCTCGCTCCTTTGGCAAAAGAGTGGAACGAGATGGACGCGTTCCGCCGCAAGAAGTGGCTCGGCATCGCCCAGCGCTACCCGACCATGTCCCCGGACGAGCAGGTCAGCATGCAGCGCAACATGAAGCAGTGGGCACGGCTTGCCCCCGAGGAGCGCAAGGCCGCGCGCGAGAAATACAAGACACTGAAGAAGGTGACCCCGGAAGAACGGCAAACCGTACGCCGGAAGTGGGAGGAATACAGCGCCCTGCCCCAAGAGGAACGCGACAGGCTCAAAAAAGAAGCCCCACGCCGCCAGCCGCCGCCCAAGACGCCTACCAAACCACCGAAGGCCACACCTCGGACCGAGGCCGGCCCGGGCCCCAAGCTGCAGCGCTCACCCCTGTCCCCCCTCAAACCACCGCAAAGCACGCTCGTGCCAAAACCACGCAAGCCTGCGCCACCGGCCTCCAAGGACTGACCCCGCTTGCCGCCCTCTCAGTATCCGCTCGCCGGGATCAGGCGGCGTCTTGCTGGCATGCTTTATGAGTCGCTGCTGCTGCTTGGCGTGCTTTCCGTCGCTTTCATGCTGCCCCATCTCGCGCTGGGCATGGGAGCTGGCATTGTGCTTCCCGGCCCCGTGTTGCTCATTCACGTATTCCTCGTGATGGGCATCTACTTTGTTTGGTACTGGCGACATGGCGGCCAGACCCTCGCCATGCAAACATGGAAGCTGAAGCTCGTCAGCGCCGAGGGCGGCGAGGCCGGCCTCGGCCGGCTATGCCTGCGCTATTGCCTGAGCTGGCCAAGCCTGCTGTTCTATGGCGCCGGTCTGCTATGGGCACTACTCGACCGGGACGGCCAGTTCCTGCACGACAGGCTGGCGGGCACCCGCATCGTCAGCGTCGCTCAACCCACCACAACATCGACGCAGCCGCCAGCAGGAACATGACGCTCGGCGTGACCGCCGCCAGCAAGGGCTGCCAGCTGTTGATGACACCGAGATGGGAAAACAGGCCATTGAGCATGTGGAAGAGAATCCCGAGCATCACGCCGGCGAATACCTTCAGGCTCACGGCGCCCATGCGATCGTGGGCATAGGCGAATGGCAATGCCAGGGCAATCATCACGAGCGTCGCCAGCGGATAGACGAGCTTCTTCCATAGTGCGATTTCGTAGCGTTGCGTTTTCTGCTGGTTCTCGCTCAAATGACGGATGTACTGGTAGAGATTGACCAGGGACATGCGCTCCGGCACCACCAGCAATACCGAGAGAATGTCGGGATTGAGCGCCGACTGCCACGCCAGTTCCGCCTGGCGCGAGACTTGGGCTCCGTCGTCGTCGAACTGCGTGCGCACCACGTTGGTCAGCTGCCAATGGCCGGGAGGGACAAAGCTGCCTTTCTCGGCCTCGCTGATCGAGCGCAGATGGTATTTCTCGTCGAAAGCGTAGACCCGGACACCGCGCAAGCTGGCATCCGGCAACACATCCCGGACATTGATGAAGGACTGGCCATCCTTCACCCACAGGCCTGAGCGAAACTCCTGCCCCACCAGCTTGCTCATGGCGGTCAGGCGCAATTGCTGCGCGGCGCGCTCCGCTGGAGGTGCGACGAACTCCCCGAGGACGAAGGTCAGCACGACAAACGCGCTGCCGATTTTCGTCAGGGCCAGCAGCAGGTCCAGCGTCGGCAGGCCGGATGCGCGCAAGACGGTGATCTCGGAATGCCGCGCCAGCAGGGTCAGGGCGTACAAGGCGCCAATCAACACCGCGATCGGGAATATCTCATAGGCCCGGCCCGGCAAGGTCAGCGCGACATACCCCACCGCATGCTGCAATTGATACCCCCCCTTGCCGACATCCTCCATTTCATGGATCAGGTCGAAAAAAGCAAAGAGGAACAGGAACGCCGCCAGCACCAGCAAGGTCGCGCCGTAGATTTCCCGCGCGAGATGGCGCTCATAGACCTTTAGCGCCATAGACGCCACACCGAGAAGACAATCAGCCGCTTCCAGAACAACAGGATCAGGGCGGCAAACATCAGAACATGCACGGCCCAGACTCCGATCTCGAACGGTAAACGGCCTTGCGCCACCCATGCCTGGCTCACGGATAGCAGGTTGCTATACACCATGAAGGTCAGCAAGGCGAAAATCAAGTTGTTGGTGCGCCCGGCGCGAGGATTGACGAAGGAAAGCGGGATGGCCAGCAGCGCCAGCGTCAAGGCGGAAAGCGGCACGCCGATACGCCACAGCAGTTCGCCGCGATTGGCCGGTGTCTGGTCACGCAAAAGCTCCCAGGTCGTGAGGGTTTTCGCGGTTTTTTCGACGCCACGACTTTCCTTGGACTCGATGCGCATGGCGTAGCGATCGAACTCCATCACGCGATATTCCGCCGCGCCGGCTGTTCCCTCGTAACGACGCCCTTGGGACAGCACCAGGAATTTGTCCCCGTTCTCGGCCACTTCGGTATGCCCCTGGGAGGCGGCCATCACCCCCAGGCGCCCATGCTGCATCGAATTGATGAAAATATTCTTGACGCGGTCGGCGCCATCTTCGCCAGTGATCGACTCGACGAAGAATACCCGGTCGCCGCGCGAGGACTCCTTGAAAGCGCCGGGGCTGACCCGCGCCACATCGTCCCGCTGGTCCATGCGCTTCTGGTACTCGGCGCGCTTGGTGAGCGCCCAGGGAGACAGGAACAAGACCAGCACGGCGATCGCCAGCACGACCGGCAATGCGAAGCGCAGCACCGGCCGCACCCAGGCGGTCAGTGCCACTCCCGAGGAAAACCAGATCGCCATTTCGGAATCGCGATAAACCCGCGCCAAGGAAAGCAGGATCGCGATGAACAGGGTCAGCGACAGCAGCACCGGCAGATAGTTCAGGGCGGCAAAACCGAGCAGCGCCACCACCGCCTCGGATGCGATGCGGCCACCCGCCGCCTGCCCCAGCAACCGGATCAACTGCGTCGTCAGCAGGATCGCGAACAAGGCCACGAAAACCGCCGTGGCCGTCTGGGCAAATTCACGCTGGGCGGCGCGCAGAAAGATCATCGTGTCGGAGCCAGCCGTAGCAGAATCTGGAATTCGTCGCCGGAATAGAGAAAAAGCGTGAAATATGCTTAAACTTCACGCTTTCGCCAATTTGAAGGAGTGCGCGGTGGAATTTAGCATAAAGAGCGGTAGCCCGGAAAAGCAGCGTACCGCCTGCGTCGTGGTCGGCATCTTCGAATCCCGCAAGCTGTCCTTGCCCGCGGAGTTGCTCGATAACGCCGCCCGCGGCTATCTGTCCGACCTCCTACGCCGTGGCGACATGGAAGGCAAGCTGGGAAGCACCCTGCTGTTGCACAAGGTACCGGGTACCGAGGCCGAGCGCATTCTTCTCGTCGGCCTGGGCAAGGAGCGCGAATTCCGAGAAAACGAATATCGCACGGCGGTCGCTGCCGCGGTGCGCACCCTCAATGAAACGGGTGGATTCGATGGCACGATCTATTTGACCGAGCTTCCGGTCAAGAAACGCGATGTCGCCTGGCGTATCCGCCAAGCGGTACAGGTGGCCGAAGAAACCCTCTACCGCTTCGACCAGATGAAATCCAAAAAGGACGATGTACGCCGCCCGTTGCGCAAGCTGACCTTCTGCGTCGAACGCCGCACCGAGCTTGCCGTCGCGGAAAAGTCCCTGACCGAAGGCCATGCGATCGCCAGCGGCATGAGCTTCATGAAAAACCTGGCCAATCTGCCAGGCAATGTGTGCACCCCCACCTACCTGGCCGAGCAGGCCACGGCGATGGCCCAGGAACACGGACTACAGATCGACGTTCTCGGTCGCGCCGAAATGGAGCAACTGGGGATGCACTCCCTGCTGGCGGTGGCCAAGGGCTCCCACCAGCCTCCGCAATTCATTGTCGCCAAGTATCAGGGCGGCAAGACAGACGACAAGCCGATCGTCCTGGTCGGCAAGGGCGTGACCTTCGACACCGGCGGCATTTCCTTGAAACCGGCACCGGAAATGGACGAAATGAAGTTCGACATGTCGGGCGCCGCCAGTGTGCTCGCGACGATGAAGGCGGCCGCTCTCATGAAACTGCCCCTCAACGTCATCGCCGTCGTGCCGACGGTGGAAAACATGCCCGGGGGGGGCGCCACCCGTCCCGGTGACATCGTCACGTCGATGTCGGGCCAGACTGTCGAAATCCTCAACACCGATGCCGAAGGCAGGCTGATCCTGTGCGATGCGCTCACCTATGCGGAGCGATTCGACCCCGATTGCGTCATCGATGTCGCCACCCTGACCGGCGCCTGCGTGATCGCGCTGGGGCACGTGGTCAGCGGCCTGCTTGCCAACACCGACAGTCTCGCCCGTGAATTGCTCGAAGCCGGCCATGAGGGTTGGGATCGCGCCTGGCAGATGCCCCTGTTCGACGACTACCAGGAGCAGCTGAAAAGCAACTTCGCCGACATGGGCAACATCGGTGGACGCCCCGCCGGCACCATCACCGCCGCCTGCTTCCTTTCGCGCTTCACCAAGAAGTACGACTGGGCGCACCTCGACATCGCCGGTACAGCCTACAGGTCGGGCAAGGAAAAGGGTTCGACCGGCCGGCCGGTTCCCCTGCTGGCGCACTTCCTGCTGGCGCGCGCCGGCGCGCAACAGGCGTGACCAGCATCTCTTTCCTGCATGGGGCGACCGACCGTATCCAGTCGGCGGCCCTATGGCTGCACCAGGCTTGGCGCGAGCGCAGGCAGGTGCTCGTCTATGTGCCCGACGGCGAGCAGGCCACCCGGCTCGATCGCGTGCTCTGGTCGCACCCTCCGCTATCCTTCCTGCCCCATTGCGGACGCGACTCGCCCCTGGCCCCCCAGACCCCCATCGTATTGACGGACAAGCTGGACGATCCCCCCCAGGAAGCCTGTCTCTTGAATCTCAGCGACGAACTGCCGCCGATATTCTCGCGCTTCGGACATCTGGTAGAAATCGTCAGCACCGACGACCGCGACCGCCTGCCCGCCCGCGAGCGCTTCAAGTTTTACCGGGATCGCGGCTATGCCATCGAAAGTCGCGACATTTCCGGCGGATTCTGATGGCGCAGGGCGAAGACATTCTCGATCAGGCGGACGCGCTGATGCGCCGCCACCGCAGCTTCGTGGCGCGCGGCGATACGGCCGGCCTTGCGGCGACGCCGCCGACCGACGACACGCCTGGCGACGGCGACATCCCGCTGCTGACCGAGGTCGTCGAGATCGCGCCGGACGCCGCCGCGAACGAGGCGGCACATACCGTCCAGTCCAGCGCGATCCAGCACGAACTCGATGCGTGGCTCGCCGAGATCCTGCCGTCGCGCATCGATGCGCTGGCGGAACAGATCGGCCAGCAGCTGCTATCCGGGCTGGCGGACGAGGCGCGCGGCACTCTGCTCCCGCGGCTGCATGCGGCGTTGCAGGCACGGCGCAAAAAAGAGTAGCCCCCCCCTTCGGTATAATTTTCGTTTTGCCTCAGCACAGCTGACTCCCCATCCATGGAACTCGCCAAAAGCTTCGAGCCCGCCGAAATCGAGCGGCGCTGGTATCCGCTCTGGGAATCGCGCGGCTATTTCGCCGCCGGTCTCGATACCCATAAGAGCGACAACTTCTGCATCCTGCTGCCGCCACCGAACGTCACCGGCACCCTGCACATGGGCCATGGCTTCAACCAGGCCATCATGGACGCGCTGACACGCTACCACCGCATGCGCGGCGCCAACACGCTCTGGCAGCCGGGCACCGACCACGCCGGCATCGCCACGCAGATCGTCGTCGAACGCCAGCTCGATGCGCAGGGCGTGTCGCGCCACAACCTCGGCCGCGAGAAGTTCCTGGAAAAGGTCTGGGAGTGGAAGGAATACTCCGGTGGCACCATCACCAGGCAGATGCGCCGCCTCGGCACCTCGCCCGACTGGACGCGCGAACGCTTCACCATGGACGCCGGCCTGTCGAAGATCGTCACCGAGACCTTCGTGCGCCTCTACAAGGAAGGCCTGATCTACCGCGGCAAGCGCCTGGTCAACTGGGACCCGAAGCTGCTCACCGCCGTCTCCGACCTCGAAGTCGTCAGCGAGGAGGAAGATGGCTTCATGTGGGAGATCCGCTATCCCTTCGTCGGCTGCGAGGGCGCGCTGACCGTCGCCACCACCCGCCCGGAAACCCTGCTCGGCGACGTCGCCGTCGCCGTCAATCCCGAGGACGAGCGCTATACCCACTTGATCGGCAAGCACGTGCATCTGCCGCTGACCGGCCGCAGCATCCCGATCATCGCCGACGCCTACGTGGACAAGGAATTCGGCACCGGCTGCGTCAAGATCACGCCGGCCCACGACTTCAACGACTGGCAGGTCGGCCACCGCCACGGCCTGGCGCCGATCTCGATCCTCACCCTCGACGCGCGCATCAACGAGCACGGCCCGGAGCAATACCGCGGCATGGACCGCTACGAGGCCCGCAAGCGCATCGTCGCCGACCTCGAGGCCCTGGGCCTGCTGGTCGCCACCAAACCGCACAAGCTGATGGTGCCGCGCGGCGACCGCACCGGCGTGGTCATCGAACCGATGCTCACCGACCAGTGGTTCGTCGCCATGAGCAAGCCCGGCGCCGACGGCAAGAGCATCGCCGCCAAGGCGCTCGAATGCGTCGCCTCGGGCGAGATCAAGTTCGTGCCCGAGAACTGGGTGAACACCTACAACCAGTGGCTCAACAACATCCAGGACTGGTGCATTTCGCGCCAGCTGTGGTGGGGCCACCAGATTCCCGCCTGGTACAGCGACGACGGCCGCGTCTATGTCGCCCACGACGAGGCCGATGCCTATGCGCAGGCCAGAAACGACGGCTACACCGGCGGCCTGGAACGCGACCCGGACGTGCTCGACACCTGGTACTCGTCGGCGCTCTGGCCGTTCTCGACGCTCGACTGGACACCCGAATGGCCGGCCAAGTCGAACCCGGCGCTCGACCTCTACCTGCCCTCGACGGTGCTCGTCACGGGTTTCGACATCATCTTCTTCTGGGTGGCGCGCATGGTGATGATGACCAAGCACATCACCGGCAGGATTCCCTTCCAGCACGTCTATGTGCATGGCCTGATCCGCGACGCGGAAGGCCAGAAGATGAGCAAGTCCAAGGGCAATGTGCTCGACCCGATCGACCTGATCGACGGCATCGGCATCGACGACCTGGTCGCCAAGCGCACCACCGGGCTGATGAACCCGAAACAGGCCGAGCAGATCGAGAAGCGCACGCGCAAGGAGTTCCCCGACGGCATCGCCGGCTTCGGCACCGACGCGTTGCGCTTCACCTTCCTCTCGCTCGCTTCGCCCGGCCGCGACATCAAGTTCGACATGCAGCGTTGCGAGGGCTACCGCAACTTCTGCAACAAGCTGTGGAACGCCACGCGCTTCGTATTGATGAACTGCGAAGGCAAGGACTGCGGCCTCGACGTCCAGGCCGCGTGCGATGCCGCCCACCTGGACTTCTCGCCGGCCGACCGCTGGATCGTCAGCCTGTTGCAACGGGTCGAGGCCGAAGTCGCCAAGCACTTCGCCGACTACCGCTTCGACCTGCTGGCGAAGACCATTTACGAATTCGTCTGGGACGAATACTGCGACTGGTATGTCGAACTGGCCAAGGTGCAGATCCAGAACGGCGGCGAGGCGCAGCAGCGCGCCACGCGCCGCACACTGGTGCGCGTGCTGGAAACCGTGCTGCGCCTGGCCCACCCGCTGATCCCCTTCATCACCGAGGAGCTCTGGCAGCAGGTCGCGCCGGTGGCCGGCAAGGCAAATGTCGGCGCTGGCGACACGGTGATGCTGCAGTCCTATCCGGTCGCGGACTTGTCGCGCTGCGACGCGGCTGCCGAAGGCTGGGTGGCCACGCTCAAGTCCCTCGTCACCGCCTGCCGCAGCCTGCGCGGCGAAATGAACCTGTCGCCTGCCCAGCGTGTGCCGCTGATCGGCACGGGCGACCTCGCGGCACTGCGGCAGTTCGCCCCGTATTTGTCGGCGCTGGCCAAGCTCTCCGAGGTGACTGCCCAGGAAAGGCTGCCGGACAGCGACGCCCCGGTTCAGATCGTTGGCGACTTCCGCCTGATGCTCAAGATCGAGATCGATGTCGCGGCGGAAAAGGAGCGGCTCGGCAAGGAACTGGCCCGCGTCGAGGGCGAGATCGCCAAGGCGGAAAAGAAACTCTCCACCGAGAGCTTCGTCGCCCGCGCCCCGGCCAACGTCGTTGCCCAGGAGCGCGAGCGGCTGGCGAGCTTCAACGCGCTGCGCGAAAAGCTCACCGCCCAACTGGCCAAGTACGCTTAATTGCCGCTGGCCTGATAGGCACCGCCAGCCACCTTGGCCATCATCGCGGCCGTGCTGTCCGGGTGGCTGGCGATGCCCATGAACTGGAACATGCCCAGCTCGGGCCAGGCCAGCGCCGTGCGATAGCGGGCGAACAGGGCATGGGCCTTGTTGTCCACCACGAAGATTTCCCATGGCAGCGCGGCCACATGGTCCGCGCCGATCTTCTTCGCCCACCAGCCCTCGCCGTCCTCCGGATCGTTGGTGGCGACGCCGAACACGGCTAGCTTCTTCTCCGGCATCACCACTTCGTAGACCTTCGCGGTCTTGGCGACACCCTTGGCCAGATTGTCGCGAATCGTCTTCACCGCCTCGTCGAAGCTGGCGTGCGCCTTCAATTCGCTCTTGTCGCCGAAGCGCTCCATGCCGGCCATGTAGCGATAGCCCGGCAAATCCTCCGGCTTGACCTCGCCGCCGAAGGGCTTGCCGGCACCGAGGACCTGCTGCAGCCTGGCGGTGGCGGACTTGACCGCCGCCTCGGCCTTGGCGTAATCCTGCCGCAGGTAAGCGCGCTGCCAGTATTCGAGGTTCTGATAGGAAATGGAACCGTCGGCCTTGACGCCGACGCGGATCGGCAAGCCGACCACAGCCGAGCCGCCAATCTGGGTCAGGGCGGCGGCAAGTCCCGGCTCGGTCACGATGATCGCGCCATGCTGGGGCAGGCCGGCGGGCTGATGGCGTCCGATCACGGCAAAACCCGCCGCCGCCAGCTTTTGCTCGACGGTTGCCATCGTTGCCTTCAGATCGCCGCCCGGCTGCTTGTCGCCGCCGACATAGGGTTGCAGCGCGTGCGCCAGCATCGAAAATGCCACGAGCGCGCAGCCAGTGATGATTTTTTTCATGGGTCTCCTCCGTTGTGCGTGTTGGAATGGTTTTTATTTGTCCGTGCAACAAAAAGGCCGGCTAAGCCGGCCTTTTTGTTCATGGCTACCCGATCAGAAGCGGTGGCTGTACATCAACTGCCAGTTGTGGGTTTGCTCGTGAGTGGTTTTCATCAAAGTGGAGAGCGAGTTCGTCGTGGATACTTCGGGAGCGTAGGAGTAGGAAAAATCGATGCTGGATGCGGCGCTGAAGGCATAGCCGAAGCCCAACGTGTAGTGGTTCTTTATCGTTGCCGGGAACAGATAATTGACATACTTGTTAGGCACCGGGTTGTCGGCGATATTCACACCGGCACGCAGCGTGAGCGCGTCGGTGTATTTGTAGGAGCCACCGATCATGACCACGTTCTGGTCATCCCACTCCTGCGGCATCGTGATACCCATGGTCTGCCCCGCCATGCCCATCGCGGTATTCACCGCGCCGGAGTCGGCGACAAAGCTCATCTTCATGCTCTTCATGGTGTCGGCCCAGCCAATACGCTTGTAGTCGGCAGCCAGCATCAAGCGATCATTGACCTGATAGGCGAGGCCGATGCCAAAGGTTTCCGGCCATTGGAAATCGACCACCTTCAACTTGCCGGTAATGGACATGACACCGCTACCATCGGGGGTCATGGCGGCAGGCACGCCCATCTTCATGGCGCCGTTACCCGACATGTCCTTCAAACTGGTTTTGGCATGATAGACGGCACCGATCGACAGCTGAGGGGTGGCCTGCCACTGGAAGCCGATATTCCCCGCCCAACCATCCGTCTTCAGGCGCTGCTTCATCTTGTTGGCGCCCTCGGAAAAATCGAACTGCGCCCAGGTCACATCGAAACCGGGCATCGCCATGAAGGAACCCATGGCGAGCGGCAGGGTGCTCGTGGGCGACATCGCGGCCATGCTGGATGTGCCGCCCAAAATCTGCGCGAATTGCGAACCGGTCATACTCATCTGAAGGTCGAGTCCCCCCCAGAGATAGTCGATGGAGCCGCCGACCTTGAACTTGTCGGTCACATCGTAGGCGAGCGGCAACATCAGACGACCGAGACCGAGTTCGGAACGATTCTCCTGCCCGGATGCGCCCATCGCCCCGCCCATCATCGATTGGGATGCGCTGAGGAAGGAATTCCTCCCGTATTCGGTGCCCATGCCGCCCTGGGCCATCATGCCCAGGCCGAAGGTAAACCGTTCCATCTTGCGCACATAGCCGACGGCGGGCATGTAGTAGGCATCACCGTCGGAACCGGCCTTCATGCCCATCATCGAGGAGTTGACGTTCGGGTGCAGGCCGCCGATCGCGACATCGAGGCGGCTGGAGCCGCTCTTCATCATGCCCAGCGTGGCCGGGTTGTTGATCATGCCGGCGGTGCCGTTGTCGTATGCGTAGGATGCGCCACCCATGCCGGTCGCGACTGGGCCGTAGCCCTCCATGTTCATGCCGTTGGTGGCAAAGGCCGGAGCGGCGAGGCCGGAAACGGCAATCAGCGCAGCGATTTTTTTGAGCTTCATGGTCCCCCCTGATGGGTTTTTATTCAAGCTGTTGGAGAAATACGCCGACCGAGGCCGGCACGTGGGTCCGACTCTAGGATGTCAAACAACGGATGCCAACCGCTTCCCTCATCTCCGTCGTTCGGCAACCCGTCATCGTTGTAATGGTGCGACAAAGGCTCAAATGAACAAGGTGACGTCCGCCTTCTGGGCGACGGGCAGGAACGAGGCCGCGCCGACGTAGTCCATGCCTTCGACGAAGTCGTCATGGCTGAAGCCGAACAGCTCCACGGTCATCTGGCAGACGACGAACTTGACGCCGGCCTCCTGGGACAGTTCGCGCAACTCGGCGATGCCGGCCACGCCGTTGTTCTTGATCGTCTGCTGCATCAGGCTGGTGGCCACGCTTTCGAAGCCCGGAATACCGGCCTGGACGATATTTGGGATGTTCCAGTTGATGCTCTTGAACCAGTCGGGACCGAACGGCATTTTCATCGGCATGCCCGGGTTGCCCAGCGGGCTCACCTTCAGGTCGGAAACATCCTTCTTGACCAACTGAAGGCCGTAGAAGGTGAAGAACACCGTGACATCCCAGCCCAGCGCGGCGGCAGTGGAAGCAAGGATGAAGGGCGGATAGGCCCAGTCCAAGGTTCCCTTGGTGGCGATGATCGCCATCGAGGGGGTCTTCGATTCCTCGCGCTCCTGCAGCAGGGCATCGAGTTTTTGCGGCAGGAGCTCGTCCAGCCGCTTGTTGATCAATTCTTCGATTTCGGGGTTGGTGCTCATGGAATCTCCTGTGACGATGCGGCCTATGGCATCGAATTACCGTGTATTCGGTAGCTAGTGAAACGGATGATGCGATACATCGCGGTGCAGCATCGAAGCAATTTTATTTATGCGGACATTTGCATAAGAAAAGGGCGCCCTCCTTGCGAATGGGCGCCCCTGCATTTCCTGGCTCGGCTGTCTTCAGCTGCGCCGCCGCACCGCAATTTACTTGCGCTTGATGTAGAACTCGAATTCCTTATTGTTCTCGGCGCTGGACAGCAGCTCGTTGCCGGTCTGCTTGGCGAAGGCGGCGAAGTCCTTCACGGAACCCGGATCGGTGGCGATGATGCGCAGCGTCTGACCGCTGGTCATCTCGCCCAGCGCCTTCTTGGCGCGCAGAATCGGCAGAGGGCAGTTGAGGCCACGGGCATCCAGTTCGCGATCGAAATTCATTGTGTATCCTCCGGTGTTGAATGAGTGGGTTAAAAAGCTTAATGGTGCATCATAAGCCGCATTCAAAGAGGCGGCAATTCGAGAAACTTATGCGCTCTTCCGCATTCCGCTACTTGCTCATGATCAAGTCTCAGGCGACCGATTGATAGTAAAGGTTCTGCGGGTGATTGGCCTGGGCGAAGAAGAACCAGCGCTCCGCGAGCAATCCGAGATACTGCACGACGAAGGCGAATGCGAGGACGTCGCCCGCCATCGAGACGAGCCCCAGACCAAGCAGCACCGACGGCACCGCAAAGGCGCCGAGCAGGAAAATCCACTTGACCGCGCGCAGCACCGAGCCGGGCCGACCGTGGAAGAACTCGCGGGTATTGAAGGCGCCACCCATCATGCCCTGGGCCTTCTGGGCAATCTTCGGGTGCTTGATGCCAATCGCCGTCTGGAGCGAGGACTTCGGCTTCAGGCGGGCATTGCGGATCAGCGCGGCGACCCGTCCGATCAGGCCGAGCGCCGTGATGATCAGCGCCCAGCCCGCCAGCACCGGCATCACATCCGGCGCGACGTCAGCGGCCAGGGCGGCCGCCAACGTAAAACCGGAGGCGCCTCCCAGCAGGATGTAGTTGATGACGGTCAGCGGCGTATGCCATTCGCGCAGGAAGCGCAGGCAGGCGTAGATCATGCCGGTGCAGACGTAGAGCGCAAACGCGAGCACGGTGCCGACGACACCGAGTACCGCGGTGACATTCACCGGCGCACCGCTCGGCAGCTGCGCCAGCACCGGATTAATGCCTAGCCAATGCGCCATGCCGTAAAGAAAGACGGTGCCCATGAAGGCCGGCAACACGATCACCTCGCGCGACAGCCACGAGGTACGCCACTGCGTCGCCGCGCGCCAGGCGCGCTCGGGGTGGCCGAGATGGAAGAAAGACGCGATCAGTCCCAACACGAGCAGGACCATGGCGATGGCGCTGCCCACGGCATATAAGCCGTTCGTCTGCGCGGGCAGCAGGCCGAATGCCGCATAGGACTCGACCGTAAACAGGGCGAGGAACAGGCCCTGCCCGGCACCGATCAGCGTGGTGAGGAATACGACGGAAAAAGCGGGATGCATTTATTACTCCTATGCCGCTGCAGGGCCGCCCCAAAGCGGCATGCGCCTCCCCGTGGGGGGCAGCGAGATGAATTTGCGGGCGTGGGTGGCCATATTTACCAGCTGGTGACGTCGTCGAGCGAAGGCTCGGCCTTGCCGGGCTTCGGCAACTGCTGGTCGATCTTGAGCGGGTTGTCGGCGCGCTCCAGTTCGTCCTCCCGGATCCTGAGCTTCGTCTTGCGTCGCGGCAGGTAGTGGTTCGCCGGATTGGTGCCCCACTCCGGCATGAGCTGATAGCCGCCCGCCTCGCGGATCGCCTTCGAGACTTCCGATTCGGGATCGTGGATGTCGCCGAACAGGCGCGCGCTGGTCGGACAGGCGCGCACGCAGGCGGGGCGCCGCTCCTCGGCCGTCATCGTCGTGTCGTAGATGCGATCGACGCAGAGCGTGCACTTCTTCATCACCTTCTGGTGCTCGTCGATCTCGCGCGCGCCGTAAGGGCAGGCCCACGAGCAGTACTTGCAGCCGATGCACTTGTCGTAGTCGACGAGGACGATGCCGTCCTCCTTGCGCTTGTACGACGCGCCTGTCGGGCACACCGGCACGCAGGGCGGCTCCTCGCAGTGCAGGCAGGACTTCGGGAAATGCACTGTCTCCGTGTTCGGGAATTCGCCGACCTCGAAGGTCTGCACGCGGTTGAAGAAGGTGCCGGTCGGGTCCTTGCCATAGGGGTTCTGGTCCACCAGCGGGCCGGCCTCGCCGGAGGTGTTCCATTCCTTGCAGTTGGTCACGCAGGCGTGGCAGCCGACGCAGACGTTGAGGTCGATAACGAGAGCGAGCTGGGTCATTTCTTCGCTCCCGCGAAATAATTCCAGATCGACTTGCGTTCGGTCTGGCCTGGATAGGGCTTGAGGGGCGCAAATTGCGGTTCCGTCACCGTCTCGCCAGCGCCGACTTCTGCCTTGTAGATGCGCACGCGCACGTCGTACCACGCGGCCTGGCCGGTGATCGGGTCGGAGTTCGACACGCGCCTATCGACGCCGCGCTCGCAGGCGGGCAGCTCCTCTGAAATCAGATGATTGAGCAGGAAGCCCTGCTGCGACTCGTTGGCATCCGGCGTCAGGCCCCAGGCACCGGCAGCCTTGCCAATGGCATTCCAGGTCCACACCGTCCCCGGCTCGACCGCCTCGGAATGCTTCGCCATGCACTTGACCTTGCCCCACTGCGACTCCACCCAGATCCAGTCGCCGTCCTCGATGCCATTCACGCGCGCCGTATGCGCATTCACGTAAAGCAGGTTATGGGCATGGATCTGCCGCAGCCAGGCGTTCTGTGAATCCCAGGAGTGGTACATCGCCATCGGCCGCTGCGTGATCGCCGCGAGCGGATACTTGTGCTTGTCGCTGACCTGCGCTTCCAGAGTGTCGTAATAGAACGGCAGCGGATCGAAGAAGGTCTCGACGCGCTTGGCCAGATGGGCCGGCGGCTTGCGCGAGAAGCCCTTGCCCTGCGCCGCCTGGCGAAAACGCATCAGCACTTCCGAGTAGATATTGATGAGGATCGGTTCCGCGTAGCGCGTGATGCGGTTGCGCTGGCTCCATTCGAGATAGCCCTGGTTCCAGTTGCGCATGTACTGGTAGCTCTTCGGCAGCTCGTAGTGGAAGACGCAGTTGTTCTTCGCGTACATCTCCCACTGGTTCGGGTTCGGCTCGCCGCGCAGCGACTTCTCGCCGCCTTTGCCGCGCCAGCCGGCGAGGAAGCCGATGCCGGACCCCGGTTCGGTCTCGTAGTTGACGATGAAGTCGGGATAGTCGCGGTACTTGCGCTGGCCGTCCTTGGTGGTGAAAGCCGGCAGCTTGAGGCGCGAGCCGAGCTCGATGAGCACCTCCTGGAACGGCTTGCACTCGCCGGTCGGCGGCACGACGGGAATGCGCACCGAATCCACTGGGCCGTCGAACTCGGAGATCGGCCGGTCGAGGATCGACATCACGTCGTGGCGCTCGAGGTAGGTCGTGTCCGGCAGAATCAGGTCGGCGAAGGCCGTCATCTCGGACTGGAAGGCGTCGGCCACAACGATGAACGGAATCTTGTACTCGCCGTTCTCGTCCTTGTCGTTGAGCATTTTCCGCACCTCGACGGCGTTCATCGTCGAGTTCCAGGCCATGTTGGCCATGAAGATCAACAGCGTGTCGATCTTGTAGGGATCGCCACGCCAGGCGTTGGTGATGGCGTTGTGCATCAGGCCATGCACCGACAGCGGATACTCCCAGGAGAAGCCCTTGTCGAGGCGCACCGGCCCGCCGTTTTCATCGACGAACAGGTCGTCGGGATCGGCCGGCCAACCAAGCGCCATGCCGTCGAGCGGTTTGTTCGGCTGCACGGCGTTCGGATGGTTCGGCGTGCGCGCGCAAGGCGGAATCGGCCGCGGGAACGGCACCTTGTGACGGAAGCCGCCGGGACGGTCGATGGTGCCGAGCAGAGACATCAGGATGGCGAGCGCACGGATGGTCTGGAAACCGTTCGAGTGCGCCGCGAGACCACGCATGGCGTGGAAGGCAACCGGATTGCCGGTGACGGTATCGTGCTCCTTGCCCCAGCTGTCGGTCCAGGCGATCGGCAATTCGATGCGCTGGTCGCGCGCGGTGACGCCCATCTCGTAAGCGAGGCGTCGGATGGTATCGGCGGGAATGCCGGTGACGCCTTCGGCCCATTCGGGCGTGTAGTCCTTGACACGCTCATAGAGCAACTGGAACGAGGGCTTGACCGGCGTGCCGTTGAGCTTGAACTCGCCGAGCAGGCAGGGATCGACGCCCTCGGCGTGCGTCACCACCGGCTTGTTGGTCTTGCGGTCCCACCACAACTTGTCCTGCGGGTCGTAGCAGGCCTCTTCCTCCGGCACCTCGGTGCGCAGGAACATGCCGAACTCGTCGCTGGCCTCGTCGCAGTTCACCAGCTCGCCGGCGTTCGAATACTGGACGAGGAAATCGCGGTCGTAGAGGCCCTTCTGGATGATCTCGTGGATCACCGCCAGCAGGAAGGCGCCGTCGGTACCCGGGCGGATCGGCACCCATTCGTCGGCGATCGCCGAGTAGCCGGTGCGCACCGGATTGATCGAGACGAAGCGGCCGCCGTCGCGCTTGAACTTGGACAGCGCGATCTTCAACGGGTTGGAGTGATGGTCCTCGGCCGTGCCGATCATCACGAACAGCTTGGCGCGATCGAGGTCGGGGCCGCCGAACTCCCAGAACGAGCCACCGATCGTGTAGATCATGCCGGCCGCCATGTTCACCGAGCAAAAGCCGCCATGCGCCGCGTAGTTGGGCGTGCCGAACTGACGCGCGAACATGCCGGTGAGCGCTTGCATCTGGTCGCGGCCAGTGAATAGCGCGAACTTCTTCGGATCGGTCGCGCGAATCTTGCCGAGCCGTTCGGCCAGCGTGGAGAAGGCCTCTTCCCAGGAGATCGGCTCGAACTCGCCGGCGCCGCGCTCAGCGCCCGCCTTGCGCTTGAGCGGTCGCGTCAGGCGTGCCGGCGAATACTGCTTCATGATGCCGGACGAGCCCTTGGCGCAGATCACGCCCTTGTTGAGCGGATGATCCGGGTTGCCGTCGATGTAGCGCACCTCGCCGTCACGCAGGTGCACACGAATGCCGCAACGACAGGCGCACATGTAGCAGGTCGTGTTTTTGACTTCCTGCACGGATTGTTGTGTCATTCTCTGCGGGTCCCTCAGTTGGTTTATTAGAGTTTTGTTATATTCTTGCAGTCTCACTTCCTTGTCACAAGGGAGTAATTTTTATTTACCGATAAACAGTTACCGACAGGAGCAGCCATGGCGCGCCCCATTCCAAAATTCAGCGAACGAGAACGCAACCTCGTCAGCCAAACCCTCGTCGAACGCTTCGGCAAGGCAATTCCCCTCCAGGCCATCGAAGCGGAAATCCAGCTCGACCTGCTGAAGGAAGAGCTCACGCCATGTCCCGCACTCACATGGCAGGAAGGCGTCTGCAGCTTTGTCATTTTCAAGACCGGCGACAGCCGTTTCCGCTGCCAGTTTTACTACACCGATGCGGAACAGTTCGGCACCGGCCAGTTGGAATATGACAATCTGGGCGACTGTGCGGTCGAGCTGCTGCAAATCCAGGCCAATCACGAAGCCGAACGGATTAAGATACTCCGGGGGATCAACGCGGTCGACTTCTCCAAGGCCAACGATGGCGAGGACTACCACGCCCCCCTCATCATATAAATGCCCCACCCACGCTAACTTTCGTTCGCTGCCCCCCCACGGGGGGCGCATATTTTCTTGGGACGGCCCTGCAAAAATATGAAAATCTGCATCGTTTCCGACAGCCACGACCGCGGTCCGCTGCTGGCCACCGCCATCGAGATCGCCAAGGCGGAAGGCGCCGAGGCAGTCATCCATTGTGGCGACCTGATCGGCACCAATACGCTAAAGGCCTCGCTCAAGCTCGGATTGCCTATCCATGCCGTGCATGGCAACAATCTCGGCGATCCCGTCGCCATCGCCCGGCTCGCCTGCCACTCGGAAGGTCTGCTGCACTACCACGGCAACGATGCCGGCATCGAGTTGGGGGAGCGGCGGATTTTCATCACCCACTATCCGCACATCGGCAGGGCCTTCGCCTGCACGGGCGACTTCGATCTGGTCTGTTGCGGACACAGCCATGTGCCGAAAATACAGCAGGAACCCAACGTCAGAGGCGGAACGACCTGGCTGGTCAATCCGGGGACAGTTGCCGGACTGGGCGCCCCGGAGGCCACCTGGATCATGGCCAACCTGGCGGAACTGGATTTCGACATTCGCGTCCTGCCGCGATAGAGAGCGCCATCGCCTGTCACGGTGCGACTCACCGTCCCGTCAGCGCCGATTATTCCAAACCACCAAAAGAAAACAGCCGCCCGAGGGCGGCTGTTTCAACTTCGGATCGACAGGAGTCGATTAGAAGGTGTGACGCAGGCCCAGGGCGAACTGGCTTTCCTTGCCGCCGAAGTTGGCGGAGGTGCCCAGGTTGGTCAGGCCATAGTTCAGGCCATTGCTGTTGGTGACGCGGCTGTAACCGGCATAGGCGGTGGTGCGCTTGGAGAAAGCGTACTGGTAATCGACACCCCAGGACTTGGCGCGGTCGCTGCCAGCACCAGCGTCGTCGGACAGGCGGGCGTAGGAAACGCCGACGCTGCCGTTGGCGCCAGCGCCGAAGCGGGCACCGATGTTCCACAGCTTGGCATCAACAACGTTCGCGCCACCGATGTCGGTGTCCTGAGTCTGGTAGGAAGCGAACAGCTTGCCCATGCCGAAGTTGTAGTTCACGCCGATGGCGTTTTCGGTCTGGTCGTTGCCGCCGACACCAGCCAGGTCGTTAACATTGTGGTGGGTGAAACCAACCGACAGGGGGCCCATGTCGTAGTCGACCGACAGAGCGAAGATGTCCTGCGGGTTGACGCCGCCGGTCTTGACGTTCTCGCCGCCGGTACCGAAGGCGAAGGCGCCGACCACGGTGAAGCCGCTCATGTTCGGGGAAACATAGGCGATGGCGTTGTCCTGGCGAGCCAGGGCGTCACGACCGGAGATGGACATGCCGGAGTTGTCGGTCAGCTGGCCGACGGGCGAGAAGATCGAGGCGCCGTGGGCGTCATACTTCACACCGAAGTTGTAGCCCGGGGTCTGCAGGCGACCAACGACGGCGGTACCGAAACCACCGGTCAGGCCGACGAAGGATTGACGCGCGGTGCCGGTCCAGCTGGCGGCGCCAACGTCGGAGGCCAGAGCGTACTCGAGAGTGTAAACAGCGCTCAGGCCGTTGCCGAGGGCTTCGACGCCCTTGAAGCCGACGCGGGAGCCGGACAGGCCGCCAGCGTTGAACACGTTGACGCTGTTGCCGTTGCCGCTGCCATGGGCGTAGTAGTGATCAACGACACCGTAGATGGTGACGTTCGACTGCGCGAAGGCGGCGCCGGAAACGAGGCCAGCGACGGCCAGGGCGATGATTTTCTTTTGCATGCTTGAATCTCCTTTACGTTTGAAGATTGCGGTTTCAATGACTCCACGTGGTTGGCCACTGGTCCCGCAGCTAACTCCCGCTTGGAAGCTGCCGCCATTCTCGCAAAAGCCGCATGGATCAACATGGGCAATCACGGTTTTGAGCGAGTCGATGCAGCCGGATGTAGGTTTTTTGCAACGGCAAGCCGGGCCGATTTCCTGCCCGTCCGCCGCCGTGCCTCAGGCCAGCACGAGATTGTCGCGATGAATCAGCTCGGACTCGTCCATATAGCCCAACAAAGCCTCGATTTCGGCACTCGGGGAGCCCGCGATCTTGCGTGCTTCCGCTGCCGAATAGTTGGCCAGTCCGCGGGCCACCTCGCGCCCCTCGCCGTCCAGGCAGGCGATGACCGATCCGCGCTCGAAATCGCCGTCGACCGCGCGCACCCCGATCGGCAGCAGGCTCTTCCCGTTGCGCAAGGCATCCACCGCTCCCGCGTCGATGCTTACCGCGCCCGCCAGACGCAAATGATCCGCCAGCCACTGCTTGCGCGCCGCCAGTGGCGACTTGTTGGCCCTCAGGAGGGTGCCGATTTCATCCCCGTTCGCCGCCCGAATGAGCGCGCCCGGCTCCCGGCCACCGACGATGAGGGTATGCGCGCCGCTGCGCGCGGCTCGCTGCGCGGCGCGGATTTTCGTGATCATGCCGCCCTTGCTGATGCCGCTGCCGGCTCCGCCGGCGATCGTCTCGAAATGCCTGTTTTCGGCGTCGCCCTCCGCGATCAGGGTGGCGTTCGGGTCCTGCCGCGGGTCCGCCGAGTAGAGTCCTTTCTGGTCGGTGAGGATGATCAGCGCCTCCGCCTCGACCAGGTTGGCGACCAGGGCGCCGAGCGTATCGTTGTCGCCAAAGCGGATTTCGTCGGTAACGACGGTGTCGTTTTCGTTGATGATCGGCACCACCCCCAGTTCAAGGAGGGTGTTCAAGGTGGTGCGGGCGTTCAGATAACGACTGCGATCGGCCAGATCGTCATGCGTCAGCAGAATCTGGGCGGACTTGAGGCCATGCCGGGCGAAAACGGTCTCATAGGCCTGCGTCAACCCCATCTGACCGACGGCCGCCGCCGCCTGGAGCGCGTGCATCGCATGCGGCCGCCGGGCCCAGCCGAGGCGCTGCATGCCGGCGGCAATCGCGCCGGAGGAGACGAGGAGGACCTGGCGCCCGGACTGTTGCAGCATGGAAATCTGGCGCGCGCATTCGGCGATGAAGTCGGCCGCGAGCCCGGTGCCGTTGTTGGTCACCAGGGCGCTGCCCACCTTGACGACGATGCGCTTGCAATCGGCTATGGCTCTTCGCATGATGCGTTATCGCTATCGATGGAGTCCGCGCCGATATCGGTTTCGGCATCGACTCGCGGTGTTTGGGTTTCCAGAAACTGCATGACCTTCTGACAAAGCGCGGCACACCCCTCTCCCGTCGCGGCCGAAACGGCGAACACGGTGCCGACCGCCCCGGTGGCTTCCGCGAGCGCCCGCGACAGGTCCGCGAGCCGCGTTTCCCGCTCTTCCGGAGGAATGAGGTCGATCTTGTTGATCACCAGCCAGCGCGGCTTGGCATGCAGGCTCTCGTCGTAGTTTCTGAGCTCCTCGACAATCGCCCTGGCATCGCCCACCGGATCGGCCTCGGGATCGAGCGGTGCCGCGTCGACCAGATGCAGCAGCACCCGGGTACGCTGCAGGTGCTTGAGGAAGCGATGCCCCAGGCCCGCCCCCTCGGACGCGCCGCGGATCAGTCCGGGAATGTCGGCGATGACGAAGCTTTGATTCTCGCCGACGCGGACGACGCCGAGGTTGGGCTGCAGCGTCGTGAACGGGTAGTCGGCCACCTTCGGACGCGCCGCCGAAACAGCCCGGATGAAGGTGGATTTGCCGGCATTCGGCAAGCCGAGCAGGCCGACATCCGCCAGCACCTTGAGTTCGAGCTTGAGTTCGCGCGTCGCCCCGGGCTCTCCCGGGGTGTTCTGCCTGGGGGCGCGATTGACGCTCGACTTGAACCGCAGATTCCCCAAGCCGCCCGCACCGCCCTGAGCCACGACCGCCTTCGCGCCGTCGGCGTCGAGATCGGCGAGCAGTTCCCCTGAGTCCGCATCGGATACCACGGTCCCGACCGGCACGCGCAGAATCAAATCCGCGCCGCCCTTGCCGAAGCAGTCGGCACCGCGACCGTTTTCGCCATGCTCGGCACGATAGATTCGCGTATAGCGATAGTCGATGAGGGTATTGAGGTTGCGGTCGGCGACGAGCACGACACTGCCCCCCCGACCGCCATCGCCACCGTCCGGCCCACCGCGCGGGACGTACTTTTCGCGCCGAAACGAAACGGCGCCGTTGCCGCCGTTTCCAGCGGTGACGGATATTTTTGCTTCGTCAAAAAATTTCATGGTTCAAATGAAAAAAGCCCCGTCCATCAGGACAGGGCTTCGATCTGCAACCCGGCCAAAATCAGGCAGCCGGGACGATCGTCACATACTTGCGCTGCGCCGCGCCCCTGACGAGAAACTGGACGGTGCCGGTGATCTTCGCGAACAGCGTGTGATCCTTGCCGATGCCGACATTGTCGCCGGGATGGAACTGCGTGCCGCGCTGACGCACGATGATGCTGCCGGCCGAGACCAATTGACCGCCGTAACGCTTGACGCCCAGGCGTTTCGACTCCGAGTCGCGGCCGTTGCGGGAACTGCCGCCTGCTTTTTTATGTGCCATTGAAAGCTCCTAATCCGAAATCAGGCCTTGATGCCGCTGATTTCCAGTTCGGTATAGTTCTGCCGGTGTCCCTGATGCTTCTGGTAGTGCTTGCGACGCCGCATCTTGAAAATCTTCACCTTGGGATGACGGCCTTGCGAAATAACCTTGGCGGTCACGGTGGCGCCAGCCAGCACGGGGGTCCCGATCTTCACGGAATCGCCTTCGCCGACCATCAACACCTGGTCCAGGGAAATTTCGGTGCCCACATCTGCCGGTATCTGTTCTACTTTGATTTTTTCGCCCGCGGCAACGCGATACTGCTTGCCGCCGGTTTTTATGACCGCATACATGTGTCGGACTCCAAAAAGTATTACCAAAGAACCGGCTATGATAATGGCCGCCACCGCCTTAGTCAATAAGCACGATGATTCATTGACGGGCAATCTTTCGAAACCTACCATCGCGATCCCGCTTTCGGAAGCTCGACCTTGAACCTCCCCGCCATTTATTCCCTGATCGCCGAGGATATGCAGGCGGTCGACGCGGTCATCCGCGCACGCCTCCACTCCGACGTTCCCCTCGTGCGACAAGTCGCCGAATACATCATCGCCGGCGGCGGCAAGCGCATGCGGCCAGCGCTGCTGCTGCTGGCTGCCGGCGCCGTTTCCTATCGGGCGAGCCACCACCATGAACTCGCGGCGGTGGTCGAGTTCATCCATACCGCCACCCTGCTTCACGACGACGTGGTGGATGAGTCGGCCTTGCGCCGGGGACGAGAAACGGCCAACGCCGCCTTTGGCAACGCGGCCAGCGTCCTCGTCGGAGACTTTCTCTACTCGCGGGCATTCCAGATGATGGTGGGCATCGGCAACATGCGCGTGATGCAGGTGCTCGCCGATGCGACCAACATCATTGCCGAGGGAGAGGTTCTCCAGCTGATGAACTGCCATAACGCGGATGTCGGCGTGGAGGACTACCTGCGTGTCGTGCGCTACAAGACCGCGAAACTATTCGAAGCCGCCGCGCGCCTGGGCGCCATTCTGGGCGACAGTTCGGCCGGGGTGGAGGCAGGCCTGGCGAACTACGGCATGCATCTGGGCACGGCGTTCCAGATCGTCGATGACGTTCTGGACTATTCGGGCGAAACGGACGAAATCGGCAAAAGCCTCGGCGATGACCTGGCCGAAGGCAAGCCGACCCTGCCGCTGATCCACGTCATGCGGACCGGCCAGCCAGGCCAGGCCGCGTTGGTGCGCTGCGCCCTCGAACAGGGAGGACGCGAGTCCTTCGCCGAAATCATCGAGGCGGTGAAGGCCACCGGCGCGCTCGAGGCCGCCATGCGCGTGGCGCGAAACGAGGCGGACAAGGCGAGAATCGCGCTGGATGCATTACCGCACACCCAATATCGCGAGGCTCTGATACAATTGTCGGACTTTGCAGTGACCCGGCGCTATTGAGCGGGAAATTGCAAAGTTCGGCTTGCGACAAAACGTCGTCGGCCAACAGTTCGGGGTGTAGCTCAGCCTGGTAGAGTACTGCGTTCGGGACGCAGGAGTCGGAGGTTCGAATCCTCTCACCCCGACCAATCATCTTTTAGTGATCGCGAACACTGGCGACGTGCGGAAGGATCCATTCCCGCGCGGGCTTCCGGTCAAAAAAGGAAGCGAAAGACGGAAGTGTTGAAGGCAATTCTGTTGATCTTCGCCCTTGTCCTGGCCTATTGGTATTTCTTGGGTCGGCAAAAAAACAAGGGGGGCGCCGCTTCCGCTCCCCGGCCTCCTGCCCCGGAAAAAATGATGGTTTGCGCCTACTGCGGCTTGCACGTGCCGGAGAGCGAGTGCGTCACCGCATCCGGCCGCCATTACTGCAGCGATGAGCACCGCCGACTCGGCGCCCCCTGAGCGCCCCGCTCCCCATGCCCGACGAACCGCGCTGGAAATTGCGCCGAACGAGTCGTTCTGGCGCTCGCTCAGGTTCTTTTCCTATTACCGGCTGATTGTCGCCGGGGTATTTCTCGGCGCGATAGAACTGTCCGATGGCGCACTCAACATCGGCGCGCAGGACCCGCGGCTGTTCTATTGGACCTGCGCCGCCTATCTGGCCGCCGCGGCCCTCAATCTCCTGCTGCAAGGCCAATGGCGACACGCCTTCAACCTCCAGCTCACGCTGCAGGTGGTTGCCGACATCTTCTTCCTCACGTTGCTGCTCTATGCCAGTGGCGGCGCCAAGAGCGGAATGGCGATGATGATGCTGGTGGTCCTGGTCGGCGCCGCCTTGGTCGGCCAGGGGCGCATGGTGCTGTTCTATGCGGCCTTGGCCACGGTATCCCTGTTGCTCGAACAGACCTATCGCGTCCTGGCGCATCACGGGGAGGTAAGCGACTTTTTCCGTACCGGCCTGACCAGCATCGGCTTCTTCGGATCGGCGATTGCCGCGCGCCTGCTGGCCAGCCGCGTGATCGCCAACGAGGAACTGGCGCGCAGGCGCGGTATCGAACTGGCCGACCAGATGCGCATCAACGAGCGCGTGATCCGCGACATGCAGGATGGCGTGCTGGTCATCGACGCCGCTGGCCGCGTGCGCCAGTCCAATCCTCAAGCCGCCATGCTGCTGGGGCTCGCCGCGCCGCCGGCCCCGGCCCTGGCTGCCTATTCCCCGACTCTGGCGCGGGAATTCCTGCAGCGGCGCACGCGCGCCGCTGAGTCGGACGTGCTGCTGCACATCCCGCAAAACGGCCGCCACCTGCGCGCGCGCTTCCTTCCGCCAGGGGAAGGCGGCAATGCCCTGATCTACCTTGAGGACATCGGCCGGCTGCAGCAGGAAGCCCAGCAGGTCAAGCTCGCCGCCCTCGGCCGCCTGACCGCGAACCTCGCTCACGAGATTCGCAATCCTCTGGCCGCCATCAGCCATGCGGCCGAACTGCTCGCCGACGACCCCGCGGGGCAAGGCACGGACCGCCTCACCAGGATCATCGGCGACAACACGCAGCGACTCAACCGGCTGGTGGCGGAAGTCATGGAACTCGGGCAGCGCGACCGCGCCAGCCCGGAACGCATCGAGCTGACGGGATTCCTACGCCAGCTTGTCGAGGAAATGGCCCTGCAGGACACCAGCATCTCCACCCGTATCGCCGTCGAGATGCCCGCAGATTTCGCGCTCTGCTTCGACCGCGGACATTTGCATCGAGTGCTGTCCAACCTGCTGGGCAACGCGTTGCGCTACGCCACCCATGCTCCCGCCGCGATCTGCATCCTGGGGGAGCGGAGCAGACACGCAAACCACGCCGCCTTGCATATCATCGACGACGGGCAAGGCATCGATACCGCCGAGCGCAACCAGGTATTCGAACCTTTTTTCACCACCCGACCGACCGGCACTGGCCTGGGTCTCTACATCGCACGCGAGCTGTGCGAAGCCAATGGCGCCCGCCTGAGCCTGCTCGACAACGCCCCCGGCGCCCATTTCTGCATATCATTCACCCTGCTATGTCCAGATCCCCCTCCCGCACCGCAGACGACCTGAGCAACGCCGCGCGCGTATTGGTCGTCGACGACGAGGCCGACATCCGCGAACTGCTGGACATGACGCTGGCGCGCATGGGCCTCGCATGCGATTGCGCCGCCAGCGTGGCGGAAGCCAAGCAGTACCTCGCCGACCATGTCTATCAGCTTTGCCTGACCGACATGCGCATGCCCGACGGCGACGGTCTGTCGCTGGTGCAGCATATCGGCGGCCATCACCCCACCCTGCCGGTCGCCGTGATCACGGCGCACGGCAGCACGGAGAACGCCGTCGCCGCGCTCAAGGCCGGCGCTTTCGACTATCTCTCCAAGCCCGTTTCCCTGGCCCAACTCCGCACCCTGGTCAAATCCGCGCTGACGCTGCCCGAGAAAAAGACCTGCGGGACGGCCCGCAGCCAGGATCTGCTCGGCAACTCGGCGCCCATGGCCCAGGTGCGCACCCTGATCGCCAAGGTCGCCCGCAGCGAGGCCCCCATCTATATTTCGGGCGAATCCGGCAGCGGCAAGGAACTCGCGGCGCGACTGATCCACCGGGAAAGCGTGCGCGGCGACAAGCCCTTCGTCGCGGTGAATTGCGGCGCGATTCCGGAAAACCTGATGGAAAGCGAGTTTTTCGGCTATCGCAAGGGCGCCTTCACCGGGGCGGAAACCGAGCGCGCCGGCTTCTTTCAAGCCGCCAACGACGGCACGCTGTTTCTCGACGAAGTCGCCGACCTGCCGCTGGCGATGCAGGTGAAGCTGTTGCGCGCCATCCAGGAAAAGCATGTGCGACAGGTCGGCGCGACCGCTGAAGAGCCGGTCAATGTGCGCATCATCTGCGCCACGCATCAGGATCTGCGCCGCCTCGTCGAGGAGGGCAAATTCCGCCAGGACCTGTTCTTCCGCATCAATGTCATCGAGATTCGCATGCCGCCCCTGCGCGAATGCCGCGAGGACGTGCCGGACCTGGCGCACCGCATCCTCGAACGACTGACGGCCGGCAGCGGTTCCACCCCGCCGGCGCTCACGCGCCAGGCCCTCGCCGCCCTGCAGGATTACGCCTTTCCCGGCAACGTGCGCGAACTGGAAAACATTCTCGAACGGGCGCTGGCGCTGCATGGCGATGGCGTCATCGAAGTGGCCGACCTCCAATTGCAGCCGGAAAAAGTCGGCGCTGGCGACACGCTGGAATTCGGCGGCGGCCAGACCCTGCAGGACTTCCTTGACGAGCAGGAACGCCGCGCGATCCTCGATGCGCTGCAAAAAACCCGCTACAACCGCACCGCGGCGGCGCGCATTCTCGGCGTGACCTTCCGTTCGTTGCGCTACCGCATGGAGCGCCTCGGCCTGAATGACCGGGAAAGCTGACGCCAGACCGCCGCGGATGCGGATCGATGCCGCCGGCTGGCTGAGCGATTGCACGCATATCGCCAGCCCCAATCATGACGCGCGGCCGGCCGACGCGGCGATCACCCTGGCCGTCATTCACGCCATCAGCCTGCCGCCCGGCGAGTTTGGCGGCGGCGCGATCGCGGACCTATTCCTCAATCGCCTCGATCCCGCCGCTCATCCCTACTTCGCCGCCATCGCCGGCCAGCGCGTGTCCGCCCATTTCCTCATCCGTCGCGACGGCGGCCTGGTCCAGTTCGTTCCCTGCGCACGGCGCGCCTGGCATGCGGGCGCCTCCTGCTGGCGGGGGCGCGAGCGCTGCAACGACTTTTCGCTCGGCATCGAACTGGAGGGAGACGACCACAGCGACTTCGCCCCGGTGCAATATCTGACCCTGCGCGCATTACTCGACGTCCTGCGGCGGCACTACCCGATCGCGGCCATCGCAGGCCACGCCGACATCGCGCCCGGCCGCAAGACCGACCCGGGACCGCACTTCGCGTGGCGGGAACTCGCGACGTCACTTGCCACCGCCTGAACCGCGCCCACGTGGTTTCACTGCAACGCGAGTGAACCATGCCGCGTCGTCGATGCAATTTATCTTGCATCGAAAAATGCGACCTACTACCATTAGTTCCCAAATGTCGTTGACCCACTATATCTAGTAGGTCGATGCTGTAAGGCAACCACTAAGGAAGGTGCATGCAGGCAGACGTGGGCAGTAAGGCGAACGCACGAACCGAATCCCCGGATGGATTCGCCGCCATTGCTCCCCTTGCCGCCACTACCGGATCTTCCGCCAGCCAGCGGCCATTCGCGTTCCTTCTGGCCGCGCCGAACCCCATTTTTCCCGGCTTTCTCCGCCCCTCACAAATCCAAGGATGGGCCATGAAAGCGCATGAATTCATCGATTCCGGTCCGCCGGTGTTGCTGAATAATCCGTGCTGTTGTAGGCGGGTTGTTTGTAGTTCTTTCCTCAAACATGCAATGGAGGTTCACTATGGCTGAAGAGAAGAAAGCCAAAAAACCGGCGGCGGTGAAGAAGGCTACTGCTGCTAAACCGGCTGCCAAAAAGGTTGCCGCTCCGAAGAAAGCTGCCGCTGCAAAGCCGGCCGCCAAGAAGGCTGCTGCACCGAAGAAGGCCGCTGCAAAACCGGCCGCCAAGAAGGCCGCCGCTCCGAAGAAGGCCGCTGCAAAGCCGGCCGCCAAGAAGGCCGCCGCTCCGAAGAAGGCCGCTGCAAAACCGGTCGCCAAGAAGGCCGCCGCTCCGAAGAAGGCCGCTGCAAAACCGGCCGCCAAGAAGGCCGCCGCTCCGAAGAAGGCCGCTGCAAAACCGGCCGTCAAGAAGGCCGCCGCTCCGAAGAAGGCCGCTGCAAAGCCGGTCGCCAAGAAGGCCGCCGCTCCGAAGAAGGCCGCTGCAAAACCGGTCGCCAAGAAGGCCGCTGCAAAACCGGCCGCCAAGCCGGTGGCGAAGAAGCCTGCCGCTGCAAAACCGGCCGCCAAAAAGGCCGCTGCCCCGAAAAAGGCTGCTGCTCCGAAGCCTGCCGCGGCACCCGCTGCGGCACCCGCTCCGGCGCCATCGACCGCTGCCGCGCCCGGTCTCAAGTCGTCGCTCAACCCGGCGGCTGCCTGGCCTTTCCCGACCGGCTCGCGCCCGTCCTGATCGGCAGTACTCGGCACCAAGGCTGGAGACCGCTCGCGCGGTCGCCAGCCTTTTTTCCTTGTCAGGCACGCCGCCGCGGCATCCCTCAGCCGCGGCGGGCGAAAAACGCCTCCATGCGCGCCAGTCCCGCGGCAAGCTTTTCCACGCCCACCGTATAGGCAAAGCGCATGTGGCGCGCGGGATCGTTCGCGCCGAAATCCAGTCCCGGCGTGGCGGCCACGCCCGCATCTTCGATCAGGCGCTCCGCCAGGCCGAAGCTATCCTGGCCCAGGTCGCCGATGTCCGCATAGATGTAGAAAGCCCCCTGCGGCTCCGCGCCGATGCGGAAGCCGAGCTTGCGCAACCCCGGCAGCAGCAGGTCGCGGCGCGCGCGGAAGGCCGCGCGGCGCTCCTCGAGAATCTCCAGCGTCGCCGGCGCGAATGCGGCGAGCGCCGCATGCTGGGCCGGCGTCGAGGGGGCGATGTAGAGGTTCTGGGCAAGCTTCTCGACATTGCGCACCATGGCCGGCGGCACCACCAGCCAGCCGAGCCGCCAGCCGGTCATGCCGAAATACTTCGAGAAGCTGTTGATGACGACGATCTCGTCGGAGATTTCCAGCGCGGTACGGGCATCGCTGCCGTAGGTCAGGCCATGGTAGATCTCATCGACGATCAGGTTGCCACCGCGCACGCGCACGGTCTCCCAGAGCGCGGCCAGTTGCGTCGGATCGATCAGGGTGCCGGTCGGATTGGCGGGCGAGGCGACCAGCAGCCCCTTGGTCTGCACCGTCCAGCCAGCGCCGACTTTTTCGGCCGTCGGCTGGAAGTTGGTCGCCGCATCGACGGCCAGCGCGCGCGGCACGCCTTCGAGCAGGCGCACGAAATGGCGGTTGCAAGGATAACCAGGGTCGGTGAGCAGCCATTCGTCGCCCGGGCTGATCAGCGCGCCGAGGGCAAGCAGCAACGCCCCCGAGGCGCCGGCGGTGACGACGATGCGGGCCGGATCGACGCTCACGCCGTAGCGGCTCGCGTAGAAGCCGGCGATCGCCTCGCGCAGCCGCGGCAGGCCCAGCGCATGGGTATAGAACACCTGGCCGCCGGCGATGAAACGCTGCGCCGCCTCGATGATCGGCTGCGGGGTCGGGAAGTCGGGCTCGCCGACCTCCATGTGGACGATCTCGCGGCCGGCGGCTTCGAGGGCCTTGGCCTTGGCCATGAGTTCCATGACGTGGAAGGGCCCGATCTCGGCCATGCGCGCGGCGATGTTCATGCGGTCTCCTGAAACAAAACGGCCACCCCTCGGGATGGCCGTTCGATTCTAGCGGTTCGGCGCGCCTAGTCGATCAGCCCCAGCTCGAACAGGTCGCGCTTGAGGGCGAGCTGCTTCGGCAGCTTCGCGCCCATCTTGTCGAACCATTCCTTGTGGCCGGCCAGTTCCTGCTTCCAGGCGTCGGCGTCGATCTGGGTGAGCGCCTCGAACTCGGCCTGGCCGATCTCCAGGCCGCTCCAGTCGATGTCCTCGAAGCGCGGCATCCAGCCGAGCACCGTCTCGCGAGCGCCGACTTTTCCTTGCACGCGGTCGACGATCCACTTCAGCACGCGCATGTTCTCGCCGAAGCCCGGCCACATGAACTCGCCTTTCTCGTTCATGCGGAACCAGTTCACGCAGAAGATCTTCGGCGTGTGTTCGACGACATGGCCCATGTGCAGCCAGTGGTTGAAGTAATCGCCCATGTGGTAACCGCAGAAGGGCAGCATGGCGAACGGGTCGCGGCGCACCACGCCCTGCTGGCCGAAGGCGGCGGCAGTGGTTTCCGAACCGAGCGTGGCGGCCATGTAGACGCCGAAGCTCCAGTTGAAGGCCTCATAGACGAGCGGCACGGTGGTGGCGCGGCGGCCGCCGAAGATGAAGGCGGAGATCGGCACGCCCTCCGGGTTTTCCCAGTTGGGGTCGATCGACGGACATTGCGCGGCCGGCGCGGTGAAGCGCGCGTTCGGGTGCGCCGCCTTGCGGCCGGCCTTGCCATCCTCGGGCGTCCAGTCCTTGCCCTGCCAGTCGATGCAGTGCGCGGGGGCGGGGCCCATGCCTTCCCACCAGACGTCGCCGTCGTCGGTCAGCGCGACGTTGGTGTAGATGATGTTTTCCTTGAGCGTCGCCATGGCGTTGTAGTTGGTCTTCTCGCTGGTGCCCGGCGCGACGCCGAAATAGCCGGCTTCCGGGTTGATCGCGTAGAACTTGCCGTCCTTGCCCGGCTTGATCCAGGCGATGTCGTCGCCGACGGTGTAGATCTTCCAGCCGTTGAAGCTCTGCGGCGGGATCAGCATCGCGAAGTTGGTCTTGCCGCAGGCGGAGGGGAAGGCGGCGGCGACGTAGGTCTTCTCGCCCTGCGGCGACTCGACGCCCAAGATCAGCATGTGCTCGGCGAGCCAGCCTTCGTCGCGCGCCATGGTCGAGGCGATGCGCAGCGCCAGGCACTTCTTGCCCAGAAGCGCATTGCCGCCGTAGCCGGAGCCGTAGGACCAGATCTCGCGCGTCTCGGGGAAGTGAACAATGTATTTGGTCGTCGGGTTGCAGGGCCACTTCACGTCCGCCTGGCCCGGTTCGAGCGGCGCGCCCACGGAGTGCAAGCAGGGCACGAAGAAGCCGTCGGTGCCGAGCACGTCGTAGACCGCCTTGCCCATGCGCGTCATGGTGCGCATGTTGACGACCACATACGGGGAATCGGAAATCTCGACGCCGATCTGGGCGATCGGCGAGCCGAGCGGCCCCATGCTGAAGGGGATCACGTACATCGTGCGGCCGCGCATCGAGCCCTTGAACAGACCCTTCAGCGTTTCCTTCATCCTGGCTGGATCTTCCCAGTTGTTGGTGGGGCCGGCGTCCTCCTGCCTGGCGGAACAGATGTAGGTGCGATCCTCGACGCGCGCCACGTCGGAAGGATCGGAGCAGGCAAGATAGGAATTCGGCCGCTTGGCGGGATCGAGCTTGACGAAAGTGCCGGCGGCGACCATCTCGGCGCAGAGGCGGTCATACTCCTCCTGCGAGCCGTCGCACCAGACGACGCGCTCGGGCTGGGTCAGCATCGCGACTTCGGCAACCCAGGCCTTGAGTTTTTCATGCCTCACATGGGCCGGTGCAGCCAGAGCGGCAGCATCGTAACTGCGTTGGTTCATCGATTCATCTCCACTTTGAAAAGTCGGCGCTGGCGGCACGGTGATCCGCTGCACTCTGTTGTATTCGGCCGGCCATTCTGCCATAGACGGATTCGATAGGTCGATTACGAACACGCGAAAGCGCCTAGAATCGCGCATCCGCAAACACATCGCCCCGAGGGTTTTCATGGACGACAACCTGCGCCGCGCCGCGCTCGACTATCACCGCCTGCCCCGCCCCGGCAAGATCGCCGTCACGCCGACCAAGGCGCTGACCAACCAGTCCGACCTGTCGCTGGCCTATTCGCCCGGCGTCGCCGCCGCCTGCGAGGAGATCGAGCGCGATCCCGCCACGGCCGCCCTCTACACCTCGCGGCAGAACCTCGTCGCCGTCATCTCCAACGGCACGGCGGTGCTGGGTCTGGGCGACATCGGCCCGCTGGCCGGCAAGCCGGTGATGGAAGGCAAGGGCGTGCTGTTCAAGAAGTTCGCCGGCATCGACGTGTTCGACATCGAGATCGCCGAGCACGACCCGGACAAACTCGTGGACATCATCGCCGCGCTGGAGCCCACCTTCGGCGGCATCAACCTGGAAGACATCAAGGCGCCCGAGTGCTTTCTGGTCGAACGCAAGCTGCGCGAGCGCCTGCGCATCCCGGTCTTTCACGACGACCAGCACGGCACGGCGATCATCTCCGCCGCCGCGGTGCTCAACGGCCTGCGCGTGGTCGGCAAGGACATCGCCCAGGTGAAGCTGGTCTGCTCCGGCGCGGGCGCGGCGGCGATCGCCTGTCTCGACCTGATCGTCAGCCTCGGCGTGGACCGCAAGAACGTCACGGTCTGCGACAGCAAGGGCGTGATCCACACCGGCCGGCAGAACCTGGACGAATCGAAACAGCGCTACGCCCGGGACACCGAGGCGCGCACGCTCGCCGACGCGATGCCCGGCGCCGACATCTTCCTCGGCCTGTCCACCGGTGGCGTGCTCAAGCCCGAGATGGTCGCCGGCATGGCCGAGAACCCGATCATCCTGGCGATGGCCAACCCCGACCCGGAGATCCTGCCCGAGGACGCCCACGCCGTGCGCCCCGACTGCATCATCGGCACCGGCCGTTCGGACTATCCGAACCAGGTGAATAACGTGCTGTGCTTCCCCTACATGTTCCGCGGCGCGCTCGACGTCGGCGCGACGACCATCAACGAGCCGATGAAGATCGCCGCCGTGCGCGCCATCGCCGAACTCGCCCACGCCGAGCAGTCGGAGGTGGTCGCCGCGGCCTACGGCGACGCGCACCTTTCCTTCGGCCGCGACTACCTGATCCCGAAGCCCTTCGATCCGCGCCTGATCCTCAAGGTGGCGCCCGCCGTCGCCCAGGCGGCGATGGACTCGGGCGTGGCGACGCGCCCGATCGCCGACCTGGCGGCCTACCGCCAGCAGCTCAACGAGTTCGTCTATCACTCCGGCCTCGTCATGAAGCCCGTCTTCATCGCCGCCAAGCAGAAGCCGGCGCGCATCGTTTACTGCGAGGGGGAGGACGAGCGCATGCTGCGCGCGGCCCAGACCGTCTGCGACGAGGGCCTGGCACGGCCGATCCTGGTCGGCCGCCCCGAGGTCGTCGAGCGGCAGATCGCCCGCCAGGGCCTGCGTATCCGCGCCGGCGCGGATTTCGAACTGGTCAACCCCGACTCCGACCCGCGCTACAAGGAACTCTGGCAGGACTACTACAGCCTGACCTGCCGCAAGGGCATCGGCGTCGAGTACGCGAAGCGGGAAATGCGCCGCCGCACGACGCTGATCGGCGCCATGCTGGTGCGCCACAACTACGCCGACGCAATGCTCTGCGGCACCTTCGGCAAGCATTCGCTGCACCTGCGCTACATCGCGGAAGTCATCGGCCGCAAGCCCGGCATCGGCAGCTTCTATGCGATGAACATGCTGATCCTGCCGCAGCGCACCTTCTTCATCGGCGACACCTACGTGAACTACGACCCGAGTGCCGAGCAGCTCGCCGAAATGACCCTGCTCGCCGCCGAGGAAGTGCGGCGCTTCGGCATGAGCCCCAAGGTCGCCCTGCTCTCCCATTCGAGCTTCGGCACCGAGGACACGCCCACCGCGCAAAAGATGCGCGCCGCGCTTGAACTGCTGCGCGCCAAGGCGCCCGGCCTGGAGGTGGAAGGCGAAATGCACGGGGATGCCGCCCTCGATCCCGAGATACGCCGTCAGGTCTTTCCCAACGCGAATCTTTCCGGACAGGCCAACCTGCTGGTGATGCCGACCCTCGACGCCGCCAACATCTCCTTCAACCTGCTCAAGACCTCCGCCGGCGACGGCCTCACCGTCGGTCCGTTGCTGCTCGGCGCGGCGCGGCCGGTGCATATCCTCACCCCCACCGCCACGGTGCGGCGCATCGTCAATCTGACGGCATTGCTTTCGGTGGAGGTGGCGCAAGGGCAGGTCCGTGGAAATAGCTGACTCCACACCTGATAAATCGGTATAGAATTCGGCCCTAATAACTTAATTTTCCTGGCTTAAATCCGTTATAAAGCTCAAGGGACACGAGCCCGGAAAATTGGCCGGGGGCTGGTACACTTCGCCCCCGTGATTCGACCGACCTAGCCGCATACCGATGAAATCGATCTCGAAGAGTCTGCTGGCCCTCCTCGTTGCAAGCATCCTGTCCGCCGGCCTGGCGGCCCCCGCAGCCGCCGCCACCCCGAAGAAAAAGCCCGTCGCGAGCAAGAAGGCCGTCAAGCCGGTCGCCCGCGTCGTCAAGAAGCCCGCCCGCAAGCTGGCGAAGAAGCCCGTCGCGGCCGCGGCCGTCGCAACCGCGGCCACGGCCGCCAGCGCCCACGACGAAGGCCCCTTGCCCAAGCTCGCCTCCAGCGCGGTGGCCGTGATCGACCAGACCACCGGTGACGTGCTCTACGAAAAGAACGCCAGCGCCGTCGTGCCGATCGCCTCGATCACCAAGCTGATGACCGCGATGGTCGCCCTCGACGCCCAGCCCAGCCTGAGCGAACTCATCTCGATCGACAAGGACGATATCGACACCCTCAAGGGCACGCACTCGCGCCTGGCCATTGGCACCCGGCTCACCCGCGAGGAAATGCTGCGGCTGGCGTTGATGTCCTCGGAAAACCGCGCCGCCTCGGCCCTGTCGCGGCACTACCCCGGCGGGCGCGAGGCCTTCGTCGCCGCGATGAACCGCAAGGCGCACGAACTGGGTCTCACCGACACGCGCTTCGCCGACCCCACCGGACTCACGGCCGAAAACGTTTCCAGCGCCCGCGACCTCGTCAAGATGGTGGACGCCGCCCACCAGTACCCGCTGATCCGCGAGTTCTCCACCTCCGAGGAATACCAGGTGGCGGTCAGGGGCCGTGCCCAGACCTTCCGCAACACCAACGCGCTGGTGAAGAACGACGGCTGGACCATCGGCCTGTCGAAGACCGGCTACATCAGCGAGGCCGGCAAGTGCCTCGTGATGCAGGCTTGGCTCAACAACAAGCCGACCATCATCGTGCTGCTCGACTCCTGGGGCAAGCTCACCCGCATCGGCGACGCCCAGCGCATCAAGCGCTGGATCGAGAGCGTCGCCAGCAGCGGCGCCACCTTCCGCGGCTGACAAGGCGGCGGGCACGCACCGTCCCGCCACCACCGACTTTTACGCGCTAGTCGCCCGAATAGCCGATGGCCGCTGAAATCGCGGCCGCGGTTTCCTTCACCTGCGCCGCCCATTCCGGGTTGTGGCGATCCGCCGGCGCCGACACCGACAGGCCGGCCACCAGCAGGCCGCCGTCGTCGAACACGGGCGCGGCGATGCAGCGCAGGCCGGGTTCGATTTCCTCGTTGTCGAAGGCCACCCCCTCCCGGCGCACGCGCGCCAGTTCACGCTCCAGCGCCGGCAGGCTCGTCAGGGACGTCGGGGTCAGCCCCGGCAGGCCGGTGCGCCGCGCATAGGCGGCCACCTCCGCCGCCGCGTCGGCGGCCAGGTAGAGCTTGCCGACCGCCGTGACATGCAGCGGGGCGCGCGCGCCGACCAGATGCACGGCGCGCACCGTCGAGCGGCCGCTGGAGGTACGCTCGATATAGACGATGTCGTCGCCCTGGCGCACGCCGAGATTGACGCTTTCGCCGAGCTGCTGGTGCAGGGCCTCCATCAGCGGCAGCGCGGCGGCGCGGATATCGAGGCGCGACTTCACCAGATTGCCCAGTTCGAGCAGGCGGATGCCGAGGCGATAGCCGCCGTTGGCGGCGCGCTCGACGAAACCGGCGCTCGCCATCGCCGCCAGGATGCGATGGGCGGTGGACGGGTGCAGTTCGGTCTCGATGGCCAGCTGCTTGAGGCTCGCGGGCGCATCGAAGCGCGACAGCACATCGAGCAGGCTCATCATGCGCTCGATGACCTGGATGCCGCCGCGGGTTTCCGCGGGCGGTGCGGGACTATTGGCTGGTTTGTTCTGGGACATGGCGCGCTCGTCGGGGCGGCGAAGTATGCCACAATGCGAAACGCCCGCCGCGCGGGCGCACAATCACAACGACATGGGTGGAGCAATGCGCATCGCGCTTTTCGTTACCTGCCTGGTGGACATGATGCGTCCGCGCATCGGTTTCGCCGCGATCGAACTGCTGGAGGCCGCCGGCTGCGAGGTGATCGTCCCCGGAACCCAGACCTGCTGCGGCCAGCCGGCCTGGAACAGCGGCGACCACGCCGCCGCCGCCGCGCTGGCGAAGAAGGTCATCGGCGAATTCGAGGGCCACGCATACGTCGTCGCGCCCTCCGGCTCCTGCGCCGACCACATCCGCAACGAATACCCGAAGATACTCGCCGACGAGCCGGAATGGCATGCGCGCGCCGTCGCCCTCGCCAGCCGGGTGTTCGAGCTCACCGACTTCCTCGTGAATGTCGCGCGGCTCGATGCGGTGCCCGGCCGCTTCGCGGGCAGCGTCACCTACCACGACTCCTGCAGCGGCCTGCGCGGTCTCGGCGTCAAAACCCAGCCGCGCGCCCTGCTCGGCAAACTGCCGGGCGTCGAGCTGCGCGAGATGGCGGGCGCCGAGGATTGCTGCGGCTTCGGCGGCACCTTCTCGGTGAAGTTCGGCGACATCTCGGCGGCCATTGCCGAAAGAAAATGCGGCAACGCCTGCGCCACCGGCGCGGGCACCATCGTCGGCGGCGACCTCGGCTGCCTGCTCAACATCGAGGGCAAGCTGCGGCGCATGGGCGACGAACGGACGCGCGTCATGCACATCGCCGAGGTGCTGACCGCCACGGACGGGGAAGCCGGCGCATGCTGATCCAGCTGATCTACGTCAGTTCGGCGGTGCGCCTGCTGTCGGAAAAGGAGCTGCTCGAATTGCTGGCGCAGGCGCGCGAAATCAACCGGAAAAGCAACGTCACCGGCATGCTGCTCTACGGCGAGGGCAATTTCCTGCAGGTGCTCGAAGGCGAGGCCGAGGATGTGGATGCCATCTATGCCGCCATCCGGAAGGATTCGCGCCACCATCATCTCTACCTCATCGTGCGGGAACCGATCGCCGCGCGCAACTTTTCCGAGTGGAGCATGGGCTTCCACCGGATGAGCACGGAGGAACTGCACGAACCCGGCTACGCCAAGCTTTGGGAAGCCGGCCTCGATGGCCGCCGCGCGTCCGCCGCGCCGGCCATCGCCATCGAATTGCTCCGCGAGTTCGCGTCCCGCTAGGAAGCCCCCATGGAAAGCCGCTCCCATCGTTTCAAGGCCAACGCCAGCGCCTCCCTCGCCAATCCGGTGCTGCAGGCGAACCTCAAGACCGCCAAGGGCAAGTTCGTCGACAAGCGCGCCATCGCGATCCGGGAAATCGATGACTTCGAAGGCACGCGCGAGGCGGCGAAAGACATCCGCAACCGCGTGCTGGAAAACCTCGATCTCTGGCTGGAGAAATTCGAGACCACCGCGCACGCGCGCGGCGCCACCGTGCTCTGGGCGAAGGATGGCGCGGAGATCTGCCGTCATGTCGCCGAGATCGGCAGGAAGCACGGCGTGAAGAAGGCGGTCAAGTCGAAGTCCATGCTGTCCGAGGAAGCCGGGCTCAACTTGGCGCTGGAAGCCGCCGGCATCCAGCCGGTGGAAACCGACCTCGGCGAATACATCCTGCAGATCAACGACAACGAGCCGCCGAGCCACATCATCGCGCCGGTCATCCACAAGAGCCTCGACGAGGTCGCCGACCTGTTCCACGCCACCCACCAGACGCCGCGCAAGACCGAGATCCCGGCCCTGACGCGCGAGGCGCGCGAGGTGCTGCGCGAACACTTCCTGACGGCCGACATGGGCATCTCCGGCGGCAACTTCCTCGTCGCCGAGACCGGCTCGGTCGCCCTCGTCACCAACGAGGGCAACGGCCGCATGGTGACGACCCTGCCGCGCGTGCATGTGGTGATCACCGGCATCGAGAAGGTGATCCCGACGCTGGAGGATTTATCGCTGCTGATGCGCCTGCTGCCGCGCTCGGCCACCGGCCAGTCGATCTCCAACTACGTCTCGGTGCTCACCGGCGTCAAGCGGCCCGACGAACAGGACGGCCCCGAGCACCTCTACTACATACTGGTGGACAACGGCCGCGCCGACGTGGTCGGCTCCGAATTCCAGGACATGCTGCGCTGCATCCGCTGCGGCGCCTGCATGAACCACTGCCCGGTCTACCAGACCATCGGCGGCCACGCCTACGGCTGGGTCTATCCCGGCCCGATGGGTTCGGTGCTCACTCCCCTCTACACCGGCCTGGAGAACGCCATCGACCTGCCCCACGCGGCGACGCTGTGCAACCAGTGCGGCGTCGTCTGCCCGGTCAAGATTCCGTTGCCCGAACTGCTGCGCAAGCTGCGCGAAAAACAGGTGGACCGGAAGCTGCGCCCGCTCTTCGAGCGCATCGCCCTCAAGGCCTGGGCCTGGGTCGCCGGCCGGCCGGCGCTCTATGGAATGGGTGCCAGATTCGCGGTCCGCTATCTGAAGTGGCTTGCCGGCGGTCGCGCCAGCATCGAAATCATGGGCACCGCGCCCGAGTGGACAGCCGGCAGGAATTTCCCCGCACCCGAAGGAAGAACCTTCCGCGAACTTTATGCCAAGCGATATAATAAAAAATAGTTAATAGCTATTCATAGCGTCGCTGCTATCAGGATGCCCAAAGGGGAGGGGCTGATGCTCAAAGAGGCCAAATACCGGCTCAAGCTGTATGTGACCGACCACACCCTGCGTTCGCGCCGGGCATTGGCCCAGCTGCGCCAGCTCTGCGAGGAGCAGTTCCCGCACGACTACGTGCTGGAAGTGGTGGATGTGCTGGAGCACCCGGAAGAAGCCGCCGCCCACCGCATCCTGGCGACGCCGACGGTGGAGCGCGTGTTGCCGCACCCGATCCGGCGCATCATCGGCGACCTCGCCGATGTGGACAAGGTGCTTGCCGGACTGGCCCTGCAGCCGCTCGGCGACGCGCCGGGAAGCAAATAGGCCATGGCGGCCGGATTGCAACGGGTCATCGACGACGCGCCGGACGGCCTGGTCATCCTCGACGCCGACGGCGTGGTGCGCTACGCCAACCGGGCAGGCGCCTCCCTGTTCCGCTGCGGCGCCACCGAACTGGTCGGCGCCATGCTCGGCTTCCCCCTCGCGCCGGAAGAAACCACCGAACTGGAATTGCCGCACACCGACGGCAGCTGGCGCATCGCCGAGATGCGCATGGCCGAAACCGAATGGAACGGCGCCCCCGCCTACGTGGCCCAGTTGCGCGACGTGACCTCCCACAAGGCGCTGGAAAAGCGGCTCGAACTGTCGGACAAGGTATTCCGCAACACCCAGGAAGGCATCGTCGTCACCGACGGCGCCGGCCACATCATCTCGGTCAATCCCGCCTTCACCGCCGTCACCGGCTATCTGCCGGAAGAAGTGCTCGGTCGCAACCCCAAGGTGCTCAAGTCCGGCCGCCATGGCGAGGACTTCTACCGGGCGCTGTGGGAGACCATCGCCGCCTGCGGCCAGTGGCAGGGCGAGATCTGGAACCGCCGCAAGAACGGCGAGATCTATCCCGAGTGGATGAACATCAGCGCCATCTTCGACGCCTGCGGCAGCCCGGTCTATTACGTCGCGGTGTTCTCCGACATCAGCCTGGTCAAGCAGAACGAGGAGCGCCTGCACCGGCTCGCCCATTACGACGCCCTGACCGGCCTGCCCAACCGCGTGCTGCTGACCGACCGCCTGCACCAGGCGCTGGCCCACGCCCAGCGCAACGGCACCCAGGTCGGCCTGCTGTTCCTCGACCTCGACCGCTTCAAGCTGGTGAACGATACCCTCGGCCATCGCGCCGGCGACCAGCTGCTGCAGGAAGTCGCGCTGCGCCTTGAATCGAGCGTGCGCGCCGAGGACACGGTGGCGCGCCTCGGCGGCGACGAGTTCACCGTCATCGTGCCGAACCTGCACGGCCCGGCCGGCGCCGCCAACGTCGCCGAGAAGATCATCGAGGCCCTCGCCGCCCCCTTCCATCTGCAGGGGCAGGACATCTTCGCCACGGCCAGCATCGGCATCGCCCTCTATCCGCTCACCGCCGACAGTCCGGAAAGCCTGATCAAGCACGCCGACATCGCCATGTACCAGGCCAAGGAGCAGGGGCGCAACAACTACCTCTATTTCCGTCGCGGTCACGACGAGCAGTCGCGCGACCTGTTCGAGCTGGAAAACGGGCTGCGCCACGCGCTGGAGCGCGGCGAGCTGCGGCTGGTGTACCAGCCCGAGGTGGAGATCGAGACCGGCCGCATCGTCGCCGTCGAGGCCCTGTTGCGCTGGAAGCATCCCGAGCGCGGCGACATCCCGCCCAGCGAGTTCATCCCGGTCGCCGAGGATACCGGCATGATCGGCCCGATCGGCGAATGGGTATTGCGCGAGGCCTGCACCCAGAACCGCGACTGGCAAGACCAGGGGCTGCCGCCGATCCGCGTCGCCGTCAATCTCTCGGTGCGCCAGCTGCGCCATGTGCGCTTCGCCGAGAAGGTCGCGGAAATCCTCGACGAAACCGGACTCGATGCCGACTGGCTGGAGGTCGAGCTGACGGAAAGCACGGTGATGCTGCACGCCAAGGAGACCATGGGCATCCTCTGGCAACTCAAGTCCATGGGCATCCGCCTGTCCATCGACGACTTCGGCACCGGCTATTCCGCCCTCAACTACCTGAAGCGCCTGCCGGTGGATACCCTCAAGATCGACCGTTCCTTCATCGAGGGGCTGGAGCACGACAGCAACGACCAGGCGATTTCCGACGCCATCATCGCCCTCGGCAACAGTCTCAAGCTGCGCGTGGTCGCCGAGGGCGTCGAGACCGAGCACCAGCTCGGCTTCCTGCGCCAGCACCATTGCTGCGACGCCCAGGGCTTCCTCTTCAGCACGCCGCTCGACGGCGACGCGCTCGCCAGCCTGATGGCGCGCCGGATTCACTGAACGGCAACGCCCCATGACGGCCGAGCGCATCGTATTCCTCGACGCCGACTCGATCCGCACCGTCCTGCGAGCGCCGACTTTTCCCCACGACTGGCGGTCCTACCCGCGCACCGCGCCCGCCGAGGCCCACGCACGGCTCCAGGACGCCACCATCGCCGTCACCAACAAGTGCCCCTTGCCGGGCGAACTGCTCGCGCGCCTGCCCGCGCTGCGGCTGATCGCCGTCGCCGCCACCGGCACCGACATCGTCGACCTCGACTGGTGCCGCGCCCACGGCCTGGCCGTCTGCAACATCCGCGGCTACGCGGCGGAGACCGTGCCCGAGCATGTCTTCATGCTGCTGCTCGCCCTGCGCCGGCAACTGCCGGCCTACCGCGCCGACGTGACCGCCGGCCGCTGGCAGCAGGCGACGGCCTTCTGCTTCTTCGACCATCCGATCCGCGATCTGCACGGCTCGACACTCGGCATCCTCGGCCGCGGCTCCCTCGGCCAGGGCGTGGCAAAGCTGGCCGAAGCCTTCGGCATGCGCGTGCTCTGGGGCGAGCACAAGGGAGCGGCCACGGTGCGCCCCGGCTACGTGCCTTTCGAGACCCTGATCGCCGAGTCCGATGCGATCACCCTGCACTGCCCGCTGACGCCCGCGACCCGGGGCCTGATCGGCGCCGCCGAACTGGCGCGGATGAAGCCCGACGCCCTGCTCATCAACACCGCCCGCGGCGGGCTGGTCGATGAAGCCGCCCTCGCCGCCGCCCTGCGGGCAGGCCGCATCGGCGGCGCCGGCTTCGACGTGCTGACCGTCGAACCGCCGCGCGCCGGCAACCCGCTGCTGGATCTCGACCTGCCAAATTTCATCCTGACGCCGCACGTCGCCTGGGCCTCGGGAAGTGCCATGCAGGCGCTCGGCGACCAATTGATCGACAATATCGAAGCCTTTGTCCGGGGCGAAGAAAGGAACCGCGTGGTATGAGCTCAAGAGAAGACATCCTCGGTCGCGTGCGCGCGAACCTGAACCGCCCCGCCGCCGACACGGCGAGCGCCCGCGCCGCCATCGACGCGATCCTGTCCACCCGCGGCCAGGGGCCGCGCCCGGCCATGCCGGCCGAAAAATCGGCGCTGGCGGCACGGTTCCGCGACAAGTCCGCCGCCCAGTCGAGCACCCTGGACAGCGTCGCCGACATGGCCGCCGCCCCGGCCGCCGTCGCCCGCTACCTGGCGGAAATGAACCTCCCCCTACGCGCCGCCATCTGGCCCAGCCTCGCCGACCTCGACTGGCAGGCCGCCGGCATCGCGGCCGAGGGACGCGGTGCCCGCGAGGGCGACCTCGTCGGCATCACCGGCTGCTTCTGCGCCGTCGCCGAGACCGGCACCCTGATGCTCTGCGCCTCGCCCCGGCACCCCGCGACGGTGAGCCTGCTGCCCGAGACCCACATCGCCATCGTCCCGGCCAGCCGCATCGTCGCCGCCATGGAAGACGCCTGGGCCCTGGCGCACAGCGAACTCGACTGCCTGCCGCGCGCCGTCAATTTCATCTCCGGCCCCTCGCGCACCGGCGACATCGAGCAGACCATCGTCCTCGGCGCCCACGGTCCCTACCGCGTCCATCTGATCGTCGTCGAGGATATTTGAAAGCTTTGTCATCCCGTGCATGAGTCCTGGCGTTATTGGACTCAGTTCCACACCACGGAGAGAGCAAACATGTACGCCCGCATCAAGTTCGTTAGCCCCGGTTCCCCGGAAAAGTACTCCTGGGTCATCGACACGAACCGCGAAACCGTCGACCACTGGCAGCGCAGCCACCCCGAGGCGGAAGACCTCGTGGTCACGCCGCTGGACGACAGCGAGGGGCTGGAAGCGCTGTTCTGGCAGAAATGCCTCTACCACGACGTCTTCTTCGAGCGATCCACCTGCCCGCAGGTGCGCGAGCGCGGCCAGGCCGAACTAGTGGAAATCCTCGAACTCGCGGGCCGTCTGCCCAAGGGCCGCGCCAGCGAACTGTGGAACCGCTGCATGGAATTCCGCTTCAGCGACGACGTGGTCGTGAAGAACGAATACGGCCACCGCCTGCCGATGTAGGCAGGGGTCCGCAATGAAAAAGGCCAGAGCGAACTCTGGCCTTTTGTGTTTGGTGGACCGAATGAGGATCGAACTCACGACCTCCGCATTGCGAACGCGGCGCTCTCCCAGCTGAGCTATCGGCCCGAAGGGTGCGCAGTATATCAAATCCGCTCAGTTCGGTTGCAACTCCATGAGGGCGCATTTGGCGATTCCGTAGTCGGTCTGCACCAGCAACGGGTAGCGACTGCCCTCGAAATCACCGCAGCGCGCAATGTTGTAGCCCACGATCACGCCGGTCACGACGCCGATGCGCACCTTCCGGCCAACCACGTAGCCGGTGCGTTTCGCGGCGGACACCGCTGCTTCGATGTTTCGGGTGGCTTGGCCGCGCACGCGGGGCTGCCGAGCCGTCATGAGTGGAACCGCCATTTCGCCTCTCCTACGCTGGGCCTTGCACGTACCGGCCCGTTGTTTTCTATTACGGCAGGAGCGGCCCGAAAACTTTAGGCGCTCAACCCTCGCCAGAACCGGCGGCGGCACGCTTGAGGCGGTCGTAGATCGCCTGCCAAGGCTGGCCGACGGGCTTTTGCACGTAGATGCGGTCGCAGCCGAGCGCATCGAGTTCGCGCAGCCTGGCGTAGAGCTCGTGGGCGAAGCCGGCCGGGTCGGGCGGCGCGACATGCCAGGTTACGCCCGGCATCTCGAAGGGCGCCGGATGGATCGCCAGCACGGCGACACGCTCCTTCTGCACGATGGCATTGCGCAAGGCGATCGGCAGGCTGTCGTCGGGCATCAGCACCAGTGGCGTGCGTGGCGCGTAGTGGGCTTCGAGGGTGCCCGAGGCGCGCACCGCCGGCGGTGCGAGGGGGTCGTCGGCGGCGAGCGGCGCGCGGCCGAGCACGCGGCCGATCTCGGCGGCGGAGAGCATGCCGGGACGCAGGATCACCGCGCGGCGGCCGGTCAGGTCGACGATGGTGGATTCGATGCCGATCTGGCAGGGGCCACCGTCGAGCACCATGGCCACGGCGCCCCCGAGGTCATCGCGCACGTGCTGCGCCGTGGTCGGGCTGATGCGGCCGAAACGGTTGGCCGAGGGCGCGGCGATGCCGCCGTCGAATTCGCGCAGCAGTTCGAGGGCGAGCGGATGATTGGGGATGCGCAGGCCGACGGTATCCTGCCCGCCGGTGACGGCGTCGGGCACGTCCGGCTGGCGCTTGAGGATCATGGTCAGTGGGCCCGGCCAGAAGGCGGCGGCCAGCAGGCGCGCCTCCTCGGGCACCTCGCGCGCCCAACGGTCCAAGTGCGTCGCGTCCGGGATATGCACGATCAGCGGGTGGTCTGCCGGCCGGCCCTTGGCGGCGAAAATCTTCGCCACGGCGGCCGGATTCGATGCGTCGGCGCCGAGGCCATAGACGGTCTCGGTGGGAATGGCGACGAGTTCGCCCGCGCGCAGCAGCTCGGCCGCGCGCGCCACGGCGTCGTTATTCATCGGTGATGCCGATCGCGCACCGTGCCGCCAGCGCCGACTTCATGACCTCGGCCGGATCGCCGCCGATCACGGTGAAATGGCCCATCTTGCGGCCGGGGCGCGGGTGGTGCTTGCCGTAGAGGTGCAGCTTGAGGTTGGGCACGGCGAACAGCTTGTTCCAGTCCGGCTCCTTGGCGAGGTGGGGATCGTCGCGGTACCAGATGTCGCCGAGCAGGTTCACCATCACGGCGGCGGAATGGGCGCGGGACTCGCCGAGCGGCAGGCCGCAGAGCGCGCGCACCTGCTGCTCGAACTGGTTGGTCACGCAGGCGTCGATGGTGTAGTGGCCGGAATTATGCGGGCGCGGCGCCATCTCATTCACGTAGAGTTGGCCATGGACGACGAAGAACTCGACGCCGAGGGTGCCGACGTATTCCATCTTCTGCGCGATGCCCTCGGCGATCTCCTCGGCGTTGCCGGCGAGGCAGCCCGAGGTGCGCGCCGGCACGCAGGAAACGTCGAGGATGCCCTTGCGGTGGCTGTTCTCGGCGGTCGGGAAGCAGCGCACCCGGCCCGCCTCGTCGCGCGCCAGCACGACCGAGACTTCGTAATCCAGTTTCAGTTGCTGCTCCAGCACGCAGGGCTCGTTGCGGAACTGGCCCCAGGCGGCGAGCGCCTCCTCGCGTGAATTCACGCGCGCCTGGCCCTTGCCGTCGTAGCCGAAGCGCGCCACCTTGAGAATGCCGGGGAACAAGCCGGCGTTGGCCGCGCGCAGGTCCGCCTCGGAGCGGATATCGGCATACGGGGCATGCGGAAAGCCATGCCGCTTGAGGAAGGCCTTTTCCGCGCTGCGGTTCTGGCAAGTGCGCACCGACTCGGCGTTCGGCCGCACGGTGACGAACTTCGACAGGTAGGCCAGCGTGTCGGCCGGCACGTTCTCGAACTCGGTGGTCACCGCCACGCATTGGCTGGCGAGGCGCTCCAGCGCGGCGGCATCGTCGTAGGCCGCCAGCAGGTGCTCGTCGGCGATACGGCCGGCGGGGCTGTGCGGATCGGGGTCGAGCACGACGACGCGGTAGCCCATCTCGTGGGCGGCCATGACAAAGAAGCGGCCCAGCTGGCCGCCGCCGAGCATGCCGAGGGTGGCGGGCGGGGTAATCATCTTTACGTGGGAAGTTCCAGCTTCATCGCCATGACCTTCTCGCTTTGCCGGGCGCGGAACTCGTCGAGCTTGCGCGCCAGCTCCTTGCCACGCTCGTCGTTGGCGGTGGCGACGATCGCCACGGCGGTCAGCGCCGCGTTGGCCGCGCCGGCCTCGCCGATGGCGAAGGTGGCGACGGGCACGCCCTTGGGCATCTGCACGATGGACAGCAGCGAATCGAGGCCGTTGAGGTGCTTCGAGGGCACCGGCACGCCGAGCACCGGCACGATGGTCTTGGCCGCCAGCATGCCCGGCAGGTGGGCGGCCCCGCCGGCGCCGGCGATGATGGCCTTGAGGTCGCGCTCGTGGGCGACGGCGGCGTAGTCGTAGAGCAGGTCGGGGGTGCGGTGGGCCGAGACGACGCGCGCCTCGTAGGGCACGCCGAACTCCTCCAGCACCTTGGCGGCCGCCTGCATGATCGGCCAGTCCGAGTCGGAACCCATGACGATGCCGACGAGGGGATGCGCGGCGCTCACTTCAACGTCCTTTCGGCGGCTTCGAGGGTATTGGCGAGCAGCATGGTGATGGTCATCGGGCCGACGCCGCCGGGCACCGGCGTGATCGCGCCGGCGACCTCCTTGGCCGACTCGAAATCCACGTCGCCGCAGAGCTTGCCGTCGGGCAGGCGATTGATGCCGACGTCGATGACCGTCGCGCCGGGCTTGATCATGTCGCCGGTGATCATCTTCGCCTTGCCGACGGCGGCGACGAGGATGTCGGCGCGCCTGGTGTGGAAGGCGAGATCCTTCGACTGCGAATGGCAGACCGTGACGGTGCAGGACTGGGCCAGCAGCAGCATGGCCATGGGCTTGCCGACGATGTTGCTGCGACCGACGATCACCGCCTCGGCGCCCTTGAGCGGCACGTTGGCGGATTCGAGCATTTTCATGACGCCGTAGGGCGTGCAGGGGATGAAGCGCGGCGTGCCCTGCATCAGCGCGCCGACGTTCTCGGCGTGGAAGCCGTCCACATCCTTCTCCGGCGCGATGGCTTCGAGCACCGCCTCGGCGTCGAACTGCTTGGGCAGCGGCAACTGCACGAGGATGCCATGCACCGAAGGATCGGCGTTGAGTTCCGCGATCTTGCCAAGCACGGCCATCGGCTCGACGTCGGCCGGGTAGGTTTCCTTGATCGAGCGGAAGCCGGCCTTCTCGCAGGCAGCCACCTTGTTGCGCACATAGACGGCCGAGGCCGGGTCCTCGCCGACGAGGAGCACGGCGAGGCAGGGCGTGATGCCCTGGGTCGCCTTGAGGGCGGCGGCCTTCTCGGCCAACTCGGCGCGCACGCTCTGGGCCAGGGCGTTACCGTCGATGATTTTCGCGCTCATGCGCAAACTCCCGAAGTGACGGCCGCGCGGCCGGCGGCGAAGGCGCGGCGGTTGAGTTCCACGACCGCCTCGCCCTTGCGCGCGAAGCGTTTGACGACGCAGTCGAGCAGCACGTCCGGCGGGAAGGGCAGATGGTCGGCGATGGCGCCGAGCATCACGGTGTTGCCAAGGCGGATCTCGCCGAGTTCGCGGGCGATGGTCAGCGCGTCGAAGGCGACCACGTGATGTCCGGCGGCGCGGATGGCACCGATCGGATCGGCGGGATATTCGAAGAGTCCGAGTTCGACGACCGGCGGCACCAGCTTGGCGTTGTTGACCAGCGCAATGCCGTCGGGTCGCAGGTAGTGCGCCCAGCGCAACGCCTCGGCGCCCTCGAAGCCGAGCAGCACCTGCACGGTGCCGGGGGCGATCTGCGGCGAGAGCACCTTGGGGCCGAAGCGCAGGTGCGAGGTGACCACGCCGCCGCGCTGCGCCATGCCGGCGACCTCGGTCTTCTTGACGTCGTGGCCCTGCGAGATGGCGGCCTCGGCGAGGATTTCGGTGGCGGTCATGACGCCCTGGCCGCCGATGCCGCAGACGAGGATGTTGGTGATATTGTCTTCCTGGCTCATGATTTCACCACGTGGATGGGCACGCCCGTGAGCGGCACGTGCTGAATGGCGTCCGGCGCGCAGGGCTGCAGGCACAGGCCGCAGCCGGTGCAGGCCTGGCTGTCGATATTGACGAAGGCGAGTTCGACTTCCTTGCCCGAGGGCTTGACCACCTTGTCGCGCTTGCTGACGTGGATGGCCGGGCAGCCGACCTCGATGCAGTTGCCGCAGCCGGTGCACTTGTCCTCGTCGACGCAATAGGGGCGGAAGGGCTTGAAGTCCTCGATCAGCACGCAGGGGCGGCGCGCGACGATCACCGAGGGCTCGTCGATCTTGATCTCCTCGCGGATGGTCTTGAACAGCACCGGCAGCTCGTAGGGGTCGATCACCTTGATGCGCTCGGGCTTGACGCCGAGCGCCTCGACGACCTTGACGAGATCGACCTGCGGCGCGCTCATGCCGTGGATGTCGCGACCGTTGGCCGGCGTGTTCTGGCCGCCGGTCATGCCCACCGTGTTGTTGTCGAGCAGCAGCACGGTGACGTTGCCCTTGTTGTAGGTGATGTCGAGCAGGCCCTGCATGCCCATGTGCATGAAGGTCGAGTCGCCGATCACCGCGAGCACGCGCTTGTTCTTGTCGGCCTCGCCGCGTCCCTTGTCGATACCGAGCGCGACGCCCATCGTCGCGCCCATGCAGATCGTCGTGTCGAGCGCGTTCCACGGATGGCCGGCACCGAGGGTATAGCAGCCGATGTCGCCGGAGACGATGATGTTCTTGATCTGCGACAGCGTGTAGTAGATGCCGAGATGCGGGCACGAAGCGCACAGCGTGGGCGGTCGGGGAAAGACCGGCTGCGGCTTGGCCTCGGGGCGCGCGGGCGCGGGGCCCTTGCCGAGCAGATGGTCGACGGCGGGCTTGAGCACCTGCGGCGCCAGCTCGCCCATCATCGGCAGCGCGTCCTTGCCGTGGCAGGCGATGCCGGCGGCCTTCAGTTCGGTCTCGACGAGCGGTTCCACCTCCTCGACGACGACGAGCTTGTCGACGCCCGCCGCGAAAGCACGGATTCTCTCCAGCGGCAGCGGATGAGAGAAACCGAGCTTGAGTACCGGCGCATTCGGAAAAGCTTCCTTGACGTGCATCCAGGCCGGACCGGAGGCGACGAAGCCGATGGCGCGGTCGCCGCCCGCCTCGACGATGTTGAGCGGCGAGGCCTCGGATTCGGCGGCGAGCGCCTTGTCGCGCGCGAACATCACGGGAATGCGGCCCTTGGCGTGCGCCGGCACCATCACCCAGCGCTGCGGGTCCTTCTCGAAACCGGCGGGCTCGTGCGCGACGCGCTCGCCGGCGACCACGAGGCTCTTGACGTGGCAGATGCGCGTCGTCAGGCGCAACAGCACCGGCACCTGGTGTTTCTCCGAGAGCTCGTAGGCGGCCAGCGTCATCGCGTAGGCCTCCTGCGAATCGGCCGGTTCGAGGATCGGCACATGCGCGAAGCGCCCCCAATATCGTGAATCCTGCTCGTTCTGCGAGGACGACATGCCCACGTCGTCGGCGACGGCGATCACCAGGCCACCCTTGACGCCGGTGAGCGTCATCGTCATCAGGCAGTCGCTGGCGACGTTGAGGCCGACATGCTTCATCGCACAGAAGGCGCGCGCGCCGGCCATCGAGGCGCCGAGCGCCACCTCCATGGACACTTTCTCATTCACCGACCATTCCGTGTGCAGGCCAGGAAAGGCGGCGAGCACTTCGAGAATCTCGGTGGAGGGCGTGCCGGGATAGGCGGCGGCGACCTTGCAGCCGGACTCCCAGACGGCGCGGGCAACGGCTTCGTTGCCGGAAAGCAATAACCGGCTGGCCGCCGGCGCGGGCATGACTGCTGCCATAGTGATCTCTCTTTGCGTTACAGGAAACGACAACGATAGCCGTCGCTCGGGCAAACCCCATTGACTGGAGTCAAAGAGGCCGAATTATCCGGATTCGGCGACCACGCGTCCACCTGGCCGTATATCCGACCGGATAGACGGGCTTCAGCGGGCGAACAGCCGGGCGAGCTCGCCGCCGGGGGACGGCGCGCGCATGAAGGCCTCGCCGACGAGGAAGGCATGAACGCCGTGTCGTCGCATCAGCGCGACGTCGGCGGGCGCCAGGATGCCGGATTCGGTGACGACGATGCGCTCCGCCGGCATGCGGCCAAGCTGGGACAGGGTGGTGTCGAGACTGACCTCGAAGGTCCGCAGGTTGCGGTTGTTGATGCCCATCAGCGGCGTCTTGAGGCGGAGGGCGCGGTCGAGCTCGCCGGCGTCGTGGCTCTCCACCAGCACGGCCATGCCCAGGCTCAGGGCAAGGTCTTCGAGCTCGGCCATCTGGGCGTCGGAGAGCGCGGCGACGATCAGCAGGATGGCATCGGCACCCATCGCCCGGGCCTCGTAGACCTGGTAGGGATCGACCATGAAGTCCTTGCGCAGCACCGGCAACGCGCAGGCGGCGCGCGCGGCTTGCAGGTATTCGGGCGCGCCCTGGAAGAACTGGCGATCGGTGAGCACCGAGAGGCAGGCGGCGCCGTGCTTTTCGTAGTCGACGGCGATCTCGGCGGAATGGAAGTCCGGCCGGATCACCCCTTTCGAGGGGCTCGCCTTCTTGATCTCGGCGATCACCGCGTCGCCGGCCACCGTCCCGCCGGCGCCGAGTTTTTGCCGGAGCGCGCCGACGAAGTCGCGGGCCGGCGGCTGGGCTCCGGCCTCCGCGCGCACCGCGGCCAGGGACTTGGCCGCCTGCGCGGCGGCGACTTCCTCACGCTTGACCGCGAGGATCTTGTTGAGGATGTCGCTCATACCTTATTGGTGAACTGCACGAACTCGTCGAGCTTGGCGCGCGCCGCGCCGCTCTCGATGGTCTGGCGCGCCAGCGCGACGCCGGCGGCGATATCGGGCACGAGGTTGGCCGTATAGAGCGCGCTGCCGGCGTTGAGGCAGACGATCTCCAGCGCCGGCCCCGGCTGGTTTTCCAGCACGCCGAGCAGGCGGCCCCTGGATTCGGCGGCGTCGGCCACCTTGAGGTTGCGGCTGGCGATCATCGACAGGCCGAAGTCCTCGGGATGGATCTCGTATTCGCGGATCTTGCCGTCCTTGAGCTCGCCGACCATGGTGGCGGCGCCGAGGGAAATCTCGTCCATGCCGTCCTTGCCCCAGACCACCATGACGTGCCGGGCGCCGAGCTGCTGCATGACGCGCACGCAGATGCCGACCAGGTCGGGGTGGAACACGCCGAGCAGGGTGTTGGGCGCGCCGGCCGGATTGGTCAGCGGGCCGAGGATGTTGAAGATGGTGCGCACGCCCATCTCGCGGCGCACCGGCGCGACGTTCTTCATCGCCGGGTGGTGGTTGGGCGCGAACATGAAGCCCATGCCGGTGGCCTCGATGCACTGCGCCACCTGCGGCGCCTGCAGATCGATCCTGGCGCCGAGGGCTTCGAGCACGTCGGCGGCGCCGGACTTCGACGACACGCTGCGGTTGCCGTGCTTGGCCACCGTCGCCCCCGCCGCCGCCGCCACGAAGGCCGAGGTGGTGGAGATGTTGAAGGTGTGCGAGCTGTCGCCGCCGGTGCCGACGATGTCCACGAAATGGTCGTTGTGCGGCACGTCCACCTTGGTGGCCAGCTCGCGCATCACGCTCGCGGCGGCGGCGATCTCGCCGATGGTTTCCTTCTTGACGCGCAGGCCGGTGAGGATCGCCGCGGTCATCACCGGCGAGACCTCGCCGGCCATGATCAGCCGCATCAGGTGCAGCATCTCGTCGTGGAAGATCTCGCGGTGCTCGATGGTGCGCTGCAGGGCTTCCTGGGGAGAGATCATCTCAGCGTCCTTTCAAGAAGTTGTCGAGCATGGCGTGGCCGTGCTCGGTCATGATGGATTCGGGATGGAACTGCACACCCTGGATCGGGAATTCCTTGTGGCGCACGCCCATGATCTCGCCGTCCTCGGTCCAGGCGGTGATTTCCAGGCAGGCCGGCAGCGTCTCGCGGCGGATCGCCAGCGAGTGGTAGCGCGTGGCGTTGAAGGGATTCGGCAGATCGGCGAAGACGCCGGTGCCCAGATGATGCACCGGCGAGATCTTGCCGTGCATCGGCTTGCGGGCATGGACGATCTCGCCGCCGAAGGCGTAGCCGATACTCTGGTGGCCGAGGCAGACGCCGAGAATCGGCAGCTTGCCGGCGAACTCCTGGATGGCGGCCACGGAGATGCCTGCCTCCTTCGGCGAACAGGGGCCGGGGGAGATGACGAGATGGTCGGGCTTCATCGCCGCGATCTCCTTGAGGGTGATCGCGTCGTTGCGGAACACGCGCACGTCCGCGCCGAGCTCGCCGAAGTACTGCACCAGGTTGTAGGTGAAGGAGTCGTAGTTGTCGATCATCAGCAACATATCGTTCTCCTTATTCGAAACGCGTGTCGAGGCCGGACTCGGCCATCTCGGCGGCGCGCAGCTGCGCCTTCGCCTTGTTCAGCGTTTCCTGCCATTCGCTGTCGGGATCGGAATCGGCGACGATGCCGGCGCCCGCCTGCACGTAGATGCGGCCGTCCTTGACCACCGCGGTGCGAATGGCGATGGCGAGGTCCATGTCGCCGTTGAAGCCGAGATAGCCGACGGCGCCGGCGTAGATGCCGCGCTTGGTCGGCTCCAGCTCGTCGATGATTTCCATCGCGCGCACCTTCGGCGCGCCGGACACCGTGCCGGCCGGGAAGGTGGCCTTGAGCACCGAGACCGGGCCCTCGTCGTCCTTGAGCTCGCCCTCGACGTTGGAGACGATGTGCATGACGTGGGAGTAGCGCTCGATGACGTACTGGTCGGTGACCTTGACGCTGCCGGTCTTGGCGACGCGGCCGACGTCGTTGCGGCCGAGGTCGAGCAGCTGCAGGTGCTCGGCGCGCTCCTTCTGGTCGGCGAGCAGGTCGGCGGCCAGGGCGGCGTCCTCGGCGGCGGTGGCGCCGCGCTTGCGCGTGCCGGCGATCGGCCGCAGGGTGATGCGCTTCTTGCTGTCCTCGCCTTCGAGGCGCACGAGAATCTCCGGCGAGGCGCCGACCACCTGGAAGTCGCCGAAGTCGAAGAAGAACATGTAGGGCGAGGGATTCAGGGTGCGCAGCGCGCGGTAGAGCGCCAGCGGGCTCGCCGCATAGGGCTTGCTCATGCGCTGGGAAAGCACCACCTGCATGACGTCGCCGTCCACGATGTATTGCTTGGCGCGCCGCACCGCCGCCTTGAATTCCTCCTCGCCGAACTCGGACGTCGGCGCCGGCGAGACGGTGGCGGTGTCGGTCGGCAGTTGCACCGGCGCGCGCAGCTTGGCGAGCAGCTCCTTGAGCCGAGCCTGGGCCTGCTTCCAGGCGCCGGGGAAGCCGGGCTCGGCGAAGACCACCAGGGTCAGCTTGCCCGAGAGGTTGTCGACGATGGCGATTTCCTCGGAGAGCAGCAGCAGGATGTCGGGCACGCCCGCGAGTCCGGGTGCGTCGGGCTTGTCGGTCCTGGCGAGCTTGGGCTCGACGCAGCGCACCGTGTCGTAGCCGAAGTAGCCGACCAGGCCGCCGCAGAAGCGTGGCAGGCCGGGCAGGTCGGGCACCTTGAAGCGCGCCATGAACTCCGAGATGTAGGACATCGGGTTGGTGTGCTCGCGGCGCTCGGCGACGCGGTTGCCCGTCAGCAGCATGATCGTCGATCCGGTCACCGCGATGCGCGTCGGCGTGGACAGGCCGATGAAGGAATAGCGCCCGAAGCGCTCGCCGCCCTGGACGGATTCGAGCAGGTAGGCATGCGGGCCTTCGGCGAGCTTCAGGTAGATCGACAGCGGCGTGTCGAGATCGGCGAAGGTTTCCAGCGTGACGGGAATGCGGTTGTAGCCCTCAAGGGCCAAGCGGTCGAAATCGGCTTCTTTCATGACAACTCCACAACAGGTGTTTCAACGGAAGCGCGCCGCGGATGCACGGGCGCGCGGGGCGGACCGGGATCAGTGCCAGGGTCGCCAGGGCCAAGCCTCTGCCTCGACGAGGCGGGCGGGGTGCCGTGTTGTGGAGAGGGAATTCATTGCTTCTGGATCAGGGCTGCGGCTTCGACAATGGATGCGACTATAGCATCGGCAGCAAGCCCTTGCACGTCCTGGCCCTCGTTGTAGCCGTAGGGCACGAGGAAGACCTTGCAGCCGGCGGCGCGGCCGGCCTTGAAGTCATGCACCGAGTCGCCGACCATCAGGGTGTCGGCCGGCGAGACGTTCAGGCGGCCGCAGGCCCAGACCAGCGGCATGGGATCGGGCTTCGGCCTGGGCAGCTGGTCGCCGCTCACCGTCACGCTCATGAAGGGCGCCAGGCCGGTGCGTTCGAGCAGCGGCAACGTGAAGGCCTGGGCCTTGTTGGTGATGACGCCGAGGGGGAAGCCCTTGGCCTTGAGCGCGGCCAGACCGTCCATCACGCCGGGGAAAGGCTTGGCGGCGCGGCCGTTGCAATGCGCGTAGTGCTTCTTGAAGCTCGCCAGGGCGGCCTCCGGCGGCGGCGTCGGATCGTCGGCCGCCTCCAGCTTGCCGGCGAGCACGCGCTTGACGAGGTTCGGGATGCCGCGCCCGACGTAGGCGCGGATATCCTCGATCGCCACCGGCGGGCGGCCGAGGTCGGCGAGCATGCCGCAGGCGGCGGCATGCAGGTCGAGGACGGTATCCAGAAGCGTGCCGTCGAGATCGAGCAGGACGGCCTTGACGGCAACGCTCATGCTTACACCGTGGCCAGCGCGGCGCGCATCTCGCCGATGATGCTGTCGTAGCGGTGCGGGTCGGCGGCATTGCGCTTGCCGAACACGGCCGAACCGGCGACGAAGGTATCGACGCCGGCGCGGGCCACCTCGGCGATGTTCGCCGGGCCGACGCCGCCGTCGATTTCCAGTTCGACCTTGAGGCCACGCGCGTCGATCATCTGGCGCACCTTCTTCGCCTTGTCGAGCACGTAGGGAATGAACTTCTGGCCGCCGAAGCCGGGGTTCACCGACATCAGCAGCACCATGTCGAGCTTGTCGAGGGTGTATTCGAGCACGTCGAGCGG
>JANJVS010000188.1 GCA_024709955.1 Rhodocyclaceae bacterium
CTGGAACAGACAACTGTCGCCAGCACAGGCGCGTTGGCTTGGCTGCAATGAATCCCTGCCAACTCCAGCTTTGTGGATCGGAGCCTTGCTGGGTGCCTGGTCGCATATCTGGCTTGACGCCTTCATGCATGTGGACGTCGAACCCTGGTGGCCAATGATCTCCGGGAATATGCAGCAAGGCCAGATCGGTATGACCGCCCTCCATGCCCTTTGTGTCGCCGCAGGGCTGGCCGGTCTGCTGTTACTCGGCTGGCAACGGATCAAGGCCAACTTTCCACGCGTCGCCACCGTGAGCAAGTGGTCAGGCAGGGTGGCCGGAACGGCCCTGTTGCTGTTTTTTGGTTACTTCTATTACTCCCTGGCAACCGGCAAGGAACGAGTGAGTGCCATATGCAACCAGATGAAACCGGGGATGTCATTCGATGAACTGGCCCTGCTGGCAAAGAAACATGGCCTGGGCCCTGGAACACCACGTCGGGATGCCACGCTGATGTACCTTGCAGAGGTTCGCAGCTATGGCCGCCACGCCTGTCGTGTTGAACTCGAAAACGGTGTCGTGAAGAACGCGACCTACAACTACGCAGATTGAGCGGTAGAGGAGAAGTGACCTCCCTCATCGCTGCCTTCGCTGAATGTCGCCGCCCTTGGAAGATCGCCACCTTCCTGATCGGCCTCGGTTTGCTGATCGTAGGTTCCTTTGTCTTTCCGGCCCCAGACTGGGATATCCCGATTTCCATCATCATGGCATCCTTTACCTACCTGACGGCGGGTTGGTCGATGCACGTCATGGTGGAACGTCGCTGGCGCGACTGGCCCCTGATGATCTTCCTGACCTGGTGGTGTGTTGATGGTTGCTACGCCCTGTACTGGTCATTCGTTGATCCGCAGGCACTCGATTTCATGCGTGAGGCGAACTGGCCAGCCTCGCTGTCCTTGTACTGGATGTGTGGGCTGATCTGGTACTGGAATGGTTCATTGAAAGATATGCTGAAACTGCTGCGACAGAAATTCAATCATGCCCATTGACAACCAGATTGAACCGCCGCAGTCCTTTATGGCCATGTACGTCAAGCCGGGACAGACGCGACCGAATGCGCCTCAGGAAGTTGTGCTGGCCCGCTATGAGCAGTGCGAAGACATGGCCACGCTCCTGGCAGAACAAGCCCAGACCATCGCCTTCAAAGAAAACCTCTCCGAGAAGGAAGTCCTTGAACGCTGCCACCACGGACTGCTCACCGAATCGTCCGACTTCACCGAAAAAGAAGCCGTGTGGGTGACCTACCGCCTTGCCGAATTGCTCGGCTGGGAGCCTCCCGATTTTGAGTGACCCAGCTTTAGCCATGTCGGGTAAGACCTGGTTCATCTACCTGCTTGAGTGTGCAGACGGTTCTCTTTACACGGGGATTACCGTCGATGTAGCGGCACGATGGAGCACTCATCAATCCGGCAAAGGCGCCCGCTATACCCGTTCCCACAAACCCCTGCGCCTGCTAGCATCAGCCCCCATCGGCACTAAGTCAGAAGCATTGAAGGCTGAGTTGGCCATCAAACGCTTGCCCAAGGATCAGAAGCTTCCTGCTGTTCAAACTCTCGCCTCACAAATCCACCACCTACAAGAAAGGTCACACGCCATGAACAAATCCGAACTGATCGAAGCCATCGCCAAATCCGCTGAACTGACCAAGGCCGATGCCGAGCGTGCCCTGAACGCCACCATCGAAACGGTCGTCAAGGCGGTTGCCAAGGGTGACACCGTGACCCTGGTGGGCTTTGGTACGTTCAAGTCGGTCAAGCGTGCTGCCCGTACTGGCCGTAACCCGGCGACAGGTGCCGCTCTCAAGATTGCCGCTTCGACCTCGCCGAAGTTCACCGCCGGTGCTACCTTCAAAACCGCTGTGGCCGGCAAGAAGGCCAAGAAGAAGTAATCAAGCCGTCGAGCCCATGACTCTTCTGGATACGATTGAACTTCAGACGCACGAGTCCTGCGACTGGTCGGTCATCTGGATGCATGGGCTTGGCGCTGATGGGTCCGACTTTGTTCCGGTCCTCCCGGAACTGGGGCTGGATCCGTCCATTCGTATCCGTTTTGTTTTCCCCAACGCCCCAGCCATTCCTGTCACTTGTAATGGCGGCTATGTCATGCCGGCCTGGTACGACATCATCAGCCTCGACAAGAACAACCGCGAGGTCGATGTTGACGGGATTGTGAACTCACGCCAGCAAATCCGTGACCTGATCGAGCGTGAGGAAGAACTGGGTATTCCCAGCGAGAGGATATTTGTTGCTGGGTTTTCCCAGGGCGGTGCGGTGGCCTACACCACGGGTCTGACCCATCCGAAACCACTGGCTGGGGTCATAGCGCTCTCGACTTACCTTCCTGTGCCGGAGTTGGTCACACGTGAAGCTACCGCAGCCAATCGGCAAATTCCGATTTTCGCTGCTCACGGCACCGAAGACGATGTGGTTTCGATCGATCTGGGTCTGCGGGCACGGGAATATCTCCAGCAGAATGGTTATGCCTGCCAGTGGCAGGAATATCCGATGCCCCATTCCGTCTGCATCGAAGAAATTCAGGACATCGGGGCCTGGCTCAACAGCCAGATCGCCGGATAACAAGAAACTCACACACATCGAGGCAATTTCATGGCGAATATCGCTGCGCTGCTCAAACAGGAAATCTCGCGGATCGTCCGCAAGGAACTCAAGGCAGAAACGGAACCAGATGGACGATTGAAAACCTGCACCGAGATGCTCGTAGTCAACAGGTTTCGAGAAAAACGGCCGGTAAGAGCGCAGAAACCCGAGAACGCGGGGTAGCGAGGTCAACAGGTAGAAACGAAAAACCCCGCAGGGCGCGGGGCTCGGCGGGGTTATCGTCCAGTCTGAGACTGGTTTAGCCAGAAATTCTGGCGGAGACGGAGGGATTCGAACCCTCGATGCAGGTTTTGCCCGCATGCTCCCTTAGCAGGGGAGTGCCTTCGACCTCTCGGCCACGTCTCCGAAGGGGGCGGATGATAACCCCAAGCTCCTTGGTGGTCAAACTTCCCGCCGCCGACTACCTGACAACTGGTAGGCGACGGTGCGGAAATATGACTCCAGCCGGAATTGGCATCGCCTTGCCCGCCTGCTTGGCCCTTCGCCGGACGGCATTGTTCCTAGACTGTGCCGCATACAGGACGGAGGTCTCTGTTCCGAAAGGAAAACAATGAAAATCAACGAACCCGTCACCCAGCGCGAGAAGCCTTTTCCGCCCGGCCAGTATCTGGTCTCCAAGACCGACCTGAAGGGTGTCATCACCTATTGCAACGATGCCTTCATCGAGATTTCCGGATTCTCGAAAGACGAGCTGATCGGCAAGAGCCATAACATCGTGCGGCACCCCGACATGCCGCCGGCGGCCTTCGCCGATCTGTGGAACACGGTCAAGGCCGGCCGGCCGTGGCGCGGCATCGTCAAAAACCGCAGCAAGGACGGGGATCATTACTGGGTCGATGCCTTCGTCGTGCCCTTGCGCAAGAACGGCCAGACCACCGGCTACATGTCGGTGCGCTCGGCGCCGACGCGCGAGCAGGTGCGCGCCGCCGAGTCGCTGTATCAGGGGCTCCGCGCGGGCAGGGGGCACCTGCCCAAGGCGGGAGGATTTCTCGCGGGACTGAGCATCCGCGCCCGCCTGATCGGCGTGATGAGCCTGATGGCGGTGCTGATCGCTCTCCTCGCAGGGTTCGGCCTGTATGCCCTCGCCGGCTGCAATGCCGCGCTCAAGGCGGCCTACGACGAGCACATGGAACCCTCGCTGGCCATCGCCAAGATGGTGGAGCGCCTGGCGGACAACCGTTCCCAGATCATGCTTGCCCTTCAGCACAGCCCGGACAACAAGTACAGCGCGATGCACGACCACCCGGTGACGCTGCACATCGACGCCACCCTGGCCAACCGCAAGACCATCGAGGAACTGCGCGCGGTCTATGAGGCGAAGGCCAAGGACCCGGATGAGCAGCGCTTGGCCGCCGCCTTCTTCGCCATGCGCGACGCCTTCTCCAAGGAGGGTGTCGCCGCCGCGCGCGACGCCATCGGCGCGGGCGACTACGATACCGCCCAGGGGCTGCTGCTGGGCAAGATCAACCCGCTCTACATGCAGGTGATGCAACAGGGCGAATCCTTGCAGCGCCACCTCTCCGCCGCGGGCCGCGAGGCCTACGCGCAGGCCGAGGCGAGCTACGTCCGGGTGCGCAACGCCGCCATTCTCGGCACGCTGGCGGCGATCCTGATCGTCGTGGTGGCCGGCGGCTTCCTGGTCAAGGCGATCGTCGCCCCGATGCGGCGGGCGGTAGCGCATTTCGACCGCATCGCCGAGGGCATCCTGACCGACGAGATCGACACTTCCGGCCGCGACGAAGCCGGGCACCTGATGTGCGCGCTGGCGGCGATGCAGGTGCATCTGAAGGTGATCCTCGACGAGGTGCGCCAGGTGTCGACTTCCCTGGACGAGGAGAGCCGCCGGTTGTCGCAGGACATGGACCAGGTGGTCCAGCAGTCGGTGCAGCAGCAGGACCGCGTGCAGGGTACCGCCGCGGCGACCGAGGAGCTTACCCAGTCAGTGGCCGAGGTGGCGTCGAGCGTGGACAGCACCGCCCAGGCCGCCGCCAAGTCGAAGGCCCTGGTCGCCGAGAGCACGCGCAGCATGGACAGCAGCATGGAGGCGACCGCGCGCGTGGTCGGTGCCGTGCAAGCGTCGAGCGCGACCATCGGCGAGCTCAACCACGCCATCGAGAAGATCGGCGTCATCACCAATACGATCCGCGAGATCGCCGAGCAGACCAACCTGCTGGCGCTCAACGCCGCCATCGAGGCGGCGCGTGCCGGCGAGCAGGGCAGGGGATTCGCGGTCGTCGCCGATGAGGTACGCAAACTCGCGGAGCGCACCTCCGCATCCACCGCCGACATCAACAACACCGTCAACGAATTCCAGTCGGTGACCCACGGGGCGGTGGCGTCGATGGAACAGGCGGCGCGCGAGGTCGAGTCGGGCATCGCCCTGATGCGCAGCAGCGTGACCGGGCTCGATCAGATCCGCGATTCGAGCGACGAGGTGGCGACCATGGCCGAGACGATCGCTTCCGCCTCCCGCGAGCAGGCGATCGCCAGCCAGGACGTGGCGGTGAACATGGAACAGGTATCCACCCTCATCGAGCAGAACACCGCGGCGGCCAGGAGCGCGTTGCACAGCGCCGAATCGCTGGCCTTCACCGCCGCGGAACTGCGCGGCGTGGTGGCGCAGTTCGAACTGATCCGCCGGAGTTAGTCGAACAGCCGGGGCACGATGTCCGCCCCATAGCGGTAGCTATGGCGGCAGATGTCGTCCTCGATATGGATCTCGCCCTGTTCGGCGAGGGCCGCTTCGATTTCCTCGCGGCCGAGGCTCTTGAGCATCGCCAGCACCTTTTCCTCGTCCTTCGGGCAGTGGTAGCGCACCGGGCGCGGATCGTAGAGGCGGATGTTCTCCTCGGGAAACAGGCGCATCAGCAGGTTCGCCGCCGGGTCGGCCAGTTCGGCGGGCTTGAGCGTGGCGGCGAGGTGCTCGATGCGGTTCCAGCCGTCGGCGTCGCGGGCGTCGGCGCCGGGCAGCTTCTGCAGGAACAGGCCGCCGGCGAAGTCCGCGTCGGCGGTCAGGAACAGGCGCGCGGGTTGCTGTTCCGACTGGACGAGGTAATGCTCGAAGACGGCGCTCAGGCTATCGCCGACCAGGGGCACGATGCTCTGGTAGGGATTGCCGACGTTGGTCTGCAGGGTGAGAACCAACTGGCCGTCGCCCACCAGATTCGCAAAAGTCGGCGCTGGCGGCACGGTGCCCGCATGGCGCACCGTGCCGCGCAGGCGCAGTTGCTCGTCGCAGTCCGTGAACAGCAGGGAGACCGGGCCGTGGCCCTGCAGCTGGAAGCTCAGGCGGCCGGGCGTCTTGAGGTTGCCGGCGATCAACGCCGTGACCGCGGCCAGTTCGCCGAGCAGGGCATCGATGGCGGGCGGGTCGTCGCGGCCGGCGTGCATCTCGTGCCAGGCGTTGCCGAGCGACACCACCGCGCCGCGGATGTCGAGATCCTCGAAGAGGAAGCGGCGCACGCTGTCCATGCCGGCCATCAGCGCACGAAGCTTTCGAACATGGTCGGGTCGAAGCCGACCAGCAGCTGGCCTTCCGCGGTTTCGACGACGGGGCGGCGGATCACGCTCGCATGTTCCATCATGGTCGCCACCGCCTTGCTCTGGGTCGTGATGTCCTGTTCCTCGGGCGTGAGCTTGCGCCAGGTGGGGCCCTTGGTATTGATCAGGGTCTTCCAGCCGAGGGTGCGGCACCAGAGGAGCAGGCGGTCGCGCGGCACGCCCTGCTTCTTGTAGTCGTGGAACTCGTATTCGATCCCATGCTCCTCGCACCAGGCGAAGGCCTTCTTCATGGAATCGCAATTCTTGATGCCGTAAATCCTGATCATGCGCCGCTCCGGGGGAAATTCGTCGAGGGCGCTAGCTTACCTCGACCAGCGGGGCGCGGAAGGCGTAGCCGACGCCGCGGATGGTCTTGATCGGCGTCGGCTGGAAGCCCACTTCTTCCAGCTTGTGGCGCAGCCGGCTCAGGCAGGATTCGATCTTCTCGTCGTTGCGGGCGTCGTGCGCGGGGCCGTTTCCCCAGCCCATCGCCTCGGCGATCTCCCCGCGCGTCAGCACGCGCCGGCCGGCGCGCGCGAACAGCTGGATCAGCTCCGCCTGCTGCTCGGTCAGGGCGATGGCGACGTCCTCCGGCGACACCAGCACCCAGCGGCTGGCGGAATAGCGCCAGGCATGCGCGGAGCCGGCGGCCGGCGGATAGAGCCGCTGGGCGACATGGTCGACCAGCGCCACCAGTTCGCGCATGTCCACTGGCTTGGCGAGGCAGGCGTCGGCGCCGCGCTGGTAGCCGGCGATGCGGTCCTCGGCATCGCCATCGCCGGTCAGCGCGACGAGCGCCACGTCCGGCCGGCCGCCGTAGCGGGCGAGCAGGTCGAGGCCGTCGATGTCCGGCAGGTCGAGATCGAGGATCAGCACGTCGCTGCCGCTGGCCGCCATGTGCTTCTTGAGGGCATCGCCGTCGGCGCAGCCGACGGCGCGGTGGCCGGCATGGGTGAGAAAGAAGACGATTTCCTCGCGCAGGCCGTCGTCGGCCTCGGCGACCGCGATGCGCAGGCCGTCACAGGACGGGCATGCGGCCGTTCCCTGCTGCTGGCGGTTTTCCAGGGCGAGGATTTCCGCGCCGAGGGCGACGTCGGTTTCCATGATGTGGCTGACCAGCCAGTGCTTGAGATAGCGCAGCAGGTCGGCGGCGACGCCGCGGATATTCCCCTCCCGCGCGGCGTGCCGGTAGTCCGCCAGCTTCTTGCGGAACTCGTTGTGGGCGCGCACGTGGCCGTCCATCCGCGTGGTGGCCTTGGCCCGGTAGGCGAGGCTTTCCTCGGTGACGAAATGGTAGAGGGAATAGGCCACCACGCCATCGATCGCCTTGTGCAGCTGGCATTCGTCGCTGGGCGACGCGGTCAGCTGGTCTTCGATGTCGTTGATCAGGTCGAACAGCACCTGGTGCTGCTCGTCGATGATCTTGATGTGGGTACGGAACTGCGCGCCCCATTCGAGGCGCGGCGAGCTGGTCGGCATGAACTCGATTCCTGACGAAATCCGAAAACCGTCCGACTATAACAGAGGTTCTATGAGCAAAGAGTTATGCCGTTAAGTTGGTCTAGCTGTTATTGCTGGCTTGTTAGAGCCTGATCCGGCCGCCGGGGCAATGGCGGGAGGTTTCCAGTCGGGTCAGGGTGGGCAGCAGGTTCAGGCCGGTGGCCTCTTTCAGGGCGCGGGCCGCCGTCTTGAGCTCGCCGAGGCCGTGCTCGACCGGCGCGCCGGCGGCGGCGAAGGCGACGACATTGCCGCTGTCGCAGGAGGGGAAGGCGAGGGCGCGGCCGTCGAAGGCCTCGGCGATGCGTTCCATCGCGTCGCGCACGCCGCGCCGCTTCGACAGCAGGTTCACGGCCATCAGCCCCGAGGCGGACAGCCGCGCCCGGCAGTCCCGGTAGAAGGGCAGGCCGTCGAGCCTGCCGCTGCGCGCCTTGGCGTCGAAGCCATCCACGAGGATCAGGTCGTAGCGCTCCGCCGCGGCGGCGACATGGGCCGCGCCGTCGCCGACGAGGATGGACAGGCGCGCGTCCTCCTCCGGCAGCTTGAAGTACTGCCGCGCGGCCGCGATGACGGCCGGCTCGATCTCGACCACCGTCAGTCGCGCCTCCGGGCGGTGGCGGTAGAGGAACTTGGTCAGCGAGGCCGCGCCGAGGCCGATCAGCAGCGCCGAGCGCGGCCAGTCGCCGTCCGGCCGCAGCAGCAGCGCCGCCATCATCTCGCGCGTGTAGTCGAGTTCGAGCGCCCAGGGGCGCGCGATGCGCATCGCCCCCTGCACCCAGTTCGAACTGAAATGCAGATAGCGGACGCCGGAGGACTCGCTGACCTGGATATCGACCACGGTCAGTTCAGCGTGCGGGAGAGCTGGACGCGGAATTCGCGGATCAGGTCGTCGTATTGCGGCTGGGCGGACAACAGGCTGAACAGGGTGAGCATGGTCTTGCGGCCGGCCTCGTCGTTCCATTTGCGGTCGCGGCGCACGATTTCCAGCAGGTTCTCGAAGGCGCCGCGGTAGTCCTGCGCCAGCGCGAGGGCATTGGCCAGGGCGAGGCGCGTCTCCAGGTCGGCGGGATTGGCGGCGAGCCTGGCCCGCAGTTCCGCCGCGTCGGCGCCGCCGCCGGCCTGGGCGAGCTGCAGGCGGGCCTGCAGGGAGGCGAGACGCGCCTTGTCCCGTGCCCGGTCGGCGACCGCGTCGAGCAGTTCCTTCGCCTCGTCGAGCACGCCGGCGTCCAGGCTCATTTCGATGTAGTCGAGGTAGGAGTTGTCGTTCCGCGGATCGAGGTTGATCGCCTCGGCCATGGTCTTGCGCGCGCCGTCGAGATCGCCGCGGGCGTGGGCCGCGAGCGCCTCGCGGCGCAGTGGTTCGGCGGGCGAGGGGATCAGGCGTTCGAGGAACTCGCGAATCTGCGGCTCCGGCAGGGCGCCGGTGAATTCGTCCACGAGCTGGCCGCCGACGAAGGCCTTCACCGCCGGGATGCCGCGCACGCCATATTGCTGCGAGAGTTCCTGGTTCTCGTCGGAATTCACCTTGGCGAGGATGAACCTGCCGCCGTATTCGGCGGCGAGTTTTTCGAGCAGGGGCTTGAGGATGCGGCAGGGCTGGCACCAGGGCGCCCAGAAGTCCACCAGCACCGGCGCCTGCTGCGAGGCGGCGAGGACTTTTTCGTCGAAATCGGCGACGCTGACGTCGTAGGAATGGGCGGTCATCGGGAAGTCTCCAGTTTTGCCTAGCGGCTTTTTATGTAGGTGCCGAGCAGTTCGGCCTGCCCGAGGATATGGCCGGCCATGGCCTTTTCAAGCCGGTCCTTGGTGGGCCGGCCGAGGTCGGGCAGCACTGCGTCGAGGGCGTAGAGCTTGTGGAAATAGCGGTGCCTGCCGATGGGCGGGCAGGGGCCGCCGTAGCCAGTGCGCCGCCAGTCGTTGATGCCCTCCAGGGTGCCGGCCGGCAGTTCGGCGGGACGCACCGCCTCCGGCAGGCCGCTAGCCGTGGGCGGCAGGTTGTAGAGCACCCAATGCACCCAGGTCATCCGCGGCGCGGCGGGATCGGGGGCGTCGGGGTCGGCCACGATCAGCGCCAGGCTTTGCGTGCCCGCCGGCAGGCCGGACCAGGCCAGCGCCGGCGACACGTCGGCGCCCTCGCAGGTGAATCGCGTGGGGATTTCGCCCTGGTGGACAAAAGCCGGGGAGGTGATACTCAGGCTCATCGAAAGTCTCCGTCAGGGCGCGCGGTCGGTGGGAAGGCGGCAAGTATAATCGCCGCCTCATTCCGGCCCCGCCCCCTGCCAGCCATTTTTCCGTCCCCGCCATGTCCCCGATCCTCAAGCTCCGCGGCACCGCCGCCTTTTCCGCCACCCGTCTCGCCCGTTTGCAGGAACAGCTCGGCACCGCCTGCGCCGCCGAGCACTGGTATTTCGTCGAGACCGACGGCACGCTGAGCGGCGACGAGCTGGCGCGGCTCAAGGATCTGCTGGGCATTCCGGCCACCCTGCCGGCCGAGCCGAGCGGCAGTTTTGCATTGGTGACGCCGCGCCTCGGCACGATTTCGCCCTGGGCCTCGAAGGCCACCGACATCGCCCACAACTGCGGCTTCGCGGCGATCAGGCGCATCGAGCGCGGCATCGCCTACCACTTCAAGGGCGGTGAAATCTCGGCGCTGGCGGCACGGTGCCACGACCGCATGACCGAATCGGTGCTCGATTCCATCGATGCCGCCGAGCAGCTCTTCCACCACGTCGCGCCCCAGCCGCTCACCAGCGTGGACATCCTCGCCGGCGGCCGCGCCGCCTTGGTCAAGGCCAACGGCGAGCTGGGCCTTGCGCTCTCCGAGGACGAGATCGACTACCTCGTCGAGAACTTCGGCAAGGCCGGCCGCAACCCGACCGACGTCGAGCTCATGATGTTCGCCCAGGCGAATTCCGAGCACTGCCGCCACAAGATCTTCAACGCTTCCTGGACCGTCGACGGCGCCGACCAGCCGCTGTCGCTGTTCGGTATGATCCGCGAGTCGCACAAGGCCCATCCCGAGGGCACGGTGGTCGCCTATTCCGACAACGCCGCCGTGGTCGAGGGCGCGAACGTCAAGCGCTTCTACCCGCAGGCCGACGGATCGTATGCCTACGTCGAGGACACCACCCACATCCTCGCCAAGGTCGAGACCCACAACCACCCGACCGCCATTTCGCCTTTCCCCGGCGCGGCCACCGGCTCCGGCGGCGAGATCCGCGACGAGGGCGCGACGGGGCGCGGTTCCAAGCCCAAGGCCGGCCTCTCGGGCTTCTCGGTCTCCGACCTCAAGATCCCCGGCTTCGCCCAGCCCTGGGAGTCCAGCTACGGCAAGCCCGACCGCATCGCCGCCGCCCTCGACATCATGATCGAAGGCCCGATCGGCGCGGCCGCCTTCAACAACGAGTTCGGCCGGCCCAACCTCGCCGGCTATTTCCGCAGCTTCGAGCAGGAATTCAACGGCGAGATGCGCGGCTACCACAAGCCGATCATGATCGCCGGCGGCGTCGGCAACATCTCCGGCCGCCATGCCTTCAAGGAGCAGTTCCCCGCCGGCACCCGGCTGATCCAGCTCGGCGGCCCGGGCATGCTGATCGGCCTCGGCGGCGGCGCCGCCTCGTCGATGACGACGGGCACCAACACCGCCGACCTCGACTTCGCCTCGGTACAAAGAGGGAACCCCGAGATGCAGCGCCGCGCCCAGGAAGTCATCGACCGCTGCTGGCAGCTCGGCGACGCCAACCCGATCCTGGCGATCCACGACGTCGGCGCCGGCGGCATCTCCAACGCGATGCCCGAGCTGGCCAACGATGCCGGCCGCGGCGCATTGTTCGACCTGCGCGCCGTGCCCAACGAGGAGCCGGGCATGGCGCCGCGCGAGATCTGGTGCAACGAGGCGCAGGAGCGTTATGTCCTCGCCATCGGCCCGGACCGCCTCGCGGAATTCGAAGCCATCTGCGCGCGCGAGCGCTGCCCTTATGCCGTGATCGGCGAGGCGACGGAAGAAAGGCAACTGGTCGTCAAGGACGACCACTTCGGCAACAAGCCCGTGGACATGCCGATGGACGTGCTGCTCGGCAAGCCGCCGCGCATGCACCGCGACGCCCGGCGCAAGGCCGTGGCGATGCCGGCCCTCGACCTCGCGCGGATCGACCTGAAGGAGGCGGCTTTCCGCGTGCTGCGCCTGCCGGCCGTGGCCTCGAAGAGCTTCCTCATCACCATCGGCGACCGCACCGTCGGCGGCCTGACCGCGCGCGACCAGTTCGTCGGCCCCTGGCAGACGCCGGTGGCCGACGTGGCCGTGACGGCCATGGGCTACGACACCAACCTCGGCGAATGCTTCGCCATGGGCGAGCGCACCCCCATCGCCCTTCTGGACGCGCCGGCCTCGGGCCGCATGGCGGTGGGCGAGGCGATCACCAACCTCGCCGCCGCGGACATCGGCGACATCACGAAGATCAAGCTCTCCGCCAACTGGATGGCGGCCGCCGGCCACGGCCATGAGGACGCCGCGCTGTTCGACACGGTCAGGACCGTCGGCCTCGAATTCTGCCCGGCCCTCGGCGTTTCGATTCCCGTCGGCAAGGATTCCCTGTCGATGCGCACCAAGTGGAACGAGGACGGCCGGGAGAAGATGGTCACCGCGCCGCTGTCGCTGATCGCCACCGCCTTCGCGCCCTGCGCCGACATCCGCAGGACCCTGACGCCGCAACTCCAGCGCGACAAGGGCGCGGCGCAGGAAGGCGAGACCGAGCTGATCCTCATCGACCTCGGCGCCGGCCAGAACCGCCTCGGCGGCTCGGCGCTGGCGCAGGTGTATGGCGTCTCTGCCGACGTGCCGCCGGATGCCGACGCCGACAGGCTCAAGGCCTTCTTCGCCCTGATCCAGCACCTCAATCGCGCCGGCATGCTGCTCGCCTATCACGACCGCTCCGACGGCGGCCTGTTCGCCACCGTCTGCGAGATGGCCTTCGCCGGCCGCACCGGCGTGTCGCTGAACCTCGACACGCTCTGCTACGACCCGCTCATGAACGACGTGGACGGCATCGAGCGCTATCCCGAGATGGTGGATGGCCGCATGCGCGACCGCCTGATCGCCGCGCTGTTCAACGAGGAACTCGGCGCCGTGATCCAGGTGCTGCGCGACGACCGCCCGACGGTGATGCAGGCCCTGCGCGACGCCGGCCTCGGCGCCTGCGCCCACATGATCGGCACGCTCAACGGCAAGGACGAGATCCGCGTCTGGCGCAATTCGAAGCTCGTCTTCGGCGCCACGCGCATCGAGCTGCAGCGCGCCTGGAGCGAGACCAGCTACCAGATCGCGCGCCTGCGCGACGACCCGGCCTGCGCGCAGGAGGAGTTTGATGCGCTCCTCGACGCGGCCGATCCCGGCCTGTTGGCGCAACTCACTTTCGATCCGGCGGCCCCCTTCGTCGTGACGGGTGCGAAGCCCAAGATCGCGATCCTGCGCGAGCAGGGCGTGAACGGCGAGGTCGAGATGGCCGCCGCCTTCGACCGCGCCGGCTTCGCGGCGGTGGATGTGCACATGTCCGACCTCATGGCCGGCCGCGTGCATCTGGCCGACTTCAAGGGCTTCGCCGCCTGCGGCGGCTTCTCCTACGGCGACGTGCTCGGCGCTGGCCAGGGCTGGGCCAAGTCGATCCTCTTCAACGCGCGCCTCAAGGACGAGTTCTCCGCCTTCTTCCAGCGCGCCGACACGTTTGCTTTGGGTGTCTGCAACGGCTGCCAGATGATGAGCAACCTCGCGGCCATCATCCCGGGCGCGCAGGACTGGCCCACCTTCCACCGCAACCGCTGCGAGCAGCTCGAGGCCCGCTTCGCCATGGTCGAGATCGTGGATTCGCCCTCGGTCTTCTTCGCCGGCATGGCCGGCTCGAAGCTGCCGGTGGTGGTCAGCCACGGCGAAGGCCGCGCGGTGTTCGCGGGCGATGCCCAAAAGTCGGCGCTGGCGGTACGGTACATCGACAACCGGGGCGCGCCGGCCGCCGCCTATCCGGCCAACCCGAACGGCTCCCCCGGCGGCATCACCGGCGTGACCACGCCGGACGGCCGCTTCACCATCATGATGCCGCACCCCGAGCGCGTCTTCCGCACGGTGCAGATGTCCTGGCATCCGGAAGGCTGGGGCGAGGACAGCCCCTGGATGACCATGTTCCGCAACGCGCGGCGGTGGGTCGGATAGGAAACCGATCGGACGGGAAGCGATGGACCAGAAGTTCCCCGCGCTTCCCGGACCGGGCATTGCCCACCAGACCGTCGCGGCGGCGCTCGCCGCCCTCGGCAGCGGCCCGCAGGGGCTGACGGCCGCCGAGGTCCGGCGCCGCCTCGCCGAGTTCGGCCCGAATCGGGTCGAAGCAATGGCGCGCGAGCCGCTCTGGCTTTCCCTGCTGCGCGAGTTCAGCCACTTCTTCGCGCTGATCCTCTGGCTGGCCGCGGGGCTGGCCTTCCTCGCCGAGTCCTACGACCCCGGCCAGGGCATGGCCGAGCTGGGCTTCGCCATCGTCGGCGTCATCCTCGTCAACGGCGGCTTCTCCTTCTGGCAGGCCTATCGCGCCGAACAGGCGCTCGCCGCGCTGCGCCAGCTCTTGCCCCAGCGCGTGGACGTGCGGCGCGCCGCCGGCGTCGAGGAAGTGGACGCGGCGGAGCTGGTGCCCGGCGACATCGTGCTGCTCGCCGAAGGCGCCAAGGTGCCGGCGGACTGCCGCATCGTCGAGAGCTGGGGCCTGCGCGTCAATCTCGCCACGCTGACCGGCGAGTCGCGTCCCAAAGCCCGCAGTGCCGAGGCCGACCAGGCCGCCGATCCGCTGCAGGCGCGCTGCCTGCTGCTCGCCGGCACGCTGATCGTCGCCGGCGAATGCAGCGCCGTCGTCCATGCGACGGGCATGCGCACCGAATTCGGCCGCATCGCCCACCTGACCCAGACCGCCGGCGAGACCGAATCGCCGCTGCAGAAGGAGATCCGCCGCGTCTCGCGCCTGGTGGCGCTGCTGGCCCTCGGCCTCGGCGTGGCGTTCTTCGCCGTCGGCCACCTCGTCGGCCTGCCGTTCTGGGCGAATTTCATGTTCGCCATCGGCATCATCGTCGCCAACGTGCCCGAGGGTCTGCTGCCGACGGTGACATTGTCGCTGGCCATGGCGACCCAGCGCATGGCGCGGCGCAACGCGCTGGTGCGCCACCTGCCGGCCGTCGAGACCCTCGGCAGCGCGACCGTGATCCTCACCGACAAGACCGGCACGCTGACGCAGAACCGCATGACGGTGCGCGAGCTGTTTGTGGATGGCCGGCACCGGCTCGCGGCGAAGCGCTGGCCGCGCGGCGGCGACTGGCGCCTGCGCGCCGTCGCGCGCTGCTGCCATAGCCTCAAGTTCCCCGAGGGCCAGCCGAGCGGCGACCCGATGGAAATCGCTCTCTGGCGGTTCGCCGGCGACCTGCCGGATCTGGGGCGCCGGGACGGCGAGATTCCCTTCGATGCCGAGCGCCGGCGCATGTCGGTGACAATGCGGAATGCGGACGGCGATGGCTTCCTCTGGTGCAAGGGCGCGCCCGAGACCGTGCTGCCCCAGTGCGCGACCTGGCTCGACGGCGACACCGCCCGCCCGCTCGATGCCGCGGCGCTGGAGATGTTCCGCCGCGCCCAGGTGGACATGGCCGACCGCGGCCTGCGCGTCCTCGCCCTGGCCTGGCGGCCGCTGGCGGCGGGAGAGGGCCCGGCGGAAACCGGGCTCGAACTCGGCGGCCTGATCGGCCTCGAAGACCCGCCGCGGCCCGACGTGCATGCGGCGGTGACGCGCTGCCACGAGGCCGGCGTGCGCGTCGTCATGATCACCGGCGATCATCCGCATACGGCCGTGGCGCTGGCGCGCGAGGTCGATATCGTGCGCACGACCACGCCCGTGGTGCTGACCGGCGAGGAGGTGCGCCACATGGGCCCCGCCGCGCTGCAACTTGCCCTCGACGCGCCGGAGATCCTGTTCGCCCGGGTCACGGCGGAGCAGAAGATGCTCGTCGTCCAGGCGCTGCGGCACAAGGGCGAGATCGTCGCCGTCACCGGCGACGGCGTGAACGACGCCCCGGCCCTCAAGACCGCCGACATCGGCATCGCCATGGGCCTCTCCGGCACCGACGTGGCGCGCGAGGCCGCCGACATAGTGCTGCTCGACGACCACTTCGCCACCATCGTGAACGCCATCGAGGAAGGCCGCGCGGTGTTCGAGAACATCCGCAAGTTCCTCACCTACATCCTGACCTCGAACATCCCGGAGATCGTGCCCTATCTGGCCTTCGTGCTGTTCAAGATCCCGCTGCCGCTGACCATCATCCAGATCCTCGCCGTGGACCTCGGCACCGACATGCTGCCGGCCCTCGCGCTCGGCGCCGAGAAGCCCCACGGCGACGTGATGCGCCGCCCGCCGCGACCGCGCGGCGAACGGCTGCTGTCCTGGCCGCTGCTGGCGCGCGCCTACCTGTTCCTCGGCCCGCTCGAAGCCCTGGCGGCGCTGGCCGCCTTCTTCTTCGTCATGCAGGCGGGCGGCTGGTCTTACGGCCAGATGCCGGCGGCCCACGATCCGCTCTACCTGCAGGCCACCACGGCCTGCCTCGCCGCCATCGTGCTGGCGCAGATGGTGAATGTCTTCGTCTGCCGCCATCCGTTGCTGCCGGCCTGGCGCTTCCCGCCGTTCGGCAACCGGCTGCTGCTCGCCGGCCTCATGGCGGAGGGGGCGCTGCTGCTGGCGATCGTCTATACGCCCTGGGGCAACCGGCTGTTCGGTACCGCGCCGCTGTCGGCCGATGTATGGCTCTACATGCTGCCCTTCGCGCTGCTGCTCGGCGCGGCCGAGGAACTGCGCAAGGCCTGGCTGCGGCGCAAGCGTCGTTAGCGTGAAAAATGTGGATGAGCATGCTTGGTCATATCGAGCGAAGCGAGCCAATCAGGCCCCCCCCGCGAGGGGGGCGAAGGGGGGCGGGCGTGTGAAAAGAGCCGACTTTCATGATGCGGGGCGATGTTTCCCGCATCATGAAAGTCAGGACTTGCCCGAACCGTCCGGCGGTGCCGGCGGCTTGGCCGGCGGTGGCGCGGCCTCGGCCTTCTTTTTCTCCCGCGGCTTGGGCGGCGGGCTGGCGTAGTCCTGGCGCATCTGCGCGAATTCGGCGAGCTGCAGCGCGATCTGGAAATTGACCGTGCCGGCGGGAATCTCGCCCTTCTCGTCGGGCAGGCCGGCGGGCACGCCGGTCAGGAGCTCCATCGCCTCGTCGATGCTGGCGACCGCCCAGATGCGGAAGCGCTCCTGTCTGACCGCATCCACCACCTCCTGGCGCAGCATCAGGTGGCAGACGTTGGGCGCCGGGATCAGCACGCCCTGGTCGCCGGTCAGGCCGCGCGCGGCGCAGATGTCGAAGAAGCCCTCGATCTTCTCGTTGATGCCGCCGACGGGCTGGACGACGCCGAACTGGTTCACCGAGCCGGTCACCGCGAGGGACTGGCGGATCGGGATGCCGGAGAGGGCCGAGAGCAGGGCGGCGAGCTCGGCCAGCGAGGCGCTGTCGCCCTCGACGCCGCCGTAGGACTGCTCGAACACCAGGCTGGCCTTGAGCGAGAGCGGCACCGCCCAGCCGAAGCGCGCGGCGAGGAAGGAGGAGAGGATCAGCACGCCCTTGGAGTGGATCGGCCCGCCGAGCTCCACCTCGCGCTCGATGTCGATCACCTCGCCGTCGCCCATGCGCACCGTCGCGGTAATGCGCACCGGATGGGCGAAGCTGGCGTCGCCGAGCGGCACCACGGCCAGACCGTTGATCTGGCCGACGTGGGCGCCGGCGGTATCCACCAGCCACTGGCCGCGCAGGATCTCCTCCTGGTAGCGGCGGCGCATGCCCTCGTGGCGGCGGCGGTGCGCCGCCAGCGCGGTTTCGACATGCGCCGCGTCGATGGTCGCCGCCGCGTCCCGGGCGGCGAAGTGATCGGCCTCGCGCATCAGGTTGTCGAGGGGCTGGGTCTGGGTGCTGAGCTTCTCGGCGTCGCTGGCGAGGCGCGCGGCATGCTCGACCAGGCGCGCCACGGCGGCGGCGGTCAGCGGACGCAGTTCGGCCTGGCGCGCCAGGGTGGCGATCAGGCGCGCGTACTGGGCGGTGTTCTCCGGCGTGCGCGGGATGTCGCTCTCCATGTCGGCGGTGATCTTGAAGAGCGCCGGGAAATCGGGATCGTATTCGGACAGCAGGTAGTAGACGATGCGTTCGCCGATCAGCACCACCTTGATGTCGAGGGGCACCGGCTCGGGCTCCATCTGCGTCGTGCTGGTCAGTCCGATCATCTCCGAGAGCGATTCGATGCGCACCTCGCCGGACTGGAGCGCGCGCTTGAGGCCCTCCCAGGCGTAGGGCTGGGAGAGCACCTTGAGGGCGTCGAGCACCAGGAAGCCGCCGTTGGCGCGCTGCAGGGCGCCGGCCTTGATCAGCGTGAAGTTGCTGACCAGCGTGCCCATGTGTACCAGATGCTCGATGCGGCCGACCAGGTTCTGCAGGGTCGGATGATCCTCATGCACGATCGGCCGCTCGCCGCTGGCCGGGTTCTCCACCAGCAGGTTGACCAGGTAGCGCTGGATCGCGATGGTGCCGGAGAAGAAGGTGGTCTCGGTCTCGTCGTCGCTCTTGGTCGTCTCGCGCAGCGACTCGCCGCTCTCGACGATGTCTTGCAGCACGGCGTCGAGGAATTCGCCCACCGCCGGCAGGTCGGCGTAGGCGGGACGCAGTTCCTCGATCAGGTGGCCGACCGCGAGCTTGAGCGCCTCGCGGCTGGCTTCCTTGATGCGGCCCTGCGACTCGCGCCGCCACTGCGGGAATTCGTTCATCAGCCGGTGCAGCTGCTCGTGGAATCCCTCCATCTTCTTGCCGAGCTCTTCCTGGCGCTCCTCGGGCAGCTGGGAGAACTCCTCCGAGGACATGGTCTCCTCGCCGTTCTTCAGCGGCGCGAAGACGAAGCCCTGCGGCGTGCGCAGCAGGGCGATGCCCTGTTCGCCGGAGGCGTGGCCGAGCTGGCGCAGCGCCTTCTCCTCGCGCAGCTTCTCTTCCTCCTGCAGCGATTCGATGCGGCCGCGGTATTCGGCGCTCTCGAAGGCGGCGGCGATGGCCGGGGCGAGCTCGCCGACGAAGCGCTGCATGTCGTCGCGCAGGCGCGCGCCGCGGCCGCAGGGCAGGCGCAGCAGGCGCGGCCGGGAGTGATTGGCGAAATTGTTGATGTAGCACCAGTCGGCGGGCGCCGCGCCGTTCCGGCGCTCCCCGGCCAGCAGGCGGTCGATGATGGCGTGGCGGCCGCTGCCGGCGTCGCCGAGCACGAACAGGTTGTAGCCCTGCTGCCGCATGTCGAGGCCGAGATGGGCGGCTTCGAGCGCACGCGGATGGATCAGCGCGGCGTCGAGATCGGGCAGTTCGGCGCTGCTGGCGAAGCCGATGGCGGCGGCATCGCAGCGGGTGAACAGTTTTTCCGGCGGCAGCGGGGACGGGACGGGCATGATGGTCTGGTGACGGCTTTTTTCCCGAAGGATAACCGCTCCGCGCCCCGCCGACCAAGGGCGGCGGACTTTTTTCGCGCCCGTCGCCGGAGTGTTTTCCGGCGGATTATTCGCTGCCTGTAAAATGGCCGCGTCGCGCCAGTCCGCGCCGCGCTTCCGCCTTCCTCCCCACCGACGCCTTCCCCATGGTTTCAGTAGTCCATTCCCTGCCCGAATCGGGCCTCGACGAAACGGTCCTCGCGCGACTCGCCGAGGGGCTGCCGGAGGAGGGCGCGCGGCGCCTGGTGGACGCGATCGCCCATGCGCGCGAGCTCTACGGCGAGGGCCGGATCGGCACCGGCGAACTGGCCTTCGATCACGGCATCGGCGCGGCGCTGATCCTCGCCTCGCTCAATCTCGATCTCGACAGCCGCCTGGCCGCGCTGCTGTTCGCCGTGCCCGACTACCTGGAGCATGCCCACGAGAAGCTGGCCGCGCAATGGGGCGCGGCGGTGGCCGACCTGGTCGATGGCCTCTACCGCCTCAAGCACCTGCGGCCGCTGACGCTCGCCGCGGCGCAGAACGCCCAGGGCGTGCAGGCCCAGGCCGAGATCCTGCGCAAGATGCTGCTCGCCCTGGCGGCGGACATCCGCGTCGTGCTGGTGCGGCTCGCCTCGCGTACCCAGACGCTGCGCTGGTTCACCGACCAGGACACGCCCGAGCGCGCCGACATGGCGCGCGAAAGCCTGCAGATCTACGCGCCCCTCGCCAACCGCCTCGGCGTCTGGCAGATCAAGTGGGAGATCGAGGACCTCGCCTTCCGCTTCATCGAGCCGGCCACCTACAAGCGCATCGCCAAGCAGCTCGACGAGAAGCGCCTGGAACGCGAGGCCTTCATCGTCGACGCCGTCGCGCGCCTCAAGGAAGAGCTGGCGAAGTCCGGCGTCACCCATGCCGAGGTCTATGGCCGGCCCAAGCACATCTACAGCATCTGGAACAAGATGCGCCAGAAGGACCTCGAATTCGCCGAGGTCTACGACGTGCGCGCGCTGCGCATCATCGTGGACGAGGTGAAGGACTGCTACACCGCGCTCGGCATCGTCCATGCGCTCTGGCAGCCGATCCACGGCGAGTTCGACGACTACATCTCGCACCCGAAGGGCAACTACTATCGCTCGCTGCATACCGCCGTGATGGCCGAGGACGGCCGTTCCCTCGAAGTGCAGATCCGCACCCACGAGATGCACCAGCACGCCGAGATGGGCGTCGCCGCCCACTGGCGCTACAAGGAGAGCGGCACCTCGGCCAAGGCCGACTCGGACTACGACGACAAGATCGCCTGGCTGCGCCAGCTGCTGTCCTGGCGCGACGAGATCACCGATTCGGCGGTCTGGGTCGAGCAGTTCAAGCGCGCGGCCCTCGACGACACCATCTACGTGATGACGCCGCAGGGCCGCGTCATCGACCTGCCCAAGGGCGCGACGCCGGTGGACTTCGCCTACCGCGTGCATACCGACCTCGGCCACCGCTGCCGCGGCGCGCGCATCGACGGCCACCTGGTGCCGCTCGACACGCCGCTCAAGAGCGGCCAGCAGGTCGAGGTGATCTCCGCCAAGAGCGGCGGCCCCTCGCGCGACTGGCTGAGCCCGGGCTATCTGGTCTCCTCGCGCGCGCGCCAGAAGGTCAAGGCCTGGTTCGC
>JANJVS010000213.1 GCA_024709955.1 Rhodocyclaceae bacterium
GCCAACCTGGTCGGCGGCTATCTGGTCGGCGCGGCGGTCGCGGTGTTCCACATCAACGCCGAGCTGCCGCCCGAGCTGAAGCTGTTCTTCGTCACCGGCTTTCTCGGCGCGTTGACCACCTTCTCGACCTTCTCGGCGGAGGTGGTGCATCTGATCCAGAACGCGCGCTACGCCTGGGCGGCGGGCGCCGCCAGCCTGCACCTGTTCGGCTCGCTGGCGATGACCGGGCTGGGAATTTTTACCATCAATAAACTGGCGCAGTGATTCAGGCGGTAATGTCGATCAGCTTGCCGGTGATCTGGCCTTGCGCATTCGGTACGGGACGGGGCGTGTCGTCCCGGTCGTCGTTGTTCTGGCGCGCTTGCCGGTCTTTGCTCTCGCGTTTGCCCTGGCCGTCCGGGTTAACATGGCCGACATCCGGCTTGGCATGTACCGCCGGAATGTTGGCAAACGACACTTGCGTTTCGAAACCCATGGCCCGTTCCCCTGGAAGTCCCGTCGAGGCGTCCTGGGATTTTTAACGGCAATCGATTCATGTACTTGAATGATGCGGCCGGAGCGTGCGACAAGAGTGTTAATTCATTTGTACTGGTGGTTGAAGATGGAGTTTCGGGGCAGCACCCTGATGAAGCGGCATGAAGTTTGATCCGGAAGCCCGCCGTGCCGCGCGCCCGGCGATCACCTATGACGAGGCCCTGCCGGTCAACGCGCGCCGCGCCGAGATCGCCCGGGCCATCGAGAAGCACCAGGTCGTCGTCATCTGCGGCGAGACCGGCTCGGGCAAGACGACGCAGCTGCCGAAGATCTGCCTGGAACTCGGTCGCGGCCTCAAGGGCCTGATCGGCCACACCCAGCCGCGCCGCATCGCCGCGCGCGCCACGGCGACGCGCATCGCGCAGGAGCTCAAGTCCGAGCTGGGCCGTTACGTCGGCTACAAGATCCGCTTCACCGACAAGACCTCGGCCGAGAGCTACATCAAGCTGATGACCGACGGCATCCTGCTGGCCGAGACGCAGACCGATCCGCTCTTGCGCCAGTACGACACCATCCTCATCGACGAGGCGCACGAACGCTCGCTCAACATCGACTTCCTGCTCGGCTACCTGAAGTCGGTGCTGGCGAAGCGGCGCGACCTCAAGCTCATCGTCACCTCGGCGACCCTCGACGCCGAACGCTTCTCGAAGCATTTCGACGGCGCCCCGATCATCGAGGTCTCGGGCCGGCTCTATCCGATCGAAACGCGCTATCGCCCCTTCGACGAGCGCAAGGACGCCGACGTGAACGACGCCATCGTCGATGCCGTCGACGAGGCACACCGCACCGGCCCCGGTGACGTGCTGGTGTTCCTGCCCGGCGAGCGCGAGATTCGCGAGGCGGCCGAGGCGCTCAGGAAGCACCATCCGCCCGGCCTGGAGGTGCTGCCGCTGTTCGCGCGCCAGACCGCGCAGGAGCAGAGCCGCGTGTTCGCGCCGCACCAGGGGCGCCGCGTGGTGCTGGCGACCAACGTCGCCGAGACCTCGTTGACCGTGCCGGGCATCCGCTACGTCATCGACACGGGCCTCGCCCGCGTCAAGCGCTACTCGCATCGCAACAAGGTCGAGCAGCTGCAGGTCGAGGACGTGTCGCGCGCGGCGGCCAACCAGCGCGCCGGCCGCTGCGGCCGCGTCTCCTCGGGCGTCTGCTTCCGTCTCTATTCGGAAGAGGACTTCAACAAGCGCGCGCCCTACACCGATCCCGAGATCCTGCGTTCCTCGCTGGCGGGCGTGATCCTGCGCATGAAGTCGCTGCACCTGGGCGACGTCGAGGACTTCCCCTTCCTCGAAGCGCCGCTGCCGCGCATGATCGCCGA
>JANJVS010000016.1 GCA_024709955.1 Rhodocyclaceae bacterium
GGATGGCGCGCCAGGCCGGGTCGCGCCGCCAGGTCTGCGCGGGCAGCGGCGGCATGCCGAACTCGCGGGCGCGGGACTGGAGCCTGGCGTCGTGGAAGGGCGGCTCGGGGGCCTTGTGCAGGCACTGGTGCTGCGCCTGGCCGAGGGCGCCGAGGAAGCGCAGCCAGTCGCCGAGCGCATGGCCCTCGGCCAGTTGTCCGAAGCGCGCGGCGCGCGCGGCGAACACGTCCATGTCTGGGACGATGACGGCCGGCGGCGTGCCGGCGGTCGGAATCGGTTGTTGGGTCGGGGTTTCGATGACGGCGTTCATGTTCTTTTTGGAAAAGCGGGCAACCCCGAGGGTTGCCCGCATGGTTGCATTGGACTGCCTGCTTACGACTTGCCGGTCACCTGGCGGTACCAGGCGCGGTGGTGCTGCTTGGCCCAGGCGCGCGTCACCGTGCCGTACCACATGGCGCGGATCGTACCCTTGACCCAGATCGCCGCATAGACGTGCACGAAGATCAGCGCGATCATCACCGCCGCCGTGGCGGCGTGGATCACCGCGCCGAAGCGCACCAGGCCCACCGGGAAGCCGAAGTAGGCGCGCCACAGCAGGATGCCGGAGACGGCGAGCAGCAGCATGCACAGGGCGAGGGCCCAGAACATCATCTTCTGGCCACCGTTGTACTTGCCCTGTTCCGGCATGTCGTGGTCGTTGCCATCCACCATCTCGCCGACCCGGTTCAGCCATTCCTGGTCCGCCGGCGTCATGACGTTCAACGCCTTGAAGCGGAAAAAGATGGCGAGGAAGGAGACGGCCATCAGCACCCCGAGGAATGGGTGCAGGATGCGCGCCCAGACCGCGCCGCCGAACAGCTGCGCCAGCGGGAAGAACGCCGGGTGGAAGAAGGCCAGCCCCGAGAGGGCGAGCAGGATGAAGCTGATGCCCACCACCCAGTGATTGGCCCGCTCGTGCGCCGTGTAGCGCTGCAGGTCCTTCGGATTGCGGATCATGGTGTTACCTCCTCAAAAGGCAGTCCCGGCGCCGTGCCGCCACAAGCCGGGACGGCGCGCGCGCGGAGCGCGCAACCGTCGAGGCCGTCGTGCGGAGCGCCCCGTGACCGACGAGCGCAGCGAGCAAGAGGACTTTCCCCCGCGAGGGGGAAGCGAAGGGGGCGGGTCATGACTCCTCCTTTTCAAGCTCGTCTTCCAGTTCCTTCGACACCTCGTTCGGCCCCTTGGTGACGTAGTGGAACAGGCTGCCGAGCGCGACGCCGGCGAGCGCCAGCGTGGCGAGCGGCTTGGCGAAGCCCTTCCACAGCGAGACCAGCGGACTGATGGCCGGATCGTTCGGCAGGCCGCTGTAGAGCTCCGGCCGGTCGGCGTGGTGCAGCACGTACATGACGTGCGTGCCGCCGACGCCCTGCGGATCGTACAGCCCCGCCTTGTCGAAGCCGCGCGACTTGAGGTCGGCGAGACGCTTGTCCGCGACGTCCTGCATCTGCTCCTTGGAGCCGAACTGGATCGCGCCGGTCGGGCAGACCTTGGCGCAGGCCGGAGCCTGGCCGACGGCGACCCGGTCGGAGCACAGCGAGCACTTGTAGGCCTTGCTGTCTTCCTTGGAGATGCGCGGGACGTTGAACGGGCAGCCGGTGACGCAGTAGCCGCAGCCGATGCAGTTCTCCTGGTGGAAATCCACGATGCCGTTGGCGTACTGGATGATCGCACCGGGGGCCGGGCAGGCCTTGAGGCAGCCCGGGTCGGCGCAGTGCATGCAGCCGTCCTTGCGGATCAGCCACTCCAGCCTGCCCCCATTGGGACCACTGAGTTCCACCTCGGCGAAGCGCATCACGGTCCACGACTTGGCCGTCAGGTCGACGGGGTTGTCATACACCCCGGCGCAGCTGCCGACCTCGTCGCGCAGGTCGTTCCACTCCATGCACGCCACCTGGCAGGCCTTGCAGCCGATGCAGGTGGACACGTCGATGAGCTTGGCGACCTCCGTGGTCTGGCGGGCCGCCGGAGCGGGCGTGGTGGTCGCCGAGCGGCGGGCGATGTCTAAACTTTGTAGAGCCATTTCATGCCTCCCGAAGGGCCGCCCCGAGGGAGGCATCGCCCCCGGTGGGGGCAGCGAATGAAATGAGCGTGGGGGCCATATTCATCTCCTCACGCTTTCTCGATGTTGACCAGGAACGCCTTGTACTCCGGCGTCTGCGTGTTGGCGTCGCCGACGAAGGGCGTCAGGGTGTTGGTGATGAAGCCGGGCTTGGTCACCCCCTTGAAGCCGTAGTGGATCGGGATGCCGACGGTATGCACCTTCCTGCCGTCCACGTCGAGGGCCTTGAGGCGCTTGGTGACCACCGCCACGGCCTTGATGAAGCCGCGGTTGCTGCGCACCTTGACCCTGTCGCCGGCGGCGATGCCCTTCTCCTTCGCCAGCTCCTCGCCGATCTCGACGAACTGTTCCGGCTGGGTGATGGCATTCAGCTTCGAATGCTTGGTCCAGTAGTGGAAGTGCTCGGTGAGCCGGTAGGTGGTGGCGACGTAGGGGAAGTCCTTGGCCTTGCCGAAGGTCTCCATGTCGCCCTTGTAGACCCGCGCGGCCGGGTTGCTGGTGGCCTTGGGGTTGTTCGGGTGCATGGGGTTCTTGTCGAGCGGCGTCTCGAAGGGCTCGTAGTGCTCGGGCATGGGGCCTTCGGCCATGAGCTCCCGCGAGAACAGGCGCGCCACGCCCTCGGGGTTCATGATGAAGGGCATCACGCCTTCCTCGGGCTTGGCGTCCGGCCGCATGTCGGGCACGTCGTTGCCGCCCCAGGCCGTGCCGGTCCAGCGGATCACCGCCCGCTTCGGATCCCAGGGCTTGCCGGAGAGATCGCAAGAGGCGCGGTTGTAGATGATGCGGCGGTTCACCGGCCAGGCGTAGCCCCAGTTCATCGTCTGGCCGAGGCCGGACGGATCGCTGTTGTCGCGCTTGGCGGTGTTGTTGCCGGCCTGGGACCAGGTGCCGCAGTAGATCCAGTTGCCGCAGCTCGTCGAGCCGTCGTCGCGCAGCAGGGCGAAGCTGCCGAGCTGCTCGCCGGGCTTGGCCAGCACCTTGGTGGCGTCCTTGGGATCGACGACCTCGGCGAGGGCCTTGCCGTTGATCTCCATCAGAACCTCCTCGGGCGCGGGCTTGGCCGGCTGGCGGTAGGCCCAGGTCAGCTTGAGGATCGGGTCCGGGTAGGCGCCGCCGTCCTTGGCGTACATCGCCTTGAGCTTGAGGAACAGCGCGGCGAGAATCTCCGCGTCGTCCCTGGCGTCACCGGGCGCGTCGGCCGCCTTCCAGTGCCACTGCACGACGCGGCCGGAGTTGGTGAAGCTGCCGGTCTGCTCGGCGAACAGGCTGCAGGGCAGACGGAACACCTCGGTCGCGATCTTGGCCGGATCGACCTCGTTGAACTCGCCGTGCGGCTTCCAGAACTCGGAGGTGTCGGTCGCCAGCGGGTCGATGATGACCAGGTACCTGAGCTTCGCCAGCGCGTCGCCGACCTTCTTCTTGTTGGCCACCGAGGCGAGCGGGTTGAAGCCCTGGCAGAAGAAGCCGTTCATCTTGCCTTCGTGCATGGCGTTGAAGATCGACAGCACGTCCGAGGCGCCGCCCAGCTTCGGCAGGTACTCGTAGGCGAAGTCGTTGTCCTTGTGGGCCGCGTCGCCGTACCAGGCCTTGCACAGGCTGGTGAACCACTTCGGGAAGTTCTGCGGGAAGTTCATCTGCCCCGGCCGCAGGGGCTTGGGCGTGCGCTTCTCAAGGAAGGTCTTGCGGTCCGGATCGGCATCGGTCGGCGCCGCCAGGTAGCCCGGCAGGTTCTGGGCGTAGAGGGCGAAGTCGGTGATGCCCTGCACGTTGGCGTGGCCGCGCAGCGCGTTGATGCCGCCGCCCGCCATGCCCATGTTGCCGAGCAGTTGCTGGATGATGGCCATGCAGCGGATGTTCTGCGAGCCGACCGAATGCTCCGTCCAGCCCAGCGCGTACAGGTTGGTCATGGTCTTGTCGGGCGCCGCGGTCTCGGCGATGTACTCGCAGACCTTGAGGAAGGCGTCCTTCGGCGTGCCGCAGACCTGGGCCACCACTTCCGGCGTGTAGCGGCTGTAGTGCTGCTTCAGCTGCTGGAACACGCAGTGCGGGCTTTGCAGGGTCTCATCGACCTTGGCGTAGCCTTGACTGTCGAGCTGGTACTTCCAGGTCGCCTTGTCGTAGCTGCGCTTCTCGGCGTTGTAGCCGGAGAAGATGCCGTCGTCGAAGGCGAAGCCCTCGTCGATCAGGAAGCTGGCGTTGGTGTAATGCTTGACGTAGTCGTGGTGGATCTTGTCGTTGGTCAACAGGTAGTTGATGACGCCGCCGAGGAAGGCGATGTCGGAACCCGACCGCAGGGGGGCGTAGAAATCGGCGACGGAAGCCGTGCGGTTGAAGCGGGGGTCGACGACCACCAGCTTCGCCTTGCGCGTCTTCTTGGCCTCGATGACCCATTTGAAGCCGCAGGGGTGCGCTTCCGCGGGGTTGCCGCCCATGACGAAGACCAGATCGGCATTCTTGATGTCGACCCAGTGGTTGGTCATTGCGCCACGCCCGAAACTCGGAGCCAGACTGGCTACCGTGGGGGCGTGTCAAATACGGGCTTGCGTGTCGAGTGCGGTGATGCCGAGGCTGCGAACGGTCTTGACCGTCAGGTAGCCGGCCTCGTTGGATGCCGCCGAGGAGGCGAGGAAGCCGGTGGTCGGCCAGCGGTTGACCGTGACGCCGTCCTTGTTCTGGGTCACGAAGTTCGCGTCGCGGTCGGCCTTCATGTGCTTGGCGATGCGGTCGATGGCGTCATCCCAGGAAATGCGCTTCCATTCGTTGCTGCCGGCTTCGCGCACTTCCGGATACTTGAGGCGGTTCGGGCTCTTGACCATGTCCATCAGGCCGGCGCCCTTCGGGCACAGCGAGCCGCGGTTCACGGGATTGTCGGGGTCGCCCTCGATGTGGATGATGTCCGCCTTGGCGTTCTTGGACTTGTCGCCCGTGGTGTAGATCAGCACGCCGCAGCCGACCGAGCAGTACGGACACATGTTCCGTGTTTCGGTGGCGCGGGCCAGCTTGAAGGCTCTGACCTCCGCCAGGGCGGCGGTCGGCGAGAAGCCCATCAGGGCAATGCTCGATCCTCCCATCCCGGCGGCGCAGACCTTGAAGAACTGTCGCCGATTGAGTTGCATTGTTTTTTCTCCTCAGTGAATGACCTGCGCCTCCAGACGCAAATCCGGTCGATTAATGCAAGCGGCGCGCCAGATTTCCAACGCGCTGTTTCGCCGTGGTTTTCCGATTTACATTGGCGCCCCCAAGGAAAAGTTGAGACAATTTGTCTCACCGCGAAACGGGCAGCTGGTCCAAAAAGACCCAACAAGACCCACAACAACCAAGAGGAGGAAGTGCGTGGCCGACCGGATCGAAACCCCGCCGACCCCATTGTCCTGGCCCGAATACAGCGTGCTCATCGTCGACGACGAGCCGGGCATGCGCAGCTTTCTCGCCCGGGCGCTCGGCGGCCGCTGCGCGCAAGTCGAGACGCTGGGCAGCGTCGAGGAAGCCGAACAACTGGTCGCGCGCATGCGCTTCGACCTGGTCATCCTCGACATCACGCTGCCGGGACGCTCGGGCGTCGACTGGCTCGGCGAATTGCGCGAGAAGGGCTACACCGGTGACGTGATCCTCATCACCGCCTTCGCCGACCTGGACATGGCGATCAATGCCCTGCGCGCCGGCGCCTCGGATTTCCTGCTCAAGCCCTTCCGCCTGCCGCAGATGCTCAACGCGATCCAGCGTTGCCACGAGCGCTCGCGGCTGCTGCGCGAGAACTTCGTGCTGCGGCGCGAAATCGACGAACTGGCGGGCAGCGTCGAGGGGCTGATCGGCGACTCGGAGGCGATGCGCCAGACCTGCGCGCTCATCAAGCGCATCGCGCCAATGCCGAGCACGGTGCTGATTCTCGGCGAGTCGGGCACCGGCAAGGAGGTGGCGGCACGCGCGCTGCACCGCATGAGCCCGCGCGGCGCGGGGCCCTTCGTGCCGCTCAATTGCGCCGCCGTCGCCGCCGACCTCATGGAAAGCGAGCTGTTCGGCCATGTGCGCGGCGCCTACACCGGCGCCCAGAACGCCCGCGACGGCCTGTTCTACTACGCCAACGGCGGCACGCTGTTCCTCGACGAGGTCGCCGAGATGCCCCTGCCGCTGCAGGCCAAGCTGCTGCGCGCCATCGAGGAACGCAAAATCCGTCCGGTCGGTTCGGAGCAGGAGATTCCCGTCGATGTGCGCATCGTCGCCGCCACCAACCGCAACCTGGCCGACGAGGTGGCCGCCAACCGCTTCCGCCGCGATCTCTACTACCGGCTGCAGGTGGTCGAGGTGCGCATGCCACCGCTGCGCGAGCATGCCGGCGACATTCCCGCCCTGGTGGTGCATTTCAACCAGCTGCTGGCGCAACAGCTCGGCATCGCGCCGCTCGCCGTGCCGGAGGGAGTCATGCACGCGATGATGGCCGACTACGACTGGCCGGGCAACATCCGCGAGCTGAAGAACGTGGTGGAACGCTCGCTGATCCTCGGCGAATTCCGCGGCGACTTCCTGCCGACGGCGAAGGCTGCGCCGGCCGCGGCGAACGATCTCAGCCTCGACGAACTGGAGAAGCGCCACATCCTCGGCGTGCTCGCGGCCACGCGCGGCAACAAGTCGGAGGCCGCGCGCCGCCTCGGCCTCTCGCGCAAGACCCTGGAACGCCGCTGCGCCGCCTGGGGCGTCTGATCCGGCCCATGTCCCTGCTCGCCCGCATCCAGTCCTCGGTGCGCGCCAAGCTGCTGGCGCTGGTGCTGCTGCCGCTGGTCGTCGTGCTGCCGGTGCTGGTGGCGATCCTCGCCGCCTGGGGCGGCGACGCCTACGACCGCCTGCTGATCTACAAGGTGCGCAGCGACCTGGCGGTCGCCGACGGCTATTTCGAGCGCGTCAAGGAAGGCGTCGGGCGCGGCGTCGAGATGCTCGCGGCGTCGAGCCGGCTGGCGCGCGCCCTCGGTGGCGGCCGGCCGCGCGAGCTCGCCGATTTCCTGCAGGCGACCAAACACAACCTGCGCGTGGACTTCCTGCATTTCGTCGATGCCCAGGGCCGCGTGCGCGCCTCCAGCGAGCGGCTGCCGGCCGGCACGGCGCTCGACCGCCGTCCGGTGGTCCGCGACCTGCTGGCGACGCGAAGGGCGACGACGCTGCTCGACATCTTCGATGCCGCGGCGCTCGGCGCCATCCATCCCGACCTGCGCGAGCGCGCGCGCGTGCCCCTGGTGGCGACGCGCAACGCGGTGCCGACCGAACGCCGGGAGGAAACGCGCGGCATGGTGATCAGCACCGCCGCGCCGGTGTTCGACGAGCGTGGCGGCTTTCTCGGCGCGTTGGTCGGCGGCCTGCTGCTCAACCGCAACCTCGATTTCGTCGATCGCATCAACGAGATCATCTACCCGGACGGTTCCCTGCCCTTCGGCAGCCACGGCACGGCGACGCTGTTCCTCGACGACGTGCGCATCGCCACCAACGTGCGCCTGTTCCGGGACGAGCGCGCCATCGGCACGCGGGTGTCGGCGGCGGTGCGCCACGCGGTGCTGGAGCGCGGCGAGACCTGGCTCGACCGCGCCTTCGTCGTCAGCGACTGGTACGTCTCCGCCTACCAGCCGCTGAGCGACGGCGCCGGCCAGCGCGTCGGCATGCTCTACGTCGGCTATCTCGACGCGCCCTTCCGCGCCATCAAGCAGTGGGCGCTGGCCGGCGTCGTCGCCGTGTTCGCCCTCGCCATCCTCGGCGCCACGGTGTTCTCGCTGCGCTGGGCGCGCGGCATCTTCCGGCCGCTGGAACGCATGAACGAGACCATGAGCGCGATCGAGGCCGGCGACGCATCCGCCCGCGTCGGCGGCGTCGCGGCGCGCGACGAAATCGGCCTGCTGGCCGCCCACTTCGACCAGCTGCTCGACCGCCAGCAGGCGCAAAACGAGGAGTTGCGGCGCTGGGGCGACGAGCTGGACGCCAAGGTGGTGGAACGCACCAGCGAGCTGGCCGAGAGCAACCGCAACCTGCGCGAAGCGCAGCGTCAGCTGGTGATGTCGGAAAAGCTCGCCGCCATCGGCGAGCTGACCGCCGGCGTGGCGCACGAGATCAACAACCCGGTGGCGGTGATCCAGGGCAATCTCGACGTGCTGCGCGAGGTGCTCGGCCCGGCGGCGGCTCCGGTAAAGCAGGAACTGCGGCTGATGGACGACCAGGTCGAGCGCATCCGTCTCATCGTCGCCAAGCTGCTGCAGTTCGCGCGACCGAGCGAGTTCGCCGGCTACGTCGAGACGGTGGCGCCGCGCGAGGTGCTGGCCGACTGCCTGGTGCTGGTCGGCCACCTGCTCAAGCGCGGCAACGTCGCCGTCAGCCAGGAGATCGCCAGCGAGCGCGGCATCGCCATCAACCGCAACGAGTTGCAGCAGGTAATCATCAACCTGCTGGTGAATGCCATCCAGGCGATGCCCGAGGGCGGCATGCTGCGGCTCGCCGCGCACGACTGGGACGAGGACGGCCGACCGGTCGGTGTCGCGCTGTCCGTCGCCGACACGGGCCCCGGCATTCCGCCCGAACACCAGGACCGCGTCTTCGACCCCTTCTTCAGCACCAAGGGGCAGAACGGCACCGGCCTCGGACTTTCGGTGAGCTACGGCCTGGTCGAGCGCTACGGCGGCCGCATCAGCGTCGAAAGCACACCCGGCGTGGGCGCGCGCTTCATCGTCTGGCTGCGCACAGAACTGGCCGAGTGACGGCGCCCGCACCGTCCCGCCAGCACCGACTTTTTGTCGTCGCCGTCACCGCGCGCGGGCGCTTCCGCCACAATGGTCGACGATGCCGCTGGCCTATTCCGTTCGCGCATTTCCGTCTATGTTGGTTGTAGTAAGATCGAATCGAAGCTGGCCAATGCAGTCAATGCAGTGCTACCGAGATTTGATTTCATCGTTTCATGCCAACGGAAGGAGATGAGTTATGAAGTCGCAACGTAGCTATTTGCTGATTGCCGCCCTGGCCGCAGCCCTGTTCGGAGGCTGCGCGCAATATCAGACCACGGCACCCGAATCGACGACGCAGGTACAGCAGGCGATCAAGCTGGCCGACCACAACTGGGACAAGTTCAACAAGGCGCAGCTCGAAAAGCTCCTCGCCACCCATGGCAAGACCAGCGCCAGCTACAACCCCGCCAAGCCGCCCTACGCCGTCTTCGACTGGGACAACACCATGGTCTTCCTCGACATCGAGGAGGCCACCCTGATCTATCAACTGCAGAACCTGAAGTTCAACATGACGCCGGCTCAGATGGACAAGGCGCTGCGCATGAACGTGCCCAACACGAACTTCAAGGCGGACTACAACAATGCCGCCGGCCAGCCGGTGAATATCGATCTCGTCGTGCCCGATGCGGTCGAAAGCTACACCTGGATCTACAACAACTACCAGGGCCTGAAGGGTAGCCTGCCGCTGAACGTGGTGAAGGAAAACCCGCACTACATGAACTTCATCACCAAGGTCCGCTATCTCTACGAGGCGATCGGCGACACCTTCGACGTCTCGGTGTCCTATCCCTGGGTGCTCTACCTGTTCACCGGCCTCAACGAGCAACAGGTGCGCAAGATGACTCAGGAAACCGCGGACTGGCAGCTGACCCAGCCGGTCGAGAAGGTGAAGTGGACCAGCCCGGCCTCCGTGCCCGGCAAGGCCGGCGTGGTTTCGGTGAGCTGGAAGAACGGGCTGCGCCTGATGCCCGAGATGCAGGACCTGTTCCGCGCCATGCGGGCAGCGGGCATCGACATCTGGATCTGCACCGCCTCCTTCGTCGATGTGGTCAAGGAAATTTCCTCCAACCCGAAGTATGGTTATCACAACCCGGACAGCCGGGTCATCGGCATGGAACTGGAGCGTGACGCCAATGGCCTCATCCAGACCGAGTTCCGCCGCGGCTACGACCAGACCCAGGGCGTGGGCAAGACCAAGGCGATCCAGCGCTTCCTGGTATCGAAGTACGGCTACGGCCCGATCTTCGTCGCCGGCGACAGCGAAGGCGACATGAACATGATGCAGGACTTCGCCGACACCAAGCTGGTGCTGATCGTGAACCGCCTCAAGGGCAAGGACATCGACAAGCTCTCGCGCGTCGCCGCCGCCAACTACGGCAAGGACGATCCCAAGGTGCTGCTGCAGGGCCGCGACGACAACAAGGGCACGTTCGTCCCGTCCCAGGCCCACTTCAAGCTCGGCTCCAAGACCGGTCAGGTGCTCAAGTAAGGGCCTGCGCAGGAAATCAAAAGGCCGGCGCCCGCCGGCCTTTTTTTCGCCCTGCCGCGGCGGCTACAGCAGATGCTCGATGAGCTGGCGGTGCGGCCGCGGGATCACCACGCGCTGCACCAGCATGCCCTTGTCGCCCGCCACCGTGCAGCCCGCCTGCACCGCCGCCTCGACGTCGGCGACCTCGCCGGTCAGAACGACGTAGCTCTTGCCGCCGATGCCGAAGGCCAGGTGCATGCGCACCGGCTCCACCGAGGCGGCCTTCACCGCCGCGTCGGCCGCCTCGATGCAGGAGGCCACCGAGTAGGTCTCGATGACCCCTGCCGCATGCAGCTCGCCGATGCTGTTGCCGCCGGCGATGGCCGGCATGATCGAGGGATGGACGCTGGGGATGATGAAATTATCCACCGCCGTCTCGGCGGCGACGGCGATGGCCGCGTGCACCGACTGCTGCACGGCGGCGACATCGCCGCCGATCATCACGATGTATTTGCCCGGGCAGATCGCCTTGGCGACGAGGATGGAGACGTTGGCCGTCTTCGCCATGGCGTCGCCGGCCTCGATGCCCTTGGCGATGCTGGTGGTTTCGATCAATCCGATGGCGTGCAACAAGACAGTCTCCTTGGCTAACGACGGATGGTCACGGCCTCCGGCGTCACCGCCGTCACCGTGCCGTCAATGCTGGCATGAACGCGGGCGCCGAGGCTGCCCTCGGGAATCTCGCCGATCAGCTGCCCGGCGCGCACCCGCTCGCCCTCCCCGACCACGGCCAGCGCGGGCGCGCCGATGTGCTGCTGCAGCCTGACGACCACCTGCGCCGGCACGAGCACCTCGTCCTGCAGCGGCGCCGGCACGCTGTATTGCTGGATGGCAAGCTTCTGCAGCAGGCGCGTGATCGGCACCAGGCGATACTCGGCCATCGGATCGGCGGGACGCAATTCGCCCTCGTACTTGAGTCCCTGGGCGCGCATCTGCGCCTTGAGGGCGATGTTGATGCGCATCGGCGAAATATCCACGGGGCAGGCAAAGGCCTCGCAGATTGCGCATTCGGAACAGGTCAGGGCCGACAGCAGCGTGGAGGGATTGCCGACGTGGTTGTAGTTGAGGGAGCGCACGATCAGATGCGGCGGCAGTTCGTGGCCGATCAGGTGGCGCGGACACAGCTCGGTGCATAGCAGGCATTGCTCGCAAGTGGTCTTGGCGATGCGCAGCACCGACTGCATGCTCTGGCGGTGGCGCCGCACGACGATATGATCCTCGGAGAGGGCAATGATGGCCGAGGTGGTCTTGGTCACCGGATCGCCGAGGTCGTGGAGCAGGTGGCCCATCATCGGTCCGCCACCGACATAGGCGACATCGGGCCGCGTCGGACCGCCGGCGCGCGCCAGCAGTTCCGCCAGCGGCGTGCCGATGGGCGCGATCAAGGTCATTGGCGTCTTCACCGCGCCGGTCACCGTCACCGGCCGCAGTGTGACGGGGCGATCCTCCTCGACCGCATGGGCGACGTTGATCAGGCTCATGACGTTGCTGACCATGACGCCGATGTCGATCGGCCGCTTGGCCGGCGGCACGCGCCGCCCGGTGGCCATCCAGATGGTGATCACCTCATCGCCGGCGGGGTAGATGTCCTTGAGGAAATGCAGGCGGACATTGGGCGGCAGCAGCGGTTCGAGAGCGGCGATGGCCGGCTTGTACTTGGCCTTGAGGGCGATGATGCCCTCCTTCGCCCCCGTGGCGGCCATGCCGTGGCGCAGGCCGCGCACCAGTGCATCCGCATGCCTGGCCATCAGTTGCTGGTCCACGCGCAGCAGCGGCTCGCATTCGGCGCCATTGACGATGAAGATTTCGGCCTGGGCCGCCAGCTTCACATGGGTTGGGAAGCCGGCCCCGCCGGCGCCGACGACGCCGGCGGCCCTAACCTTCGCACTGATCTCGTTCGTCGCGCTCATGTTCGCACCCAACCGATCCTAAGCTGCCTCATTCCGTCCGTGGCGGCACGGCATAACGGTTGCCGGTCTTTTTCAACCGCCCCGCCTTGAGCAGGCGGTCGAGGCGCTCGCGCGCCGCGGCCGTGGAAAAATGGAAATGGCGCACGACATCCTGGCAGGTGCGGCCATGGGCCGACAGGGCGACGAAGGAGAAGATCGCCTCCAACGCAGGCGTGTCCTCGGACTCCGGCGCCGCTGCCGCCACGGGAGGCGAAGCTACCTGGCTCGAAGCTGCCGGCGCAATCGGCCCGCCGCCCTCCGCGGAGTTCAGGAGATCGAGCACCAGCCCTTCGGTATCCACATCCGGCCGGGGAATCACGAGGCTGCCGATCACCTTGCCGAGGCGCATGGCGGCGGCACGACCGGCCTGGACCGCCGCCTGGCAAGCCGCCAGGTCGCCCTCGACGACCACGGTCTCCCAGCCGGGGGAAATCCTGTGCTCCCTCAGCAGGCGCACCTTGGCGGCCTTGACCATCGCGTCGCCCGCCTCGATGGCGGCGACCAGGCCGACCACTTCGACGAATCCAATGGCATCGACGCGCATCTTGTTCATCCGCAACGGATCGGGCAGGCCGCGACGTCGAGCACCGCGGCGGTAAAGGCATCGCAGGCCGCCTTGCAGGCCGCCTGGGTGCCGGTCATGAAGGCCCCCGAATAGTTGGTCTCGGAGGGCGGCGGCACGTAGGTGACCAGGTCAACCTGCGCCGCCTTGAGGGCCGCGTCGATGCCGAAGGTCGCCTCCAGGGGCGGCGCGATCAGATAGGCCATCGGCGTGCCCGGCTTGATGCCGGCGACGCCGGACAAGTAGGTGCCGGTGCGCGAGATCAAGTGGGAAAGGAAGGCGATCGAACCGTCCTCGTTGGCGCAACGGAAGGCCGGTCCGTCCTCGATGGTGGCGATGGCGGCCTCCAGGCCCGCGCGCACCTCGCCGGGCGTCGGCCCGCCGAACATGACGAGCACCTCGCCTGCGGTCGGCGACGAGCTGTGCGCCGCGCCGGCATAAAGGGAACGGCCGAACACCACCTCGACCTGGGCCTGCTTGGTGGCTTCGTCGGCGGCGATGTAGGTGACGTCGTCGGAATCGGCGGTGAGCAGGCCGAGGCTGTTGAAGTGCTCGGGCAGATTGAGCTTCCGCTTGAAGTCCGCCTGCAGCGAGGCGATGAGCCGGACGGCGCGCACGCTGGGTTTGATGAGGTCCATGACGGCCATGGCGATTCCTTTCGCTTAACGGTTGAGGGCGATGCCGCTGAGTTTCTTGTCGAGCATCTTCTTCGCCATGTCCACGATCACGGCGGCGGCCTCCACCGGCGGCGTGCCCGCGCGGTGGATGTTGGAGATGCAGTTGCGGTCGGATTCCACGGTCTTGGCGACGACCGGCGCATAGACCATGTAACAGGACAGGCTCTCCGACTGGCCGAGGCCAGGCCGCTCGCCGATGAGCAGGATCACCACCTTTGCCCCCAGGACCTCGCCGATCTGGTCCTCGATCTTGACCCGGCCATGGCGGACGAAGAAGGGCGTGCCCACCTCCAGCCCGGCACTCTGCAGGCCTTTCATCAGGGGCGGCAGGATCTCGTCGTAGTTGGCGGTGATGGCGTCGGTGGACAAGCCGTCGGACACCACCACCTGCACTTGCGGATTCTTCTTGCACTTGGCGAGGATGGTGTCGATGGACTCCTTGCCGAGGCGTCGCCCGAGATCCGGTCGGGTCAGGTACTCGTCCTTGTCGGTGATCTCTGAGTGCACCTCGAACAGGCCGGACTTCTCCACCCATTCCGTCGGAATTTCCTTGAGCACCGTGTCCTTGGAACGCGAGTGGTCGGCGAGGAAGCGCAGCAGCGTCACCGTGCGCGGCCGCGGCCCGGCGCGACCGGAGGCGATGCGCGCCGCCGTGTTGCGGCGCAGGTCTTCGAGCACTTCCTTGCGCTGCGGATTGCGCACGCCGATCCAGGTCTTGAATTCGTCGCCGCCCAGATCCGGCAGGCTCTCGCCGCTGACGGCAGGCGCGCCGGCATGGGCGGCCGCCGGACTGCCCGCGGGGAGCCTGCCGCCTTCGGCCAGCTTGCCCATCACCGCGCGGACGATGTCGTCGATTTGTTGCTTGTCCATGTGCATCCCCTTAGAAGAACATCGAGGCGTCGCCCGCCTTGACGGTGAGCCGGCCGTTTTCCATGATGCCCATGTGCTCCAGCCAGCGCTCGAATTCCGGCGCCGGCCGCAGGTTGAGCAACTGGCGGATGGTCGCCGTGTCGTGGAAGGCGGTGGTCTGGTAGTTGAGCATGATGTCGTCGCCCATCGGCAGGCCCATGATGTAGTTGCAGCCGGCCGTGGCGAGCAGGATCATCAGGTTCTCGTTGGAGTTCTGGTTCGCCTCGGCATGGTTGGTGTAGCAGCAGTCGCAGCCCATCGAGATGCCGGTGAGCTTGCCCATGAAGTGGTCCTCCAGCCCGGCGCGCAGGATCTGCCGGTCGTTGTAGAGATACTCGGGGCCGATGAAGCCGACCACGGTGTTCACCAGCAACGGGTTGTAGCGCCGCGCCAGGCCGTAGTTGCGCGCCTCCATGGTGAGCTGGTCGGCGCCATAGTGGGCATTGGCCGAAAGAGCCGAGCCCTGGCCGGTCTCGAAATACATCACGCTCGATCCGGCTGAGCGGTTATGGGTAGTCGCCACCTGGTGGGCCTCGTCCAGCATCTCGATGGTCACGCCGAACTCCGCCAGGCCCTTCTCGCTGCCGCAGATGCTCTGGAAGATCAGGCCCGCCGGCGCGCCCTGGCGGATCGCCTCCATCTGGGTGGTGACGTGGGCGAGCACGCAACCCTGGGTCGGGATGCGGTACTTGTCGATCACCTCGTAGATCTGGTGCAGCAGGCGCTTGACGTTCTCGACGTTGTCGGTCACCGGGTTGATGCCGATCACCGCGTCGCCGGCGCCGTAAGACAGGCCCTCGTAGATCTGGGCGAGGATGCTCTTGGGGTCGTCGCGGTAGTCGTTGGGCTGCAGCCGGCAGCTGAAGGTGCCCGGCAGGCCGATCGTGGTGTTGGCCTTCTTGATCACCGGCATGTGCTTGGCGCCGTAGATCAGGTCGGCGTTCGAACAGATCTTGGCGACGCCGGCCACCACCTCGGAACTCAGGCCCTTGCGCAGGAATTCCATCTCCTCCATGCGCGTGCCGTCACAGAAGATGTACTCGCGCAACTCGCTGACGGTCCAATTCTTGACCTTCTCGTAGGCGCTCTCGTTGATGCCGTCCTGGATCGCCCGTGTGACGGCGTCCTCCTCGTAGGGCACCACCGGGTTGTTGCGCAGGTCGGCGATGGTCAGTTCGCTGAGCACATGCTTGGCGGCGACGCGCTCCTGGGCGGTCTCCGCCGCGATGCCGGCCAGCACGTCGCCGGAACGCGGCTCGTTGGCCTTGGCCAGGACATCCTTGACGTCCCGGAACTGGTAGGTTTTGCCAAACAGTCGTGTGGTGAGCTTCATGGTTTCTTTCCTCAGGCGGGAAATGCCAATGACTTGACGGTGAGCGGCACGATTTCACCGCCAAAATAGCTGCTGCCGATATCCAGGTAATCCCCTTCGCGGACCTCGACCTCGTCGATCACCGCGAGCTCCCGGTCACCCAGCATAGGTTGCAGTTCCATGCCGAGCGCCTTGCCGAAGTCCTGCCGTCCGACGACGATCAGCGGCAGTTGCGAATTGACGTGCCGCCCGGCGAACTCGCGCAGCGCCTCGGCGCAGGCCAATACGCTGCGGTAGCTGACGGGCAATTCGGGGGGGAGCGCGAGGGCACAAAGCTCGTGGGACGGGTCCAGATCCTGGCGCTGGGCGGCGAGGCCCCAGGCAACTGCAAGCTGCGCCGGGTCGCTGCCGTCCGCCTCGCCGAGGGCGGGGACGATCACCGGCAGGTTGCGCAAGGGCAGATAGGCGTAATTGAGCCAGATGGTGCTGCCCGACAGCGACAGGGTATAGGCCCCGGCTCCGATCACGGTGGCCCGCAGTGTCTGCTTCGGCGCGCGCAGCGGCATGGCGGAGAACCCGGGATGCGCCCGCAGCGCGGTGGCGAGCAGCGGTCCGATATCGCCGTAGGCGAAGGCGTCACCGGCAGGATGGTAGAGGCATTCGCCGACGCCGCCGGAAACGAACAGGGCGTCGAGCTGATGGCCGCGCCGCAAGCAGTCGGTCATCAGCAGGCGGTGCGCCAGGGCCGACGGAGCGCCTTCGGCGATCTCCACCACGAGGGCCGCCATGCGCGCGGCGATCGCCTCCAGGTCGCGGCGAGTCAGGCTCTCCGGGGAACCGGCCAAGCCGAGCTCGGCGATGACCTCCGCCGCTGGCTCGTGGATGAAGCCGACCCGTCCAGCTCCATTCGTCTCGATCAAATGGCCGCCGACGTTGAGGCAGGCAGTGTCCACCACGCGGCCGCAGTCGAAGACGACATAGTTGGAGGTACCGCCGCCGATGTCGATATTCATCACCCGCGCCGAATGGGCCCGGGAGTATTCGCCAGCGCCTGACCCCTGCCCGGCGATGATCGATTCGAGATGCGGCCCCGCCGTCGCCACGACGAAATCCCCGAGGGATTCGGCGAGTTCCATCACCGTGGCGCGGGCATTGCGCGCCTTGGAGGTCTCGCCGGTGATGATGATCGCGCCGCTCTCCACGGTCGCCCGGTCCAGACCCGCCGACCGGTACTGGCCGTCGATGAAATCCGCCAGGCGTGCCTGATCGATATGGCCTGCGTGATCCACCGGCGTGAGCACAACCGGGCTTTCGTAGGTGATGTCGCGCCGCGAGAACTCGTAGCGCGGCACCTGCGACGGCGCGGCCCGGTTGACCAGTTCCAGGGCGGAAAAGATCACCTGGGTGGTCGTCGTGCCGATGTCGATGCCCACGCTGCGAATCTCCCTGATGCTCATCCGCGGCCGTCCTGCGCACCGCCGCCCACCGTGGGCCTCGGCGCGATCAGCATGGCGACGAAGATCGCCGTCACCCCGCCCACCAGCTTGCCGACGATGACGGCGAAGATCATGCCGGGCATGTTGGCCGCGGTGAAGCCGAGATGGTCGCCGAAGGTGAAGGCGGCGCTGACCGCGAAGGCGATGTTGATCACCTTGCCGCGGTCGTCCATCTTGTTGAGCATGCCGAACATCGGGATGTTGTTGGCCAGCGTCGCCACCATGCCCGCCGCCGCGCTGTTGTTCATCCTGAGCAGGGCGCCGACGCGCATCAGCGGTTTTTCGAACCAGCGCGAGAGCAGGTAGACCATCGGGTAGGCGCCAAGCAGCACGCAGGCGATGTAGCCGATCACCTCGACTGCGCGCATCACCTCGCCCGGCTTGTCGCCGGCCACCATGAAAATGGGATCCATGCCCGGGATGATGGTGACGTTGAGCGTCGTCTTCAGCACCGCCGCCGCCAGGCCGATGGTGATCAGGCTGACGAGCAACTTGGCGAAGACCTGGAAACCGGCGATCATCTTCTCCGGGATCAGCCAAAGCCCAGCGGCCACCAGCACCGAGAACGCCAGCACGGGGATCAGGTTCTGGAAGATCATCCCGTAGGTGAATACCACCGGCTGACCGCCGATGACGACGCCGGAATTCATCGCCACCAAGCCGCCGGCGATGCAACCGAGGGGAATCGTGACGATACCGGCGAGCACGCCCAGCGCCAGAAAACGACGGTCCTTCTCGTCGATGATGCCGATGGCGACCGGAATCGAGAAGACGATGGTCGGGCCCATCATGGCCCCGAGAATGAGTCCGGCATACAGCCACGCGGCGTTATCCACCACGCCGTTGGTGGTCGCCAGTTCCTTGGCGAGGAAGAAGCCGCCCATGTCGTTGGCCAGCAACGTGGTCGCGAACATCGCCGGACTGGCACCGACGGCTTGGTAGATGGGGATCACCACCGGGCCGAGCACCTGGGCAAGCACCGGGGCGATGGCGATCACGCCGACCATGGCCAGGCCGAGAGCACCCATGGCCATGAAGCCCTCCTCGAACTGGCTGCCGGCACCGGCGAAGGACCGACCGAGCGCCCCCAAGCCGATCCTGCCCAGCACCGCCTCGGCGCCGCCGAACTGGTTGAGGACGCGGTCGATGGCGGCGATCGCCATGAACGTCATCATGACGATCATGATTACCTGGTTGATCATTTCCATGCTCTACTCCCTGTAGGTTTTCGTTGCCGTCGCCGATCCGGGCCGATAGGCGGCGATCGACAGCGGCGTCAGGAACAGCGGCTGGCTCGGCAGGAACACGTCGAGCGCGGGGAACTCGCGGGCGAACAGCTCGCGTACGCCGGGCAGGGCGCAGGAGCCGCCGGACAGATAGAGGGTGCCCACCGCGTGCCCCCTGAGGTGATGGCGCACGATGTCGGCCATCTTCTCGAACACCGCCTGCACCGTCGGCCAGATCTCGGCGCCGCGCTCGCGCTTGAGCCGCTCCGCCTCCTCGAGGGGAATGCCGCGGCCACCCGCGAGGGTCAGCGAAACATGGTGGCCGCCGGTCGGCTCGTCGCCCGAATAGACCACCCTTCCATCCTTCACCACGGCGATGCCCGTCGTGCCGCCGCCGATGTCCACCACCGCGCCGGACTCGATGTCCAGCAGGCCGGCCACGGCCGAGGGCTCGTCGATGACCTCCGCGACCTCCAGCCCCGCCGCCTCGATGACATTGACCGAGATGCGCGGATCGGTGCCCGGCGGGAACGAGGTGTTCGCCCGTTCGAAGCGCACGCCCAGCCGTTGCTGTAACGATTCCACCTGCTTGCGCACGATGCCGACCGCGCCGAAGTAATCCCAGACGATGCCGTCGCGCACGACATCGGCCCATTCGAGTTCGACACCCACCGGCCGGTCCCCGGCATCGACGGCGATGGCGACGACATCGCTGGTTCCCAGATCGATTCCCAGGCGCAGGTCGCCGGCGACAGGCCGCTCGCCGCCGCCGAGCAGGGCGGCGGCCCGGTCGAGGCGCGGCGTGAGCCAGGCATGGATGTCCTTGGTCATCGTCAGACGATCCGGAAATGGTCCACCAGCACGCAGCGACGCAGGCGCACGAAGGTCGCCGCCGAGGTCACGCCCTCGCCCGTCGGCGTCGAGATGGTCATCGAGGTCCAGCCCTCCCCGCCGAAGCCGAGGCCGGCGAGACAGGGACCGTTCTTGACGAAGATGCTCGTATTGATGGCATTGGCCATGTAGTCGAGGTTGTCGAGATCCTTCGAGTGCATCGCCGCCGTGTGCTTGCAGCCGCCTTCGAGTGCGACCGCCAGGTCGATGCCTTCGCGCGCCGTGCCGACGCGGATCAGCGGCAGCACCGGCATCATCTGTTCGAGCACCGCCAGCGGATGGTCCTGCCGCGCCTCGAAGAACAGCAGGCGCGTATCCTCGGGCACCTCGATGCCGGCCGCCTTGGCGATTTTGGCGGCGTCGCGGCCCACCCACTTGCGGTTGATCGCCAGCTTGCCGTCCTTGTCATGGCCCAGCACGACCTCTTCGATGCGCCTGACCTGATCGCCGCTCAGCTCAACCGCCTTGTGCTTCTTCATCTCGGCCTTGAGCGCGCCGGCGATGCTATCCACCGCGATGAGTTCCTTCTCGTCGACGCAGATGATGTTGTTGTCGAAGGAGGCGCCCCAGACGATGTCGCGGGCCGCCTGGGCGATGTTCGCCGTCTCGTCCACCACCACCGGCGGATTGCCGGCACCGGCGGCGATCAGGCGCTTGTCGGTATGCCGGCGCGCCTCATGGACGACGGCCTCGCCGCCGGTCACGGTCAGCAGGTTGATGCCGGGATACCTGAACAGGTTCTGGGCCGTCTCGATGTTCGGCTCCGCCACCGTGGTCACGACGTTGTCGGGACCGCCGGCCGCGACGACCGCCTCGTTGATCAGGGCGACGGCGCGCTGGGAAACCTGCTTCGCCGCCGGATGGGGCGCGAAGACCACGGTGTTGCCCGCGGCGATCATGCTGATCGAATTGTTGATGACGGTGCAGGCCGGATTGGTCGAGGGCGTCACCGACGCGATCACGCCCCAGGCGGCGTTTTCCAGCAGGGTCAGGCCGCGATCCCCGGTGAGCACCGAGGCGCGGATGCACTCGATGCCCGGTGTCTGGCGTGCCTGGGAAACATTCTTGAGCACCTTGTCCTCGACCCGGCCCATGCCCGTCTCGGCCACGGCCATTTCGGCCAGCTCGCGGGCATGCGCCTCGCTGACGTGGCGGATCGCCTCGATCACCTTGCCGCGGGTTGCCAGGCAGCGCAGGGATTTCTGCGCGACCTGGGCGGCAGCCACGGCCTCCTCAAGCTCGGCGAACACCCCGGGTGCAACCCGACGTCCGCCCACTAATCCGCCTCGCTGCGGGGAGGCATCCATCGCCTGCAGCACCGCCAGGACGATGCGCTCCACTTCCTTGGCATCCAGATCCATAGAGATATCCTATTTGCCGGTCGTGGGTTCCGCGGCGGCGACGACGCGCGCCGCGCAATCCGATGCTAAACGGTCATTTGTGATACACCACCTGCTGTCCGACCACCACCTCGTCGACGATGCCGACCACGCTCATGTCCACCGGCACCTCGTCGCCAAGGGTTTTCCGGGCTGAACTGCCCTGCACCACCAGCACCCATTCGCCGGTGCCCGCGCCGATGCCATCGGCGGCCACGTGCGGGGAGCCCCGCGGCTTGCCCGCCGGATCGATGAAGTCGATGAGCAACAGCCGGTCGCCCTCGAAGCCGGAGCACTTGATGGTCGACACCACCTGGCCGACTACCACTGCTAGTTCCATGTTCCACCTCACCTGGGCACATGACTTCCACAACCGGCGGCGCAAACACGCACATGGTCTTACAACCCATGTCCATGCGCGGAACTCGACCCGGCTCCCTGCGGAGCCTGCCGCGATATCGCTGCCGGTCGGGGAGCGTCAGCCCCCTTGAACTGTCAGTCTTCGATGTTGCCGGTCATCTTGATCGGGAAGATGTCTTCCAGATCGGCATGCGGGCGCGGGATGACATGGACGGAGACCAGTTCGCCGATGCGCTGGGCCGCCGCCGCGCCGGCATCGGTCGCCGCCTTGCAGGCCGCCACGTCGCCGCGCACCATCGCGGTCACCAAGCCGCCGCCGATCTGCTTGAACCCGACCAGCTTGACGCGCGCCGCCTTCACCATGGCATCGGATGCTTCGATCAAAGCCACGAGACCTTTTGTTTCGATCATGCCAAGAGCTTCCATTTGCGTCGCCTCCATAAACAGGTCTTACGACCTCAGAAAGAATGAACTGCACGCTTGGCAGCGTACTGCCTGTCCAGGCCGTGCGTTTTAACGCCGATCAAACTTGGCGCGGATTTCTGCTGCTCATCACACAAAGAAACCGATTGTCCATGGGCCATCCTGTTGGCCACCAGTGTAACGTCAATGATGTCGTCAACACTGCAGCCGCGGGAAAGATCGTGCATCGGCAGGCGCAGGCCCTGCAGCAGCGGTCCCAGGGCCTGGTAGCCGCCGAGGCGCTCGGCGATCTTGTAGCCGATGTTGCCCGCCTCCAGCGAGGGAAAGACGAAGACATTGGCCGCGCCCTCCAGCGGACTGTCCGGCACCTTCTTCAGCGCCACCGAGGGCACATAGGCGGCGTCGAACTGCAGTTCGCCGTCGATCAGCAGGCTCGGGCAACGCTCGCGCACTAGGCGCACGGCCGCGCGCACCTTCTCCACCGCCGGATGCTTGGCGCTGCCACGGCTCGAAAACGACAGCAGGCCGACGGCGGGTTCGACGCCGATCACCTGGCGATAGCTCGCCGCCGTGGAAATGGTGATGTCGGCGAGCTGCTCGGGACTCGGCTCCGGCACCACGCCGCAGTCGGCGAAGCCCAGCACGCGGCCGCCGCCTGGCTCGATCATGAAGAAGATGCTGGACACCGTCTGGTTGCCATCGGCCAGGCCGATGGCGTTGAGGGCGGCGCGCAGCACGTCGGAAGTCGAGGACAGGTTGCCGGCGATGCAATAGTCGGCATCGCCGGCGGCGACCATCGCCGCGCCGTACCAGAGCGGGTCGGTCAGGCGGTCAAGCAGCTGCGCGCGGCTCATGCCGCGGGCGGAAGCCCTTGGCATGAGCGCATCGGCATAGCGGTCGCGCCGCGCCGAGCTGTGCGGGTCGACCACGGGCACCTCGGCCATGCGCAGCCCCTTGGCGCGGCAGAGGCCGCGCACGGCGAAGGGGTTGCCGAGCAAAACCGGCCGTGCCATGCCCTCCGCCGCCAGCCGACAGGCGGCGGCGATGGCGCGCTCGTCGAGCGCATCGGGGAACACGACGCGGCCCGGCTGCTGGCGGCTGAATTCGGCGCAGGTCTTGATCAGGTCCATGAGGAAAGCTTCTGCACATCGACGGGGCGGCCGATGGCGGCGACGTGGGACAGCAGCATGAGCACATACACGGCGCTGCCGAGCCGGTTCAGGGCCTGCATCAGGTCGGGGCGCAGCACGTTGAACTCGCGGTCGATATAGACGTCGGCGGCGGCGACCTCGGCCTCGCGGATCTGCACGCGCAGCAGGTTGAGGCGCGCGAGGGTGGTGCCCTGGGACGCCTCGGGCACGATATGGTCGTGGCCGAAGTAGCGCAGCGGATCGTGGGACAGGCGATGGATCGCCTCCTCGTCGAGATCGCCCATGCGCACCGGCGCCAGGTATTCGCCGGTGACCTCGGCGCGCAGCACGTTGCCGAGTCCCGAGCGCACGTCGGCCAGCCAGCCCGCCAGGATCGACTCGCGCTCGCGCGGGTCGAGTTCGGCCTGGGCCCAGACCGCGTAGGCGATCGCCGAGTCGAGCTTGCCGCGCAGGCGGATGCGCGGGTCGTTCTTCGGCACCAGGGTCTGGCTGTCCAAGTGGGTCAGCGCGTCCGGCTTGTGCGCCACCGGCTGGCCGCAGAGCTGGCAGGCAGCGGTTGCGCGCTGGTCGCTGCCGGTCAGCGGATGGACGCGGACGAGGTTCGTCTCCGCCGCATCCGCCGCCGCGTCGGATTCGCGATAGATGCGGCCGGCCTCGTCGACATATTTGACGCGGATCTGCCGCTCGTCGAGCATGGCCCGCGCCGCGGGCGTCAGCCGGCCCGTCGCGGGCAGGTGCACCTCGGTGCCCGGCGTCAGGCTGAAGTTGTCGCGCAACCAGGACTCGGTGATGAAGGCCGGCATGGACGGCTCCCTGTCTCCCCGCCCTCAGCCCTGCCAGTCGGCGGGATAGGTGACGTAGAGGAAGCGGACGCGGCTCGGCGTGCCGAACTCGATCACCGAGCCCTTGGGAATGTAGACCACGTCGCCGGGGCGGCCGACCACGGTCTGTCCCTCGCTGCGGATGTGCAGCTCGCCTTCGAGCACCACATCGATCTCGTCGTAGGTCAGGGTCCAGGGGAAGAAGCAGTCGCTCCAGGACATGTAACCCGCCGCCATCGGGCTGCCGTCCTGGCTGGTCACCACGTCGGTGAGACCGACCTGGTTCTCCGCCCCCGCTCCCTCGAAAATCCCGAAGGCCACCGAATCGGCGCGCACGTGCTTGATGCCGCGCGCGATGCGCTGGGTGGCGAAGGACGGCCCGCCGGAACTCGCCGTGCCGGCGCGACGCTCGTCGAGGGTCTTCTGGATCAACTGGTCCACCACCGCGTCCGACACGCAGCCGGGCGGCAGCTTGGCGAGGATCGCGGCGCGGATGGCCGCGATCTCGTCCGCGCCGGCTGCCGGCTTCTTCGCCGCGACGGCCGCCGCTTCTTTTGTCTTGTCGCCGGCGCGGCAGGCGGGCAGTGCCTGAAGCTGCTCGTCGATCGCCACGCCGAGCTGCTCGGCGACGCTGCGCGCCTCGGCGGTGACGATGGTCTGGGGCAGCGGCGCCTCGATGCGCTTGCGGCCGGCGGCATGTTCCTGGCGCACGAATTCGGCCGAGATCAGCTTCTTTTTCATCCCTGGGACTCCTCGTCGTGGACAAAGCCGGGCGCCCATTCTCCCGTGGGGCCGACCAGCAATCGCTTCAATGGCAGGACGCTGTCCGGCTGCCGCGCGGACACGCGGAAGATCGCGCCGCCGATGCCGTTCTCGCGCATCAGGGCCTCGACCCGGTCCGGATCGGCTGCGGCCAGGTCGGTCTTGGTGATCACGCCGATCAGCGGCCGCTCGCGGTAGATGCTCAACAGTCCGGGCGGCAGCCGACAGTCGAAGTCGTCGGCCGCCTGCACGTAGATCAGGGTGCCGACATCGGAGGCGGTGTTGATGAGGGCATGGTAGAGACGCGGATGGCTGAAGAACTCGCCCGGCGTGTCGAGCCCGATATCCGCCTCGTATTCGATGGCCTGGGTCTTTTGCGCGTCGCCGGGACGGCCGAACAGGGCGTTGAACAAAGTGGTCTTGCCGGCGCCGATGGGCCCGGCGAGCATGAAGGCATGGGAGCGATCGACGCTCAGGTGCGCGTGATGGCGCATACCGAATAGCCCAGCAGACGTTCGAGCACGCCGATGACCTGGCCCAGGGCCTCTTCCACCGCGCCGACGGAACCGTAGATCACCAGCGCGCCGGAAAAGCGGTCGAGAAAGCCGATCTCGACGCTGGCCGCCTTGGTGGCGACGTCGCCGGCGATCATCGCCGTCTCGCCCGGCGTCAGGGTCATGATGCCGATGGCCTCGGCGCCGGGCACGCCGATCTTCTTGCTCAGGTCCTCGGTGGGATGCGCGATCAGGTGGGCGAGCGTCACCTGCTTGCCAGGGACGAACTCCTGGATGATCCGCTCTTTCCGCCCTGCTCCCAAATCCGGCAATTCCAGCTCCTTACGGGCCATGTCGCATCCATGCCCCTGTTGCCTTCGAATTCTCCGCAGACGATTCGCCCGGCATCTTGCCCCAGATCAAAGGATCGGGAAATTCCGCCATGCACACCGTATTCCTCATGCATCCTATCCGCCACCGCATTCCGGCGCAAGCCGTGGCGCCGCGGTGTTCGGCAAAAGTCGGCGCCGGCAGGACGGTGGCCGGCACCGCGCCATGCGGCCCGCTGCTCCGGCGCGGACAAGTCTGCTATTTTCATGGCTACGCCATCGTCCATGAAAGGATCGCCCATGCCCAAGATCAAGGCCTATGCCGCCCAAAGCCCCACCACGCCGCTGGCCCCGTTCGAAATCCAGCGGCGCGCCCCCGGGCCGGAGGACGTGCGGATCCAGATCCTGTTCTGCGGCGTCTGCCACTCCGACCTGCATACGGCGCGCGGCGAATGGCGGGGCACGCTCTACCCCTGCGTGCCCGGCCACGAGATCGTCGGCCGCGTCGTCGCCGTGGGCGAGCGGGTGCAGAACTTCAAGATCGGCGACCTGGCGGGCGTCGGCTGCATGGTCGATAGCTGCGGCCATTGCGCGCCCTGCCAGGAGGGAGAGGAACAGTATTGCGACAACGGCTTCACCGGCACCTACAACGGCCCGGTGTTCGGCGGCGAGAATACCTACGGCGGCTATTCCCAGGCCATCGTCGTCAAGGAATCCTTCGTCCTGCGCATCAAGCATGCCGAGCAGGACCTGGCCAGCGTCGCCCCCCTGCTGTGCGCCGGCATCACCCTCTACTCGCCGCTGCGCCACTGGGGCGCCGGGCCGGGCAAGCGCATCGGCATCGTCGGCCTCGGCGGCCTCGGCCACATGGGCGTCAAGCTCGCCCACGCCATGGGCGCGCACGTCACCCTGTTCACGACCTCTTCCGGCAAGATCGCCGACGGCAAGCGGCTGGGCGCCGACGAGGTCTGCATATCCACCGACCCGGACCAGATGGCCGCCCAGCGGGGCAAGCTCGACCTGATCGTCAACACCGTCGCGGCATCCCACGACCTGGACGCCTACCTGACGCTGCTCAAGCGCGACGGCACCATGACGCTGGTCGGCGTGCCGCCCGAGCCGCACCCCGCGCCGAACGTGTTCAACCTGATCTTCCGCCGCCGCCGCATCGCCGGCTCGCTGATCGGCGGCATCCGCGAAACCCAGGAAATGCTGGACTTCTGCGCCGCGCATGGCATCACCTCGGATATCGAGAAGATCTCCATGGATTACATCGACACCGCCTACGACCGCATGCTCAAGAGCGACGTGAAGTACCGCTTCGTGATCGACATGGCCAGCCTCGCATAAGGCCGACATCCTGTTGCCGCAAGATGCCGGATGGCGCCGATCTGCCCTGAACCCGGGATTGGACCGGAAGCCGCGGGCTGATCCGGCTATCCCCCACCCACCGCTTCGTGCCACGATGCACAGGTCCGCCACCCACCGAGGAGAGCATCATGCGCGTAACGGAAGACGTCATCCAGCAACTGGTCGTCGCAACGGTCGCCTCGCAGGAGCATGAGCCCGTCGGCGTGGTGGTCATCGTCCTCGGCCAGGACAGCCTGAGCAT
>JANJVS010000024.1 GCA_024709955.1 Rhodocyclaceae bacterium
ACTCGCCAATGGAAAAATCGAGGGCTCGTACATCATCGGTTTCAAGAAGCCGGAAAAGGGTACGAAGCCCATCGTTCAACCAGCAATCCCAATCGACTACCGACTCGACAAAACTGCGCCGCCTTTCGGCGAGCACAGCACTGGTCAGAGCAAGCTTGAGGTAGCCGCCGCACTCGGCCTGAACGGTGAGGTAACTCATATCCTGGACGCCATGAATGCCATCCATGTCCATATCGACGAGAAGGAAGCCGAGCGTTTGCGGCAGCATCCGCAGGTCGAATATATTGAACAAGATAGCATTATCTACTTGGCCACGACCCAGGCCAATCCCGGATGGGCACTCGACCGCTTCGACGAACCGGGCGCACCGACGTCGCTGGACAACACTTACGAATACCTTTCTGACGGCACGGGACGGACCATCTACATAATCGACTCGGGAATCAACCTAAATAACACCAATCTGCTCAACGAATTTGGCACACGCGCTCAGGTCGTCTATGACGTAAACGGCGGGAATGGCGAGGATTGTGTTGCAAATGGCGGCCATGGAACCAAGATCGCCAGCTTGGCCGCCGGCAGCACTAAAGGAGTAGCCAAAAACGCGACCCTGAAAATTGCAAAAATCACAAATCAATGCACAAATTATTCTGCCGACGCTACTTCAGTTTTTGCTTTCAATTGGTTGGCGGCCAATGCTCCACACGGCACTATCGCAAACTGGAGCCATTACAACACCTCATTTGACTGTGCAGTTCCATACTTTAATCAAGACTTGGAAAATGCTGTTCGCGCAGCTTATCAAGCCGGAATTATCGTTGTTGTCAGTGCTGGCAATGATGGGTGTGATACCAGCAATTATTCCCCGGCCAACATACCGGAGGCCTTCGTGGTCGGAGCAACCAACAACTTCCGGCGGAGCACAGGCAAGGATGCAATATTTGACGATGTACCTGGACGAGCTTCCAGAAAGGGCTGGAATATTTCTGGATTCGCCCCTGGACGAGACGTAAATGTCATCGACAATGCTGGTATCAGCACTACCGATTGGGGAACATCAATGTCGGCCCCTCTAGTCTCAGGATTATTTGCCGTTGCCTGCCACAACAGCGCATTACTGTGCGATGTAGCGCCCACAGGAATGCTCTATGACGGGATGAGACAGTTTGCGACGGTCGGCACGGTAACCAATAAAGATGGCACACCATTGACCGGTGCATACTCCAGATTCTTTTGGAAGCCAGCTTGGTGACTTGATCGCATACATGGAGGCTAACAGTAGTCGCTAGGCAATTATTGCTGGCCGCCCACCTGACAACACGGAGTTCGCCATGCCTCGCACAATTACAGTCAGTACATTCATAGCTTTGCTATGGCTACCTTTCTCTGTCATGGCCGCCGACGAGCCGGCCAATCCAACCAGCCCATCGTCTCTACCGGACTGGATCGACCGCCTCATTCCCACGCTGAACCATCCCACCTACGACAGCAACATCCTGATCCTGCCCCGGGTCGACGCCATCGGTTCCGCATCGGAGGTCGGCAAGTACCAAAACGCGATATTCCAGCTCACCGGCGACGGCACCTGGCGCCTGGAGGCGCTGGACGTCGACCACAACGGTTTTGAAAACCTCATGCCGGACCAACCGGTGGTCGATGTGGTGAAGGTCGGGACGCAGCCCGTCAGCGTCTATCTGCGCGTGGCGGCACAAGTGCTGGTCTGCCGCTCAATCGCAGGGCCGGTCAAGGTCATGCAACGACGCTGGGACAGCGAGTTTCAGGTCATGCTCACCCTTCCCGTCACCCCTGCGGCGGCCCGTTCCTGCGTCGGCGATCCTTATGAGCAGGTCCGCGTGACGATTCCCCTGGAGGTATACGGTCTGAAGGCGGGCGTCTATTCCTACCTGGTCAATGCCGTGTGGGGAACCTTCACGCTCGATGTCGACAACTGGTATCCCGACGACTGCACGTCGACCGACATCAATTTGTGTCCGCCGGCGCCGACGCCCTGAAACGCGGCGAGACCGCAGGGAATCCCTGAGGGACTGGGACTGACGGGACGGTGCGACCGTTCCGTCTCACACCTCCAGCGCGCGCAACTCGGCCGTGGTGTAGCGCAGCCGGCTCGCCAGCACGCTGGCGATGCCTTCCATCAGCGACAGCGCGACCTTCTTGTGCTCCTCGGCGAACTTGTCGAAGACCTGGCGCGAGAGCACGTAGAGCTCGACGTCGCTGAAGGCGACGGCGTCGGCCGAGCGCACCGCACCGTCGAGGAAGGCCATCTCGCCGAAGAAGGCGCCGCGGCCGAAGGTGCCGAGGTGGTGGGTGAGCTTCTCGTTGATCGGCAGCAGGATGCGCACCGCGCCGCGGCGGATCAGGAAGATCTCATCGCCGGTGTCGCCGCGCGCGAATATCTTCTCGCCGGCCCGGTAGCAGACCTGCTGCATGTGCTCTTCGAGCGCGGCCAGGGTCTGCGCCTTGCGGCCGCGGAACAGCTCGATCTCGGCGAGGCCGAGGGCGGTCTCGGAGACGAGTTCGAGGGCGGCCGCGGCGATCAGCGCGTCTTCCACCCATTCGAGCGCCGCGTCCGTCTCGCCGAACACCTTGACGTGCTCGACGGCCGCGAGCAGGCCGACCTCCTGCAGGTAGGCCTGGATGTCGAGGCCGGAGGGCAGGCGCGGCGGGATGTTGGCGAAGATCAGGTAGCCGTCGCGCTCGGCGAGCATGTCCTTGACCTGCTCCAGCATGTGGGCGGCGGTGACGTCCACGGTCTGCACGCGGCGCATGTCGAGGATCAGGTAGCGGCGCGTCTTCAACTCGGGTTCGAGCTGGGTGTAGAGCTGGTTGGTGGTGCCGAAGAACAGGCTGCCCTGCAGCTCGCAGATCACCGCCTGGTCGCCGCGCCGGGTGAGGATTTCCATTTCCTCCTGGGTGCGCACGCGCTTGGAGAAGTGCTGGTCGCAGGCGAGCTTGCGGCGCACCACCGCGCCGCCGATCTGCTCGCGGATGAAGAGGATCACCGCGAGCAGGATGCCGACCGCCGACGCCGGGATCAGGCCGACGGTGAGCGCGGTGACGACCACGGCGGCGATCACCGCGAAGTCGAGCAGCGTGGCGCGCGACTTGAGGAAGTGCAGGCTGTTCTTGTCGATCATGCGCACGCCGATGACGATCAGGATCGCCGCCAGCGCGCCCACCGGCACCCAGGCGATCAGCGCGCCGAGCACCAGGAAGGCGACCAGCGCGAGGGCGCCCTCGAACACGCCGGACAGGCGCGTCGCGCCGCCGGAATTCAGGTTGACCAGCGTCGCGCCCATGGTGCCCGCGCCCGGCATGCCGCCGATCAGCGCCGAGGCGATGTTGCCGCAGCCCTGGCCGATCAGCTCGCGGTTCGACTGGTGGCGCGCGCGCGTCAGCGAGTCGAGCACCAGGCAGGTCTTCAGCGTGTCGATGGAGAGCAGGCCGGCGAGGGTCAGCGCCGGGAAGATCAGCAGCGCGAGCATGTCGGCGTCGAAGCTGCTCATCGCCTGCCAGCGGCCCGCGAGGGCGTCGAGGAAACCGCCGCCCTCGCCGTTGCCGGCGCTCAGCGGGCCGATCACCAGCGGGTTCGCCTCGACGCCGAGCGGCGCCGCGCCGGCGAAGGCGAGGCCGAAATAGGCCAGCACGCCCGCGAGCAGGCCGAGGATCGCCGCCGGCACCAGCTTGACGAAGCGCGGCGCGCCGACCATCACGACGGCGGTGACGACGCCGACGGCGATGCTGCGGAAGTTCCACGCCTCCGGCGCGGCGAGCGCCTGCCAGACGTTGAGGCCCTTGGGCACGCCGAGCAGCTTGGGCACCTGGCTGCCGATGATGATGAGGCCGACGCCGGTGAGATAGCCGCTCACCACCGGATAGGGCATGTATTCGATGAGCTTGCCGAGGCGCAGCGTGCCGAAGCCGATCTGCAGGATGCCGGCCATCAGCCCGAGCACCGTCAGCATCAGCATCACCGCCGGCACGTCGTGGCCCGCGTGCAGCGTCTCGATGGCGAAGGCCGAGAGCACGGCGGCGGCCGGCGCGCAGGGCGCGCTGATCAGCCGCGGCGCGCCGCCCAGCGAGGCGGCCACCAGCCCGAGCGCCATCGCGCCGAGGATGCCGGCCAACGCGCCCTGCGCCGCCTGCGCGCTGCCGAGGGGAGAGTAGATCGTGACGCCGAAGGCGATCGCCGAGGGCATGGCGACCAGCATCGCGGCCAGGCCGCCCCAGAAATCGCCGGAGATGTTCTTGGGCAAACTCATCATGAACCTCCCGAAAAGTCGGCACCCCAAGGGTACTTCCTGCGGGGCGCACTGGCGACACGGTGCGCGGCAGCGGCGTCCGCGCTGCGCGGGACGGCGCGTCGGTCTTGTTTATATGCTCTTTCTAGCACGCTGACGCGGCGCGTCATAGCGCCGGGACCGCGGCCCGCTGCAAGGCTGTGGCGTCGCGCGCACAGAAGGCGCCGCAGCATGCGGCGGCACCAATTAAAAACCCGCTGCGGCACGTATGCCGCAGCGGGTTCCGCCCCTTAGCGAGTATTTGTAAAGCGCCCGGCAAGGAGCAAATCGGCGCTACCCCGAAGGGCATCGGTCATGATGACCGATCTGGTTTGGCTACTCGTCAGCTGACTACATCGATGAACTCATCATCCTTCGATACTTCCTCCCGAGGGAGCCTGTGCGAGCCGCACG
>JANJVS010000037.1 GCA_024709955.1 Rhodocyclaceae bacterium
GCATGCGCTGCGCCGCTATCGCGACCGGCTCGACCTCGACCCGGCGCGGCTCGCCGAACTCGACGCGCGCATCGACGCCGTCACCCAGATGGCGCGCAAGCACCGCGTCGCCCCCGAGGAACTGCCTTCGGTGCTCGCCCGTCTCGAAGCGCGCTGCAACGAACTCGCCCTCGCCGCCGACCCCGCGGCCCTCGCCGAACGCGAGGCCCGCGCCGAGGCCGCCTACCGCAAGGCGGCCGGCCAGTTGAGCGCGGAACGCCGGCGCGCCGCGCAGGCCCTCGGCACCGCCGTCACCGCGGCCATGCAGGAGCTCGCCATGGCCGGCGGCTGCTTCGAGATCGCGCTGAACCCGGTGGCGGAGGGCTCCGGCAGTGGCCTGGAGAGCGTCGAGTTCCTCGTCAGCGCCAACGCCGGCCAGCCGCCGCGGCCGCTCGCCAAGGTCGCCTCCGGCGGCGAGCTCTCGCGCATCGGCCTGGCGTTGCAGGTCATCGCCAGCCAGTCGCACGCGGCCGGCACGCTGATCTTCGACGAGGTGGATGTCGGCATCGGCGGCCGCGTCGCCGAGATCGTCGGCCAGATGCTCAAGCAGTTGGGCGTCGACCGCCAGGTGCTCTGCGTCACCCATCTGCCGCAGGTGGCCGCGCGCGCCGACTGGCAGTGGTCGATCGCCAAGGAAACGCGCGGCGCGGCGACCGTCAGCCGCGTCACGCCGCTCGACGCCGCCGGCCGCGTCGAGGAAATCGCCCGCATGCTCGGCGGCGTCAAGATCACCGACACCACGCGCGATCACGCGCGCGAGATGCTCGGCCTGTAGTGCGCGGCGGCCGTGCGGGCCGCGAGAGGATTCATGGACACGCTGCTTCTGCTCCACGCCGATATCGACGCTCGCACAGCGAGCATCCGGCGCGACCGCCCCGACTGGCCGTGCGCGAAGGGCTGCGACGCTTGTTGTCGGCGGCTCGCCGACGTGCCGCGGCTGACGGCCTCGGAATGGGCGCTGCTGCGGGAGGGACTGGCGGCGTTGCCGCCGCGGCGCCTCGATGAGATCGCCCGCAACCTGGCGGCCCTCGCCGAGCAGCGCGCGCGTCCCGTCGTCTGTCCGCTGCTGGACGCGGCGTCCGGCGCCTGTCCCGTTTATGCCCAGCGGCCGGTGGCCTGCCGCAGCTACGGCTTCTACGTGCAGCGCGACCTCGGGCTGTATTGCCGCGATATCGAGGCGCGCGTCGCCGCCGGCGAACTGGCGGACGTGGTCTGGGGCAATCACGATGCGATCGATCGGCGCCTCGCCGGCCTGGGCGAAACGCGTGCGCTGACCGACTGGTTCGCGCTTTGGCAGCGCGGCGCTTCAGGCGAACCAGCGCAGGGCGTCGGCGGAAAACAGCACGAAGCGGATTTCCTCGACGTGAGCTAGTTTGCCGGTCATGGCGCGGGCGGTGGCCATGAGCAGCGGGCCGGCCTCCTCGATCGGATAGCCGTAGATGCCGGTGGAAATGGCCGGCAGGGCGATGCGGGTCACACCGCGCTCGTCGGCGAGGCGCAGGCAGTTCTCGACGGCGCGCGCCAGCAGGGCCGGCGGGTCGGGATCGAGGCCATGGCGCGGGCCGACGGCGTGGATCACCCAGCGGTTCGGCAGCCGGAAGCCGGGGGTGACGACGGCGTCGCCGACGGCGATGGGGCCAAGTTTCACGGCGCAGGCTTCGAGTTCCGGGCCGGCGGCGCGGTGGATCGCGCCGCAGACGCCGCCGCCGGCCAGCAGTCGCGGGTTGGCGGCATTGACGATGGCCTCGCAGTCGGGCTGGTTCACGATGTCGCCGACGACGGCGGTGACCAGGGCAGGCTTCATGGCATTTCCTCCAGCGGGTCGATCAGGGCGGGGTCGTCCTCGGCGCTACGGCTGACGCGCCGGCTCACCGGCCAGGCTTGCAAGGCGGCGTCGGGACAGGGGGCGACGAGGTCGGCGATGGCGTCCGCCGGCGCGGCGAGCCAGTCTTCCCAGCGCGCGCGCGGCACGATCACCGGCATGCGGTCATGGACCGGCGCCATGACCGCGTTCGGCCCGGTGGTGATCACGCAGGCCGTGCGCAGCAGGCCGCCATCGGGCATGCGCCAGGATTCCCAGAGGCCGCCCAGGGCCAGCGGCGCGCCGTCGGCGGCGCTGAAGTAGAAGGGCTGCCTGGCCTTGCCGATCGCCTGCCATTCGTAGAAGCCGTCGGCCGGAATCAGGCAGCGGCGGCGCCGGAAGGCGTCGCGGAAGGAGGGCTTCCCGGCCAGCGATTCGCCGCGGGCGTTGTTGAGTTTCGCGCCGATGGCGGCATCCTTGGCCCAGTTGGGCACCAGCCCCCAGCGCAGCAGGTGCAGCAGGCGCCGGCCCTCGGGGGAGCGGCGCACCACGGGGATGTCGGTGCCGGGCGGGATGTTGTAACGCGGCGCAAGATCGGCGGGCCCCAGTCCCGGGGCGCCGTCCAGATCGAAATGGGCGAGCAGTGCGTCGAGCGGGGCCTTGAGGACGTAGCGGCCGCACATGGCCGCGTTCAGCGCGCGTCGCGGCGCGCGTGGAGGGCGGCCAGGTCGAGGATCTCGCGGAAGCGCGCCTGGACGCGCTTGAGGTAGGGCGTGTGCTTTTTCGGATTGCGCGAATGGAAGCGCGCGACCCCTTCCCAGAGGTCGCCGGTGGCGTCGATCTGGCGCCTGAGAATCCAGGCGCCGGCCGCGACGTTGGCGCAGCCGTCGCTGGCGAGGCGGCGGCGGGTTTCCGCCTCCGTCGCGCCGAAACGCTTGGCGAGGGTCGGCAGCCAGACGGTGTTCACGCTCATCGGCCCGAGGTCGTGGGTACCGTTGTCGTTGCGCGCCACCTCGCCGGGCTTGCCGTTCTCGGTCTTCAGCACCGCCAGCAGCACGTAGGGGTCGAGGGCGTTGCGCTCCGCCTCGCGCAGCACGCAGCCGGCGGTCGGCGCGCTGTGCGGGCCGGGCAGGATGGTCGAACGCTTGAGTTCGAGCGGCGCCATCGTCTCGATGGGCGGCAGGGGCGGCAGGTCGGGGAGCATGGCGGCGGGCGGAGAAAATACGGCGGCGATTTTACGGCAAGGCGCATCGCATGCCAGGGCATGCCGCCACCCCGAGAAAGTCGGCGCTGGGGAGACGGTGGCGCTTATTCAATCTGCCGCCGGGCGTGGCGCAGGAAGGCTTCGGCCTCCGCCGCCGGCAGCGGGCGGCTGAACAGGTAGCCCTGGAGAATGTCGCAGTCGAGCCGCGCGAGATAGTCGCGCTGCGCCTCGGTCTCGACGCCCTCGGCGACGACGCCGAGGCCGAGGCTGTGGGCGAGGGCGATGGTGGCCGAGCAGATCGCGGCGTCGTTGGGGTCGCGCTCGATGTCCATGACGAAGGAGCGGTCGAGCTTGAGGCGCTGGATCGGCAGCAGCTTGAGGTAGGAGAGCGACGAGTAGCCGGTGCCGAAATCGTCGATGGCGAGGTCGACGCCCATCCGGCGCAGTTCTTCGAGCAGCTCGATGGTGGCCCGCGGGTCGGCCATCGCCACGCTCTCGGTGATTTCGAGTTCGAGCCACTCGGCGGGCACGCGGTGGCGCGCGAGGGCGGCGGCCACGCCGGCGGCGAAGCTGGGGTCGCGCAGCTGGTGGGCGGACAGGTTGACCGCCATGCGCAGGCCGTCGCTGCCGGCCGCGCGCCATGCGGCGAGCTGGCGCAGCGCCTGGTCGAGCACCCATTCGCCGAGGGGTGCGATGAGGCCGGTTTCCTCGGCGAGGGGGATGAAGGTGAGCGGCGAGACCAGGCCGCGCTCGGGATGGCGCCAGCGCACCAGCGCCTCGACGCCGACGACGCGGCCGCTCGCCAGTTCGACCTGCGGCTGGTAGTGCAGCTCGAATTCCGCGCGTTCGACGGCCCGGCGCAGGCTGGTTTCCAGCGCCAGGCGCGCGCTCGCCGCCTCGTTCATCGCCGCGGTGAAGAACTGCGCGTTGTTGCGGCCCGTCGTCTTGGCGTGGTACATAGCGGTGTCGGCGTTCTTCATCAGGGTTTCGACGTTCTCGCCGTCCGCGGGGAACATGGCGATGCCGAGGCTGGGGGTGGCGTGCAGGCGGTGCGTGCCGACGCTGTGGGCGTTGGCGAGGCTGCGCAATATCTTGTCGGCGACCTGCCGCGCGGTGGCGCCGTCCACGTCGGTGAGCACGACGACGAATTCGTCGCCGCCGAGGCGCGCGACGATGTCGCTATCGCGCACGCAGGCGCGCAGGCGGTGGGCGACGGCGATCAGCAGGTAGTCGCCGACCTGGTGGCCGAGGGTGTCGTTGATGATCTTGAAGCGGTCGAGGTCGAGGAAAATCACCGCCAGCCGGCGGCCGTCGCGGCGCGCCGTCGCCAGCGCCTGTTCGAGCCGGCCCTGCAGGTGGAAGCGGTTGGACAGGCCGGTGAGCGGGTCGTGGTGGGCGAGATGGCGGATGCGCTCCTCGGCGGTCTTGCGCTCGGAAATGTCGGTGAAGCTGCCGATGTAGTGGGTCAGCTCGCCGTCGGCGTTCTTCAGGGTCGAGATGGTCAGCCACTTCGGATAGGTGCCGCCGTCCTTGCGCCGGTCCCAGACCTCGCCGTGCCATACGCCGTGCTCGCGCAGCGCCCGCCACATCTGGGCGTATTCCTCCGGCGTGGTGCGGCCCGAGGCGAGCAGGCTGGGGTTGCGGCCGATCACTTCCGCGGCGGCGTAGCCGGTGAGACGGGTGAACGCCGGATTGACGGCGACGATGCGGTTGTCGCGGTCGCTGATCAGGATCGCCTCGCCGCTGTGCTCGAAGATGCTCGCCATGAGGCGCAGCTGGGCTTCGGCGCGCTTGCGGCCGGAGATGTCCTCGACCACCGAGAGGATCAGCTTCTCGCCGTCCTCCCCCTCGTAGAGGGTGCCGGAGAGACGCACGTCGATGGGCATGCCGTCCTTGCGCAGGTATTCCTTCTCGTAGGGGCCGTAGCGGCCGGTGCGACGCAGGATCTCCAGCTGGCGCGCCTCCTCGGTCGCGTACTTCGGCGGCGTCAGGTCCCAGTAGCTCAGGCGTTCGAGTTCGGCGCGGCCGTAGCCGGTCATTTCGGCGAAGGCGATGTTGATCTCGACGAAGCGGCCGTCCGCCAGCCGGTTCAGCGCATGGCCCATCGGCGCCTCGTGGAACAGGCTGCGGAAGCGGCGCGCACTGGCTTCCAGGCCGGCGATCATCGCCGCCTCGCGCCGCTCGCTGCGGGCCAGGCGCCAGAGGGTGGCCGCCATCAGGCCGAACAGCAGCAGGCTGGCCATGCCGATCAGGCTGGCCCGTTCGTGCCAGTCGGCGAGGGCGTCCGCCTCGGCGATGGCGACCTGCACGCTGAAGGGATGGGAGGCAAGGGTGCGCGTGTGGAAGATGCGGCGGATCTGGTCGGTCTGCGCGGCGAAGCGCAGCAGCGCCTCCCGGTCGCCGGCGGCCACCGAGCGGCGGATCGGGTTGTCGGGCAGCAGCGGCCTGTTGAGCTCGCTCGCCAGCACCGGCCGCCGCAGCAGCAGCCGCATTTCGGCGCCGCGGCGGATCGAGACCAGGCCGCGCGGGCCGATGTCGAGCCGGTCGAGCAATGCCTGGAAATACTCCAGGTCGATCAGCGCCACGATGATGCCGCGGAAGCCGCCGCGCCCGTCGCGCAGCGGGTAGGCGACGGCGAAGGCGCGGGTGCCGATGCTGCGCGGCACGAAGGCGTCGGAATAGGCGCGCGCCAGGGCCGGCTCGTCGCGCAGCGCCCGGAAGAATTCGCGGTCCTCCACATGGGCGGTTTCCTTGTGCCGCTCCCGCGCGCTGGCGTAGAGCAGCGCGCCGTCGGCGGCGAAGACGCGCAGGCCCGCCAGTTCCGGGAAGTGGGCGGCGCGCGTGTCGAGTTCGGCGTCGATCGCGCGCCGCTGGCGTGCCGCCTGGTCCGGGTCGAGCGCCGTCGCCGGCAGTCCGCCCGCCAGTCCCTGCAGCACGGCATCGGAGCGGCGCAGGGTCGCTTCGAGGCGCGTCGCGATGATGGCCGACAGGTTGCGGCTGGTGGTCTCGGCGGAGCGGATGGCGACGCGGTATTCCGACCAGAGCAGATAGCCGAGCAGGCCGGCGATCGCCAGCAATCCGGCCAGCAGCGGCAGCCACGGCAGCTTGGGGACGCGCTGCCCGGTGCCGGTCGCGGCGGGAGGTTCCGTGGCTTGGGACGTGATCATGGCAGGACCGATTCTGCCACGAGCGGCCGAGAAGTCGGCGCTGGCGGGACGGTGGACGCGAGCGCGCGAGGTATTCGAGACAGGCCCTTAGACGCGGCCGTCGCGCTCCAGCATGGCCGCGATGTCGTCCGGCGGCACCGGCCGGCCGAAATGAAAGCCCTGCATCAGGTGGCAGCCGCGCCGCAGCAGGAAGTCCTTCTGGGCGGCCTGTTCGACGCCCTCGGCGATGACTTCCTTCTTCAGGCTGTTGGCGATGCCGATGATCGCCTCGGTGATGGCGATGTCGTCTTCGCTGTGGGGGAGATCGCGCACGAAGGACTGGTCGATCTTGATCTTGTCGAAGGGCAGGTGCTTGAGATAGCCGAGGCTCGAATAGCCGGTGCCGAAGTCGTCCACCGCGAGCTTGATGCCGAGGGCGCGCAGCTCGGCAAGGATGGCGACGATGCGGTCGGTGTCGCGGATCAGGGCGCTCTCGGTGATCTCGAGCTCCAGCCATTGCGGCGCCAGGCCGGTTTCGGCGAGGATGGCGGCGACCTGCGCCACCAGGTCGCGCTGGCGGAACTGCACCGCCGAGAGGTTGACCGCGACCATCAGGTCGGTGAAGCCGCGCTCCTGCCAGGCGCGCGTCTGGCGGCAGGCCTCGCGCAGCACCCATGCGCCGATGCCGTTGATGAGGGCGCTTTCCTCGGCGATCGGGATGAAGCGCGCCGGCGCGATGTCGCCGAGTTCCGGATGGCGCCAGCGGATCAGCGCCTCGACGCCGACCACGCGGCGGCTGGCGCCATCCACCTGCGGCTGGTAGTGCAGCGCGAACTCCCGGTTCGCCAGGGCGCGCCGCAGGTTGTTTTCCATCGCCACGCGTTCCAGGATGCGCGTGTTCATTTCCGCGGTGAAGAACTGATAGGCGTTGCCGCCGGCGGCCTTGGCCTGGTACATCGCGGCGTCGGCGTTCTTCAGCAACGCGCCGATGTCGGCGCCGTCGCTCGGATAGGTGCTGATGCCGATGCTCGCGCCGATCTGCAGTTCGTGGCCCTGGATGTGGAACGGCGGCGCGAGGGCGTCGATCAGCCGCTGGGCGATGGCGGCGACGCGCGACAGGCTGCTGTAGCCGCGCAGCAGGATGGCGAACTCGTCGCCGCCCTGGCGGCTCACCGTGTCGCGCGCGTCCACGTTGGCGCGCAGGCGCTGCGCCACCTGCAGCAGCAGCTGGTCGCCGATCTCGTGGCCGAGGGTGTCGTTGATGTCCTTGAAGTGGTCGAGGTCGAGGAACAGCAGCGCGATCTCGGCCTGCACGCCGACCGTTTCGGCGAGCGCCGTCGCCATGTGCTCGCCGAGCAACGCGCGGTTGGGCAGGTCGGTGAGGATGTCGTGCTCGGCCAGGTGGCGGATGCGCTCCTCGTCGGCGCGGATCTGGGTGATGTCGCGCGCGACGCCGGCGACGCCGACCAGCTCGCCGCCCTCGTCGAGCACGGGCGTGGAGATGTATTCGAAGCAGCGCGCCGCGCCGCCGGCGACTTCCTGGCGCGCCTCGCGCCGCTGCTGGCGCTGGCTCGCCAGCGTCGCCGCATCCTGGTCGGCGAGGGCGCGCGCCGTTTCCGCTGGCCAGATCTCGGCGACGGTATGGCCGACCACCGCCTCCGGCGCGCGGCCGCAGGCGCGCGCATAGGCCTCGTTGACCGCGATCATGCGCTGGTGGCGGTCGGTCAGCCAGGCTGGATCGGGCAGGCTGTCGAGCAGCGCGCGGGTGCGCCGCATGGTCGTCGCGTAGGCCTGGGTCATGGCCTGCGCCAGGCGCCGCGCCGCGTCGTAGGTGCGCAGCCAGACCACGATCCAGCCGGCCATGACGATGCTGAGCACCACCATGCCGGTGACGCTCCAGCGCACCTGGCGGTGCCAGGCCGCCAGGTAGTCGTCGGTCTCGCGGCCCACCAGCACGAACAGCGGCTGGCCGCTCACCTTGCGCATCGCGTAGAGGCGGTGCACGCCATCGATGGCGGATGCCGTGGAGTACATCGCCTCGCTGGCGCCCGCGGCCATCAGCTGCCGCAGCGTCGGGCTGCCGAGCGGCTTGCCGAGATGCTCCGGCCGCGGCGGAAAGCGCGCCACCAGGCGTAGCTGGTCGTCGAACAGGGTGACGGTGTGGGGCGCGCCGAGATTGAGCGAGGCGTAGAAATCCTGGAAATGATCGGCGCGCATGGCGGCCTGCACCAGGCCGGCGAACTCGCCGCGCGGATCGGTCAGGCGGCGGCTCAGGGTGATTACCCAGTTGCGGGTGATGCGCGCGAACAGCGGCTCGGAGATCACCAGTCCGCCGCCGGCATCGGCCCGGTTGCGCAGAAAGTATTCGCGGTCGAGGATGGTCGCGTTGGAAAGCTGGCCCGTCGCGTCGTAGATGAAGCGGCCCTGGGCGTCGGCGACGCGCAGGCTCTGCGATTCGGGCGTCTGGCGCAGCAGGGCGCGCAGCGTCGCGTTGATCGCCTCGCCGTCGGCGGCCTTGCCGGCGAAGGCTTCCTCGATGCGCAGGCGGCTGGCGACGAGGGTGGTGTCGATCTTGTCCACGGACGCCAGGGCATGGCGTTCGAGAACCTTGGCCAGGTTGTCCAGGCCCTGGCGCGCGGCCTCGCTTTCCCTTTCGCGCGCGCGCAGCAGGTCCATGGAAACCAGGACGATATAGCTCGCCAGGGCCAACACGCCCAGGGCGGCGATGCCGATGCGACGCCAGCCCTCGTTGCGCGGGGGCTTGCCGTCCGTACCCTGCGTCATCGGCGTTCCCCCGGTGGCGCGGAGGCATGCAATCGCCGGCGTTCCCGCGCAAGGCCGCGAATGCGGCCGGCTGGCAGGCTATGACTGGAGAGTTGAACCGTCATGGCTAACAGGATTGCTCAGGAAATTGTCCACGAGGACGTTATGCTATATCTTTTGGCATTGTCATGGGCGAGTCATGTACAAAATAACAGGTATGCCTCCGGGAGGGGCGGGCAGGCAGGGCGCCCAATGAAAAACGCCCCGCCTTGTGGGCGGGGCGCCTTGGCCCCGGCGGATCGCCGGAGCCCTTGAGCGGAGCGGCCGTCAGACCGAGACGGTGTCGGCGATTTCCTTGAAGTCCTGGATCTGGTCGAAGTTCATGTAGCGATAGACGTCGGCCGATTTCGATTCGAGCGTCTTCACCTGCTCCATGTATTCGGCCACGGTCGGGATCTTGCCCATCAGCGCGCAGACGGCCGCCAGTTCGGCGGACGACAGGTAGACGCGGGTGTCGATGCCGAGGCGGTTGGGGAAGTTGCGCGTCGAGGTGGATACCGCCGTGCTGCCCTTCTTGATCTGTGCCTGGTTGCCCATGCACAGCGAGCAGCCGGGCATTTCCATGCGCGCGCCGGACTTGCCGAGCACCAAGTAGTAGCCTTCCTCGTTGAGGATCATGGCGTCCATCTTGGTCGGCGGGGCGATCCACAGGCGCGTCGGGATGTCGCTCTTGCCGTCGAGCACCTTGCCGGCGGCGCGGAAGTGGCCGATGTTCGTCATGCAGGAGCCGA
>JANJVS010000045.1 GCA_024709955.1 Rhodocyclaceae bacterium
CAACTGCCGCTCGGCGGCCGCCTTGCGCGCCGCCTCCTGATCGGGCGTTTCCGCCGGCGGCGCGGCCAGCTTGCGCGCCTCGCCCTGCTGGCCGACGGGCGGCCTGCTACCGTAATGCACCTTGCCGCTCGCGTCCTTCCAGGAATACACCTCCGCCAGCGCGGCGGCCGGCAGGGCGGCGCACAGGGCCAGCGAAATCAGGGGGGCAAGGCGGCGCGCAATCATCTCGTTTCTCCCGGTTGGTCAGCGCCCGGCGAGGGCCGGATTGTCGATGCGCCAATGATAGCGGCGAATGTTCGGCATGCTGCAACAGGGCGCAGTCTTGAGGACGTCCCGAAAACTCGGCTCTGGCGGGACGGTGGTGATTGGCGGGCGACTCAGCCCGCCACCGGCTTGACGCGGCTCGCCGCCAGCTTGGCGCGGCGGCGGGCCTCGTCGGTGTCGTCGGCGTTGGCGACGGCGACGCCCATGCGACGCTTCTTGAAGCTCTCGGGCTTGCCGAACAGGCGCAGGTCGGATTCGGGCACCTGCAGGGCGTCCGCGCCCCCCTCGAAGGCGATGCCGCGGGCTTCGAGGCCGCCGTAGACGACGGCGGAGGCGGCCGGGCGACGCAGGGCGGTGTCCACCGGCAGGCCGAGGATGGCGCGGGCGTGCAGCTCGAATTCCGAGAGGCGCTGGGAGGCCAGCGTGACGAGGCCGGTGTCGTGGGGGCGCGGGCTGACCTCGGAGAACCAGACCTGCTCGCCCTTGACGAACAGTTCGACGCCGAAGATGCCGCGCCCGCCGAGCGCGGCAGTCACCTTGGCCGCGATGGCGCGCGCCTTCTGCAGGGCGGCGGGCGCCATCGGCTGCGGCTGCCAGGACTCGACGTAGTCGCCGGCGACCTGTACGTGGCCGATGGGTTCGCAGAAATGGGTCGCCACCTGGCCGTCGGCGTCCAGGGCGCGCACGGTGAGCTGGGTGATCTCGTAGTCGAAGTCGATGAAGCCCTCGACGATGACGCGCGCCTCCTTGACGCGGCCGGCGCCGAGCGCGTAGTCCCAGGCCGGGCCGAGGTCGGCGGGGCTGCGCAGCACCGACTGACCTTTTCCGGAAGACGACATGACCGGCTTGACCACGCAGGGGTAACCGATGCCCGCCTCGATGGCCGCTTGCAGCTCGGCCAGCGAATTGGCGAAGGCGTAGGGCGAGGTGGGCAGGCCCAGTTCCTCGGCCGCGAGACGGCGGATGCCCTCGCGGTTCATGGTCAGGTGCGCCGCGCGGGCGGTGGGGATCACCTCGGCCAGGCCGTCGCGCTCGACGTCGAGCAGCACCTGGGTGGCGATGGCCTCGATCTCGGGCACGACGAGGTGGGGGCGCTCCTGTTCGATGATCGCGCGCAGGACGGTGGCGTCGGTCATGGCGATCACGTGGGCGCGGTGGGCCACCTGCATGCCGGGGGCGTCCGGGTAGCGGTCGACGGCAATGGTCTCGACGCCGAGGCGTTGCAGGGCGATCAGCACCTCCTTGCCCAACTCACCGGCGCCGAGCAGCATGACCTTGGTGGCGGAGGGGCTCAGGGGGGTGCCGAGGCGGGAAAGGTGGGGGGCGGGCATGGCACGTTCCAAGCGTGGATCGAATGGGACGGCATGTTAGCCGAAGCGCCGCGGAGCCGGAAAGTCGGCACCCAAGGGGTACTTGCTGCGGGGCGCGCTGGCGGGACGGTGTGCCGGCGCCCGGCCGGTTTGCTCCGCCTTCCCGGCCCCCGTATAATGCGTTTTTGGATACGAGGAAAACAGCATGCGACTCCTTCAGAAGGCGCTGACCTTCGACGACGTTCTCCTGGTTCCCGCCCACTCGGCGATCCTTCCCCGCGACGTTACCCTGGCGACCCGCCTGACCCGCAAGATCCGGCTGAACCTGCCGCTGGTCTCCGCTGCGATGGACACGGTCACCGAGGCGCGGCTGGCGATCGCGCTGGCGCAGGAAGGCGGCATCGGCATCATCCACAAGAACCTCGACCCGGCCCAGCAGGCCGCCGAGGTGGCCAAAGTCAAGCGCTACGAATCCGGCGTCCTCAAGGACCCGATCACCATCCCGCCGACCATGACGGTGCGCGAGGTGCTGCAGCTGACGCGCACCCACAAGATTTCCGGTCTGCCGGTGGTCGAGAACGGCAAGGTCGTCGGCATCGTCACCAACCGCGACCTGCGCTTCGAGACGCGCTACGACGCCACCGTCGGCAGCATCATGACGCCGCGCGAGCGCCTGGTCACCGTCAAGGAAGGCGCCTCCGTCGACGAGGCCAAGGCGCTGATGCACCAGCACCGCCTGGAGCGCGTGCTGGTGATCAACGACGCCTGGGAACTGCGCGGCCTGATGACCGTGAAGGACATCCAGAAATCCTCCGACTACCCGTTCGCCGCCAAGGACGAGCACGGCCGCCTGCGCGCCGGCGCCGCCGTCGGCGTCGGCGAGGGCACCGAGGAGCGCGTCGCCGCGCTGGCGGAGGCCGGCGTGGACGTGATCGTCGTCGATACCGCCCACGGCCATTCCCAGGGCGTGCTGAAGCGCGTCGAGTGGGTCAAGAAGAACTATCCGCAGATCGAGGTGATCGGTGGCAACATCGCCACCGGCGACGCCGCCAAGGCGCTCGCCGACCACGGCGCCGACGCGGTCAAGGTCGGCATCGGCCCCGGCTCGATCTGCACCACGCGCATCATCGCCGGCGTCGGCGTGCCGCAGATCACGGCGGTGGACAACGTCGCGACCGCGCTCGCCAACACCGACATCCCGCTGATCGCCGACGGTGGCATCCGCTTCTCCGGCGACATCTCCAAGGCCATCGCGGCCGGCGCCCACGCCGTGATGATGGGCGGCCTGTTCGCCGGCACCGAGGAGGCGCCCGGCGAGACGGTGCTGTTCCAGGGGCGGTCCTACAAGTCCTATCGCGGCATGGGCAGCCTCGGCGCGATGCAGAAGGGCTCGTCGGACCGCTACTTCCAGGAAAACGAATCCAACGTCGAAAAGCTCGTGCCCGAGGGCATCGAGGGGCGCGTGCCCTACAAGGGCCCGGTGACGGCGGTGATCCATCAGCTGATGGGCGGCCTGCGTTCCTCGATGGGCTACCTGGGTTGCGCGACCATCGCCGACATGCACGCGCGCGCGGGCTTCGTCGAGATCACGGCGGCCGGCATCCGCGAGTCGCATGTGCATGACGTGCAGATCACCAAGGAAGCGCCGAACTACCACGTGGATTGATTTTTCACGCATCACCGAAAGGCGGCCCCGGCCGCCTTTCTTCTTTTCCAGAGGCCACGCCCCATGTCCCATAGCCACCAGAAAATCCTCATCCTCGACTTCGGTTCCCAGGTCACCCAGCTGATCGCGCGCCGCGTGCGCGAGCAGCAGGTGTATTGCGAGCTGCATCCCTTCGACGTTTCGGAACAGTTCATCCGCGACTTCGCGCCCGCCGGCATCATCCTCTCGGGCGGACCGAACTCGGTGTACGAGGCCGAGGACTGGAAGGCGCCGCAGGTGGTGTTCGAACTGGGCGTGCCGGTGCTGGGCGTCTGCTACGGCATGCAGACCATGGCCCAGCAACTCGGCGGCAAGGTGGAAAGCTCGGGCAAGCGCGAGTTCGGCTTCGCCGAGATGCGCGCCCATGGCCATTCCAGGCTGTTCGACGGCATCCAGGACCGCAGCAACGCCGAGGGCCACGGCCTGCTGGAAGTCTGGATGTCGCACGGCGACAAGGTGACCGCGCTGCCGCCCGGCTTCAAGGTCATCGGCAGCAACCTTTCCACGCCGATCGCGGCGATGGCCGACGAGGCGCGCCGCTTCTACGCCGTGCAGTTCCATCCCGAGGTGACGCACACCCTCAAGGGCCGCGAGATCTACGCGCGCTTCGTGCGCGACATCTGCGGCTGCCGCGGCGACTGGAACATGCCCAACTACGTCGAGGAGGCCATCGCCAAGGTGCGCGAGCAGGTCGGCAAGGACGAGGTGATCCTCGGCCTGTCCGGCGGCGTCGACTCCTCCGTGGTCGCGGCCCTGCTGCACAAGGCCATCGGCGACCAGCTCACCTGCGTGTTCGTCGACAACGGCCTGCTGCGCCTCAACGAGGGCAAGCAGGTCATGGACACCTTCGCGCGCAACCTCGGCGTCAAGGTCGTCCACGTCGATGCGACCGAACAGTTCATGGGCCACCTCAAGGGCGTTGCCGACCCCGAGCAGAAGCGCAAGATCATCGGCCGCGAGTTCGTCGAGGTGTTCCAGGCCGAAGCGAAGAAATTGCCGAATGCGCGCTGGCTGGCGCAGGGCACCATCTACCCGGATGTCATCGAGTCCGCCGGCGGCAAGACCAAGAAGGCGCATGCCATCAAGAGCCACCACAACGTCGGCGGCCTGCCCGAGACGCTCAACCTCAAGCTCTGCGAGCCGCTGCGCGAACTGTTCAAGGACGAGGTGCGCGAGTTCGGCGTCGCGCTGGGCCTGCCCCACGAGATGGTCTATCGCCATCCCTTCCCCGGCCCCGGCCTCGGCGTGCGCATCCTCGGCGAGGTGAAGAAGGAATTCGCCGACCTGCTGCGCCAGGCCGACGCGATCTTCATTGACGAGCTGCGTGCCGCCGACTGGTACGACAAGACCAGCCAGGCCTTCGCCGTGTTCCTGCCGGTCAAGAGCGTCGGCGTGATGGGCGACGGCCGCACCTACGACTACGTCGTCGCGCTGCGCGCCGTGCAGACCTCCGATTTCATGACCGCCAAGTGGGCCGAGCTGCCCCACGAACTGCTGGCGCGCGTCTCCAACCGCATCGTGAACGAAATCCGCGGCATCAGCCGCGTCGTCTACGACGTGACGGGCAAGCCGCCCGGCACGATCGAATGGGAGTGAGCCTCATCTCCAGAGGCTCACCGTAGCGCCGGCGCCGAGTTTTCCGGCTCAGGCGCTGGCGAGCGGCTGGCCGCGGCGGCTGAAGAAGATTTCGCCGCCGTTGGCGCCGGCCGCGAAATTGAACTGCTGGCTCTTGTTTTCCGCGATGCGCGCGTAGACCAGGCTCGCCTGGGCCGCCGGGTCGCCGGACAGGCGCGCGTATTCCTGGGCGAAGGCGGTGTGGCTGTCGCCGACCCGGACCAGGTCGGCGGCGGCGGCCATGGCCTTGAAGCGCGATTCCAGCTCCGGGCTTTCGTTGATCAGCTTCTCGATGCGCGCCTTGTCCGGGTGCCGGTTGGCCACGACGATGCGGCCGTCGTCGCCGACGCGCAGCACCGGGCTGGGCGAGGCGGCAATTCCTGCCGCCCGGAAGGCGCCGGAAAGCTCGGCGGCAAAACTGGCCTGTTCGCCGGCCAGCCAGCTCCGCGCGTCGTCGACCTTGTAAACGCCGTCGCTCGGGTTCTTGTCGCCCGGCAGCGCCAGTTCGTCGAGGGCGGCGCGCAGGCTGCCCTCCGCGCTGGCCAGGGTCTCGGTGCTGCGGTCGGTGGAGCGCAGCGCATTCACTGCGGAAAGCGCCGCGCCGGCAATCGAAAGGATGGCGGAAATCTGCATGACGGTGTCGCCTCGAACGTGATGGAACGCAACATTGCCCGACGGGCAATGCCCTGTCAGTGCAAGTTGCGTTCCAGTTCGTTCAGCAGGTCGCCGCGATCAGCGCCAGCAGTTCGGCGCCGTAGCGCTCGGCCTTGGCCGCGCCGATGCCGTGGGTCTCCAGCAGGGCTTCCGGACTGGCGGGCCGGTGGGCGGCGAGCTCGTGCAGGGTCTTGTCGTTGAGGATCACGTAGGCGGGCTTGCCCTGGGCCCGGGCCTGCTCGGCGCGCCAGGCGCGCAGGGCGGCGAACAGCGCCGGGTCGGCGTCCGCCGGCGCGCTGGGCCCCTGCCTGCTCCACCGTCCCGCCGGCGCCGACTTTTTGGCCTTGCGCTGCCGCCGCAGGGACAGCGCGGTTTCGCCCTTGAGCACCGGGCGCGCGGCCTCCGTGAGCTTGAGGGCGCCGTAGGCCTGGGCGTCGGCGTGCAGCAGGCCGGCGGCGAGCAGCTGGCGGAACACCGAGCGCCAGCCGGCCTCGTCGAGGTCGGCGCCGACGCCGAAGGTGGGCAGGGCGTCGTGGCCGAGCTGCTGCATGCGCTCGCTGGTCTTGCCGCGCAGCAGGTCGATGAGGTGGCCGGCGCCGAAGCGCTGGCCGGTGCGCAGGGCCGCCGACATGGCCTTCTGCGCGGCGACCGTGCCGTCCCACATCTCGGGCGGCTCCAGGCAGGTGTCGCAGTTGCCGCAGCGCCCCTCGCGCGCCTCGGCGAAGTAGGCCAGGAGGCGCGTGCGGCGACATTCGGCGGTCTCGCACCAGGCGAGCAGGGCGTCGAGCTTGCCGCGCTCGATGCGCTTCTGTTCCTCGCCGGCCTCGGACTCATCGATGCGCTGGCGGTGGATCACCACGTCATTGAGGCCGTAGGTCATCCAGGCCTCGGCGGGCTCGCCGTCGCGGCCGGCGCGGCCGGTTTCCTGATAGTAGGCTTCGAGGCTCTTGGGCAGGTCGAGGTGGGCGACGAAGCGCACGTCGGGCTTGTCGATGCCCATGCCGAAGGCGATGGTGGCGACCATGACGATGCCTTCCTCGCGCAGGAAGCGCTGCTGGTGCTTCGTGCGCGTGGCCGTGTCGAGGCCGGCGTGGTAGGGCAGCGCGGCGATGCCCTGCTCGACGAGCCAGGCCGCGGTCTCGTCCACCTTCTTGCGCGACAGGCAGTAGACGATGCCGGCCTCGCCCGCGTGGCCGGCGAGGAAGTCGAGCAGCTGGCGGCGGGGGTTGTCGCGCTCGACGACGGTGTAGCGGATGTTCGGCCGGTCGAAGCTGGAGATGAAGACGCGCGCTTCTTCGAGCCCGAGGCGGGCGAGGATCTCGCGGCGCGTCAGGTCGTCGGCCGTCGCGGTGAGGGCGATGCGCGGCACGGCCGGGTAGCGCTCGTGCAGCACCGAGAGCTGGATGTATTCGGGCCGGAAGTCGTGGCCCCATTGCGAGACGCAGTGGGCCTCGTCGATGGCGAACAGGGCGAGCTTGCCGGCCACGTTCAGGCGGTCGAGCAGATTGAGGAAGCGCTCGGTGAGCAGCCGCTCCGGGGCGACGTAGAGCAGGTCGAGGGCGCCCGCGAACAGCGCCTTCTCGGTCTCGACCACGGCGGCGAAGTCGAGGGTCGAATTGAGGAAGGCGGCGCGCACGCCGGCCTCGCGCAGGGTATCCACCTGGTCCTGCATCAGCGCGATCAGCGGCGAAACGACGATGCCGACGCCGGGGCGCAACAGCGCGGGAATCTGGAAACACAGCGACTTGCCGCCGCCGGTGGGCATGAGCACCAGCGCGTCGCCGCCGCCGGCGACGTGGTCCACGATCTCCGCCTGCGGGCCGCGGAAGGCCGCATAGCCGAAGACCCGGTGCAGCAGGTCGAGGGCGCTCGGCGGATTCGGTGTCGCGCTCACGGCTGGCAGTGCTTCTGCGCCTTCTCGTAGGCGGCCAGCAGGCGCTGGTGCGCGCCACAGCCCTGCAGCGCGGGACCGGGCGCCTCGACGGCGAAGAAGCGCTGGCTGCCGTCGAGCAGCGCCTCGGCGGTGGCGACCGCGTCGCCGCCGTGCAGCAGCTCCAGCGCGTCGCGGCAGGCCTCGGCGCGCCCGATGTCTTCGAGGCGCAGCAGGGCGTCCACGCAGCGATAGATGCGGCGGCGTGCCGCGTCGATCTGGGCGAAATGGGCGATCCAGTCGAGGCCCTCGCGGATCGCTTCGTCGTCGCCGCAGGCCAGCGCCAGCAGGGTCTTGAGCTCGCCGACGCGCAGGTCCTCCCAGAGCGTGCCGGGGTCGGCGGCCAGGCCGATCAGCGCGCGCACCAGGCGCTGGTCGTCGAGGCCGCTGTCGTTGAGGGCATCGAGCAGATCGGCGCACTCGTCGTCGGAAAGCTCCGGCAGGCGCAGTATCGCGGGGCGCAGGCCGTTGCCGGCGCTGTTGTTCTCCCAGGCGAGGTCGTCCAGCGGATAGATCTCCGACATGCCCGGCACGAGGATGCGGCAGGCATAGACGCCGAGCTGGTCGAAGTCGGCGATGTAGACGTCGTGGCCGAGGGCGTGGATGCGCTCGATCAGCCAGGCGCAGTCGTGGCCGGTGGCGGCGTCGGGGGTGCTGAAGTTCCAGTCGACGAACGCGAAGTCCGGCGCGGCGCCGAGGAAGTTCCAGTGCAGCACGCCGCTCGAATCGACGAAATGGATTTCGAGGTTGGGGGCGCTGGCCACTTCTTCCAGCTCGAAGCCCGGCGGCGGGAAGCCGTCGAGGGCGTCCAGCGCGCGGCCCTGCAAGAGCTCGGTGAGCGCGCGCTCCAGCGCGACGTCGAAGCGCGGGTGGGCGCCGAAGCTCGCGTAGCAGCCCTGGTCGCGCGGGTTGAGCAGGGTGACGTTCATCACCGGATACTGCCCGCCCAGCGAGGCGTCGCGCACCAGGATGCCGAAGCCGGCATGCCGCAGCGCGGCGACGCCGGCGGCGATGCGCGGGTAGCGCGCGATGACCTGCTCGGGCACCTCGGGCAGGCAGAGGCCCTCGGCGATGATCTTGAACTTGACGTGGCGCTCGAAGATTTCCGAGAGCGCCTGGGTGCGCGCCTCGGCGGGCGTGTTGCCGGCGGACATGCCGTTGCTGACGTACAGGTTGCCGATGATGTTGACGGGGAACCAGACCGGCGCGCCGTCCTTCTGGCGCGTGTAGGGCAGGGCGCAGATGCCGCGGTCGATGTTGCCGGAGTTGAGGTCCACGAGGGCGGAGGCGTCGATGTCGCCATCGGGGTTGTAGAAGGCCCGCAGCTCGGGCGTCAGCAGTTCCGCCGGCCAGCGGCCGTCGGCCGGCAGCGGGAACCACTTTTCGCGCGGGTCATGGACGAAGGTCCGCGCGGCGATCTCGGCGCCCAGGTAGTAGTGGGTCCAGAAATAGCGCGTGGACAGGCGCTCGAAGAACTCGCCGAGCGCGCTGGCGCGGCAGGCGAGCTGCGAGGCGCCCTTGCCGTTGGTGAACAGCTGCGGACAGTCGCGGTCGCGCACATGCACCGACCAGACGCCCTCCACCGGGTTGAGCCAGGAGCGCTCCTCGACGTGGAAGCCGAGCTGGGCGAGGCGCTGCTGCAGGGTGGCGATGGAGGTTTCGAGCGCGGCGTCCTTGCCGACGATATGGGTTTCGTGGTGCATGATGGGCTGCCGTGGGGGAAGGCGGCGATTATAGGCGCCGGCACCGTCCCGCCAGAACCGACTTTCTTGCGCCGTTACGCCGGCTATGATGGGAAGGTGATCGAGTCACGGACTCGCTGTTGGAGACCATCATGAGGAAGATCGGACAGTTGATTCATGCGCGCGTCGGACTTGCCGTGCTGGCGGCCTGCCTGGCCTGGGCGGGAACGGCGCAGGGGGCGGCGACGCCGAACTTCGCCGCGAGCGCCAGCGGTTCGGACACGAGCCCGACCATCACGGCGACGCTGCAGGTGGCCGACGCCGACGCCGGCCAGCCGGGCGCCATCTATCTCGCCGCCTGCCTGGGCAGTGCCTGGTTCGTCCATGACGGCACGGGTTGGCTGTCCTGGCAGGGCGGCGATCTGCCGGCCTATGCGAGCGGCGCGCTCGCCGACCGCAGCATCGAGGTGGCGCGCGAGCTCGACGCGGCGACCTTCGCCGGCACCCGGGTCTATCTCGGCTACGGCCGCGACGCGGCCGAGATGCTCGCCAGCGCCCGCTACGGCCTGGTCCATACCGTGGCGGCGCCGGTGGATGAGGCGCGTTCCACCCTGCCGCGCAGCAGCGCGACGGCGCCCGCCGATGCCGATCAACTGGCGCTGAGCGACGGCAACCGGACTTTCGCCCTCGACCTCTACCGGCAGCTGACGGCCAGCGCGCAGCAGAGCGGCGAGAACCTGTTCTTCTCGCCGCTGAGCATCTCGGTGGCGCTGGCGATGACCTATGCCGGCGCCCGCGGTGCCACCGCCGACGGCATGGCGAACGCGCTGCACTTCACTCTGCCCCAGGAGCGCCTGCATCCGGCCTTCGGCTGGCTCGACCTGCAGCTCGCCAGTCGCGGCCAGGGCGCGCAGGGCGCCGACGGCCAGCCGTTCCGCCTCGCCGTCAGCAATTCGCTCTGGGGCGAGCGGCAGGCGAGCTTCGAGTCCGCCTTCCTCGACACCCTGGCGCAGAACTACGGCGCTGGCATCAAGCTGCTCGACTTCGTCGCCGCGCCCGAGCCGAGCCGCCTGCGCATCAACGACTGGGTGGCGCAGCGCACCGAGCAGCGCATCCGCGACCTGCTGCCGGCCGGCGCCATTTCGTCCTACACGCGCCTGGTGCTGGTGAATGCGGTCTATTTCAACGCCGCCTGGGAAAGCCAGTTCGGCGTGGCCGCCACCGCCGACGCGGCCTTCGCGCGCCTGGACGGCACGACGGCGACGGTCGCCATGATGAGTCAGACCGGGTATTACAAATACGCGGCGGGCGACAGCTACGAGGCGGTCGAGCTACCCTACGACGGCGGCGAGCTGGCGATGCTCGTGGTGCTGCCCACCGCGGGCCAGTTCAGTGCCTTCGAGCAGGCCTTCGACGGCGCCAAGTTCGCCGAAATCCAGGCGGCCCTGGCTGCGCGCTACGTGAATCTCGGTCTGCCGCGTTTCAGGCTCGAAGGCGGCTTCAGCGTCAAGACGGCGCTGCAGGCGCTCGGCATGAACGCGGCCTTCGGCGACCTCGCGGACTTCTCGGGCATCAGCGCGGGCGATGCCTGGCGCATCTCGGACAT
>JANJVS010000218.1 GCA_024709955.1 Rhodocyclaceae bacterium
GCAGGCGGCGGTGGTCGATCCGGGCGGTGACATCGACGAAATCCTCGGCGCCGCGCGGGCGCGCGACCTGCGCATCGAGAAGCTGCTGCTCACCCACGGCCACATCGACCACGTCGGCGGCACGGCGGCGCTCGCCGCGCGCCTCGGCGTGCCCGTCGAGGGACCGCAGCGCGGCGACGCCTTCTGGCTCGACCAGCTGCCGCAGCAATGCCAGATGTTCGGCTTCCCGCACACCGCGCCCCTCGCCCCCGACCGCTGGCTGGAGGACGGCGACACGGTGACGGTCGGCGGCCTGAGCCTCGACGTGATCCACACCCCCGGCCACACCCCCGGCCACGTCTGCTTCATCCACAAGCCCTCGAAGCTCGCCGTCGTCGGCGACGTGCTGTTCGCCGGCTCGATCGGCCGCACCGACTTCCCGCGCGGCGACCATGGCGCGCTGATCGGCGCGATCCGCGACAAGCTGTTCCCGCTCGGCGACGACTTCGACTTCATCCCCGGCCACGGGCCGATGTCCACCCTCGGCGAGGAAAGGCGCAACAATCCTTTCGTCGCCGACTGAAGGCGCCCCATGAAAATCCTCAAGACCGCCGCCCTCGCCGTCCTCATCCTGCTCGTCGCCGCCGCCGGCGGCATCGGCTGGATCGTCGCGGGCTTCGACGCGCCGCGCCTCAAGCGGGAGCTCGCCGCCGCGGTCGAGCAGCGGACCGGCCGGACGCTGCGGATCGAGGGCGATCTCGCCCTCGGCTTCTGGCCGAACCTGGCCGTCCGCCTCGGCGCGGCCACGCTTTCCGAACCGGGCGGCGCGCGGGAGTTCGCGCGCATCGGCGGCGCGCGCGTCGCGGTCGCGGTGATGCCGCTGTTCGCGCGGCGGATCGAGGTGCGCGAAGTGACCATCGACGGACTCGCCGCGACGGTGATCAAGCGCAAGGACGGCACGCTCAACGTCGCCGACCTGCTCGGCGCGCCCGCCGGAGGGAATGAAAAAGTCGGCGCTGGCGGGACGGTGCCCCCGGCGGCCGCGCCCGCCATCGACATCGACATCGCCGCCATCCATGTCGCCAACGCCCGGCTCGACTGGCGCGACGAGGCCGCGGGCAGCGCCTTCTCCCTCGCCGACCTCGATCTGTCGAGCGGCCCCGTCCGTTTCGCCGCCGGGCGCGGCGGCATCGAGGCCCTCACGCTGGCCGCGCGCGGCCAGCGCG
>JANJVS010000221.1 GCA_024709955.1 Rhodocyclaceae bacterium
CTGCTGGCTCAGGTTGCGACGCTTCATCACGTCCTGCAACGTTTCCGCCGACCACGCGCCGGCCGCCGCGAATCCCATCCCCGCCGCTAGCAGCAGCGTCGTGATGGTCCGCTGGGTGTGTTTTTTCATGGTTTTGCTCCCGAGAAGTTAGGACGGCATAAAAAAATTGCCGGCGCGACAAAACGCCTCTGCGGCAATTTGTCGCGCACTCTATTCCGCGCCCACGTGCTTATCCTTGATTGGAATCAAGCCGGAGCCAATACCCCACCACTCCTGCCTGCCGCGGCCGTTTGGCACAATCGGCCGCGGGTGGTAACTTCCGTCCCCGCGATGACCCCGAGCAAATCCCTACTTGTCGATTCGGCGATGATCCTCGCCCTGATCCTGATCGGGGTGGTGGGCTACAAGCTCTCCCCGCTGCTGATGCCCCATGCCGACGTGACGGCCACTCCCGATCCCGGCTGCGACCTCCATGCCGCGCCCTGCCGCGCCGCCCTGCCCCAGGGAGGAAAGCTGCGTTTCGCGCTGGCGCCGCGCCCGATTCCCGTCGCCGCGCCGCTGGAAATGCGCGTCGAAATCGAAGGCGTCGATGCCGAGAGGGTCGCGGTGGACTTCGCCGGGGTGACCATGAACATGGGATTCAACCGCCCCGCCCTGTCCCGGGTCGCGCCGGGAAGGTTCGCCGGGCAGGCCACCCTGCCGGTCTGCGTCACCGGCCGCATGACCTGGCAGGCGACGGTGCTCGTCGAGACCGGCCGCACGCGCATCGCCGTGCCCTTCCGCTTCGACGCCGGCCACTGAACGGAAACCCGCCATGAGGCAACTGCTCATCGCCCTCAACCTTCTGCTGCTCGCCGCGATCGTCGGCGTGGGCTTCTTCTGGCAGCCGGAGCCGGATCGCACCCCGATGCCCGGCACCCAGGCCGCGCGCATGGTGGCCGACGTGGCTCTCGCCGCGCCTCCCGCCGGCGGCGACTTCAGCCTCGACGGCCCCAAGGGGCCCATCGCCCTGCGCGACTTCGCCGGCAAGCTGGTGCTGCTGCAGTTCGGCTACACCTATTGTCCCGACATCTGCCCGACCTCGCTGACCATCCTCGCCCAGGCCCTCGGCACCCTGACGCCGGCCGAGCTGGCGCGCGTGCAGGCGCTGTTCGTCAGCGTCGACCCGGAACGCGACACCGTGGCGCGGCTGGCCGAATACACGGCCTTTTTCCACCCGGGCATCCTCGGCCTGACCGGCTCGCCCGACCGGCTCGCCGAGATCGCGGGCCGCTACGGCGCGGTGTTTTCCCGCCAGGACGACGCCTCGGCGGGCGGCTACGTGATCGACCATACCGCCCTGACCTACCTGATCGACGCCCAGGGCCGCCTCGTCGCCAGTCTGCCCCATGCCACGCCGGCCGGGCAGTTGGCCGCCGAAATCCGCAAGTATCTATCCCCTAACTGATTGAACGGAGCCTGCCATGAAGCCTTTCCTCTCCCTCGCCACCCTCGCCTGCGCCGGACTGACCGCATTCGCCGCCCCCGCCAGTGCCGCCGGTGTCGCCGACCAGGTCAGCGTTGTCGATCCCTATGTCCGCATGGCCCCTCCCGGCGCCAAGGCGACCGGCGCCTTCATGACCATCAGGAACGCCGGCGACAAGGATACCCAGGTCGTCAGTGCCGCCAGCGCGGCGGCCAAGATCGTCGAGCTGCACAACCACATCAACGACGGCGGCGTGATGCGCATGCGCCAAGTCAAGGAAATCGCGCTGCCCGCCAAGGGCGAGGCCCAGCTCAAGCCCGGCAGCTACCACGTGATGCTGATCGACATGAACGCACCGCTCAAGGAAGGCGACCATGTCGTCATCACCCTCGGCTTCGCCGACGGCAGCAGCAAGGAAGTCCATGCCACGGTGCAACGCCCGACGGCCGGGATGCCGGCGAGCGGCGGCATGGATCACAGCAAGATGAAGCACTGAGCCTCCGCCGGCGCCGACATCGAAAATAGGCGCCGGCGGGACCGTGCGCGGGCGCTCAGAACCAGATTTCCGGGTATCGCCGCGTAGCCGGGATTTTGTTAAACAGCAAGCC
>JANJVS010000227.1 GCA_024709955.1 Rhodocyclaceae bacterium
GGCACCGTTCCGCCGGCGCCGACTTTTGGCGTGGCTGCGCGGCGGTCAGGCGAGCCATGCGGTGGGCAGGCCGAGGGCGGCGAGTTCCGCGACGCCGACGATGCGGACGCAATCGGCCAGTGGCGTGAACTCGTCGATGGCGAGGGCGGGTGCATCGGCGCGGGCGGCATAGACATTGCCGCCGACCTGGGCGAACTCGATGCCGCGCAACAAGTCGGTCTCGCCGGTGCGGACGTTGCGGATCAGCAGGTCGGTCGTGCCGGCCGTCTGGCGCAAGCCGACGGCGTAATCGGCGAGATTGCCCGTATGGACGACCATGTCGATGCCGGCGCCGCCGTCGAGCGTGTCGTCGCCGCCGCCGCCGACCAGCAAGTCGTTGCCGGCGCCGCCGGAGAGCGTATCGTCGCCGCCGTTCGGCGACCAGCCGGTCTCGCCCAGCGTCAGCTCCCGCATCAGCGGCAGCCAGCCGCTGGCATCGCGCAAGGCCCCCGCATGATTCTCGGCCCGGGCCAGATGGAGCAGCCCCTCGGCCCAGGAGCCTCCGGCGAGGACGAACTCGGTGCCGGCCTGGACCATGGTCTCGGTCGCCGCCGCTTCGCCCCAGACATGGGCGATCAGGTGGCTCACCTGGGCCTCGACGGCCTGGGGTAGCACTCCGGCCTGGGTGCGGTAGGCGTCGTAGGCGTGCTGGGCGAGGGCGCTGCCGTCGAGCCCCTGGAGGGCCCAATGATTGAGCGTCGCGTTGTCCGGCAGGGCGCCGGTCACTGCGTGAAAGAGCAAGGCGATGTCCTGCGCCGTCGTCATGTCGGTGTGCAGGAAGGCCGCACGATAATCCGCCAGGCCGGCGCTGCCGGGATCCTGTGCGTACTGGCTGGGTTCCTCGAAGCCGGCGGCGGCGGCGAGGGCGGTCTCGGCGGCGGTGAAACGGATATGGGTCTGCCCCGCCGCATCGCGGAACACGCCCCAGGTCCCCGCGTCGCTGGCGGCACCCTGCAGGACATCGTCGCCGTCCCCGCCGTCGAGCGTATCGTCGCCCTCGCCGCCGACCAGCAGATCGTCGCCGGCATCGCCGAAGAGGCGGTCGTTGCCACCCCGGGAGGCGACGGTATCGTCGCCGCCGCCGCCGTGGAGCTCGTCGTCCTCGGCGCCGAGGACGATGAATTGGGCGTTGCCGTCGCCGACCACGAAATTGCGGCCGCCGCCGCCGGTGACGCGGGTGGCGCCGACGATGATGGCGAACTCGACGTCGTCGAGCTGCAGCACCGTGCCGGCCGGCAGGTTGCGCACGTCGATGACCAGGGCCTCCTGGCGGTCGGGGTGGGTGGTGCTGCCCTCGCCGGTGCCGGAGGCACCGGTGATCACGATCGGTTGCCCGGGCGGCGTCGTGGTGCCGGCGCTGAAGCTCAGGGTGCGCACGGTGACCTGGGCCTGGTCGGCGACGGTGGGCACATAGGCGTCGATGCCCGCCTGGAGGACCTGCTGGAACTGGGCGTCGTCGGCGATGCGCGGATCGGCGGCGGCGATCAGGATGTCGCGCAGGGTTTGGCCGCCACCGCTGACCTGTTCGGAAGACAGGCCGACGCCGGTCGGCACGCCGACCTGGAGCAGGGGATCGCCGGCGTTGTCCAGGGCGAGGGGGATGTCGGCGGTGGTCTCGTCGGGTGTCGTGGGATCGTCCACCCGGCCGGAGGTGACGACCGGGATGGTCACGGTGGTGACCGTGCTGCCGCCCGTGCCGGTGGTGACCGTGGTGCCGATGGTCACGCCGTCGTAGGTACCCGTCGGGGTGCCGGCGGGGGGCGGGGGCGTGGTCGAACCGCCGCCACCGCCGCCGGAGCTGGGCACCGTGACGGTGACCGCGTTGGTGGCGTCGACCACATTCACCGCGGCGGCGGCGCCGGCGGCCCAGTCCTCGGCGGCGGCGAGGTTGTAGGTCGTGGCGTCGGAGGCGGCGGTGCCGGCCGCGTCGAGCAGGGCATTGACCGCGGCCTTGTCGGTGGCGGAGAGGGTGAGGCTGAAGCTGGTGCCGGAGGCGATCTCGACGTCGGCGGTGTCGGTCAGCGTATAGGTGCCCGCCGCCTTGCCGGTGAGGGTGAACTTGTTGGCGACGACATCGTTGGTGGCGCCGTCGAGCTTGAGGAAGCCCGTGCCGGTAACGGTCAGCACGCCCGTGCCGGTGTCGTAGCTGGCCGAGGTGAT
>JANJVS010000169.1 GCA_024709955.1 Rhodocyclaceae bacterium
TGCCAGAAGAGGTTGCTTTCCTGGGCTGCCGTCGGCGCGCCTGCAACGGCAACATTGTAATTGCCGTCAAGCGTTCCGTTTCCCGAGTTGGTTGCAACGACCGTCACCGTGGCTCCCCATCGCGTTGCGGCGTTGGGATCGTCGCCTGGCAATGCCTTGTAACGATCCTGATATGCCTGGATGGCGGCGGTGATACCGTTGATGTCGTTGATGACGTTCTTGATCTTGGCCTGAGTGATGATTTCCTGGCCCTTGAGCACGCCACCGAGCAGCAGGCCGATGATGACCAGCACGATGGCGATTTCGACGAGGGTGAAACCGGATTGTTTTTTCATTTGAGCTCTCCGACTGAAAACAAGGGTGTTTGCAAAATGGCAGCATTTATCGTGCCATTTTTCAGGGTTGGCGCGGGGCTTGTTTCTAAGCGCATGATTCAAAATGAGTATGAATGGGATGGCGCTTGAGCGGCGGCCGAGAGCAGGGGGCGTGCGCCGAAAACCCGCCAAACGGCGCCGGCTTGACGATAGTTCGCTGTCGAAATATGGACATCCCTGTCAGCTATTCGTCACCATGCGATGCCAAGAGGGCGGACGGGAGAGGCCGGGCTAGAATCGACGCGGACATCCCTATGCCAGACCTCCACGATCTTTCCTCCGCCTCTCGCCGCCGCTGGATTTTCCTGGGCTTCCTGCTGGCTTTGCATCTGGTGTTCCTGGCCGGGCCGGGCACGCAGCTGGGGCGGCTGCTGTTCCTCTCCCACATCGGCCTGGGCCTGCTCTGGCAGCCCTTCGTGCAGCCGCGCCGGCGTCTGGGCGTTGGCGGCATGGCGGTGGTCGTGACCTGCGCCGGGTTGTTCGCCTATTTCCTCGACTGGGGGCTGCTGGCGGTCTGGACGATGCTGCTGACCGGCGTGGCGGGGGGCAAGGTGTTTCTGTTTCCGGACCGCTGGGAGCGCGTCTTCCACCTGACGGCGCTCGGCTATCTGGCGACCATGGTGCTGGTGCTGATCCTGCCCAAGTCATTGTTGGCGCTGAAGATTACCGAGCCGGTGCTCGTCGATCTGGCCCGCTATGCGGCGCCCTTCACCTTCCTCTTCATGGCCTTGCTGCCCTCCGGACGGAGCGCGACGGAACGCGCCGAGATCGTGGACTTCATCTACGGCGTGTTCGTCTTCCTGCTCATGGCGGTGATCGCCCTCGGCAGCCTGAGCGCGGCCCTGGTGTTCCGCCTCGGCTATTTCGAGTCGCTGTTCATCACGCTCGGCCTGACCGCCGGCATCCTGCTGCTGCTCGGCTGGATCTGGAACCCGCGCTCCGGCTTCGGCGGCCTGGGGAGCGCGGTGGCCCAGCACGTGCTCTCCCTGGGCCTGCCGATCGAGGACTGGCTGCAGTCGCTGGCCGCGCTGGCCCAGCGCGAGGACGATCCCGAGCGCTTCCTGGCCCTGGCCTGCGCCGAATTGCCGGAACGCCTGCCGGGCATCGTCGGCGGCGCCTGGGACGGCGGCCGGGGCCGGCATCCGTTCGGCGCGCGCGGGGGATGCGTCGCGAGTTTCCGCCATGGCCGGCTGCGGCTCGACCTCGCGAGCCAGGTCGAGCCGAGCCCGTCGCTGCTGTGGCATTACGACCTGGTCGCGCGCCTGCTGGCCGAGTTCCATCTCGGCAAATGGCGCGAGCGGGAGCTCAAGCGGCTCACCTACGTCGAGGCGATCCACGCCACCGGCGCGCGCCTGACCCACGACGTCAAGAACCTGCTGCAGTCGCTGGAGACCCTCTGCGTCGCGGCCCGGGAGGAGTGCGCGCCGCCCTCGCCACGCTTCACGGAGCTGGTGCGCCGCCAGCTGCCGGAGATCGCCGCGCGCCTGCGCCAGACCATGGCCAAGCTTTCCGCGCCGGCGCGCGGGCCGAGCCACGAGTCTGTCGCCGCGGCGGCCTGGTTCGACGCGCTGGCGAGCCGCTACGCGGGGCGCGGCATCGAGTTCGTCGCGGCCTGCGACCTGGCGGGCCTGGAGCTGGGCGAGGCGGAGCTGTTTTCCACCGTCGCGGAAAACCTGCTGCAGAACGTTGTCGACAAGCAGGGGAGCGACACGGGGGTGACCGGCCGGGCATGTCTCGGCGCGGAGGCGGGCCAGGCCTGGCTGGAGGTGGCGGACAGCGGCGCGGCGATTCCGGCGCCGCTCGCCGCCGTGCTGCTCGACCAGCCGGCGCCGTCGGAGAGCGGCCTGGGCATCGGCCTCTACCAGTGCGCGCGGCTGGCCGGGCAGTGCGGCTACCGGCTCGCGCTGGCGGAGAACCGCGCCGGCTGCGTGCGCTTCCTGTTGGCGCCGGCGTGATCCTCAGGCCGCGGCCTTGCGGCCGATCAGCCGGTAGACCGTCATGTTGCCCTTGCCCTTGAGGTAGATGGTCTGCGGCTCGTGGAAGTCGAAGCGGTCGGACAGGCGCCGGAAGGTGGCGGGGTCGCACTGGATCATGCCGGGCACCCCCTCGCTGGTGATGCGGCTGGCGAGATTCACCGTGTCGCCCCAGAGATCGTAGATGAACTTGCGCTTGCCGACCACGCCGGCGACGACCGGGCCGGTGCCGATGCCCATGCGCATTTCCAGGTGGGCGGTGTTGATCGAGAAGTCGCGCGCCAGCAGGTCGCGCATCGCCAGGGCGAGGTCGGCGACGGCGGCGGTGTAGTCGGCGTTGGCGGTGTTGATGCCGCCGGCCACCATGTAGGCGTCGCCGATGGTCTTGATCTTTTCCAGGCCGTGGCGCTCGGCGAGGTCGTCGAAGGCCGAGAAGATGCCGTTGAGCATGGCGAACACCTGGCTCGGCGTCATGTTGGCCGCCACCTGGGTGAAGTTCACGATGTCGGCGAACATCACCGTCGCGTCGGCGAAGCCGTCGGCGATGGTCTGCTCCGAATTCTTCAGGCGCTGGGCCACCGGCGCCGGCAGGATGTTGAGCAGCAGCTTCTCGGAGCGTTCCTGCTCGACTTGCAACAGCTGGTGCGCCTCCTCCAGGCGCGCCTGGGTCTTGCGCTTCTCCTGGATCGAGAAGCGCAGCAGCACGTAGATCATCCTCGCCACGGCGCTGAAGTTCAGCCAGAAGAAGAAGATGCTGGTGCGCAGCGGAATCTGCAGCGGGGGCTTGATCGGCGCGTCCGCCAGCGCGTAGTCGAAGAAGCCCGAGAGCGCGGTGAGCAGCACCCAGGCGAAGAACCAGGCCAGCGACTGCCGGACGCCGAAGAACAGGATCGCGCCGACCGGCGCCAGCAGGCCCCAGAGCACGATGCCGCTGGCGGAGACGAAGTTGCCGATGGTCCACTGGATGGCGAAGGGCGCGAACAGGAACAGCGCCAGCTGGGTGACGCGGAAGAAATCGAAGTTGCGCGTGAGGATGTAGATCACCACGTTGCCCGCCAGCGCGATCTGGAACAGGTAGGGAAAGGTGACCGAGAATTGCGGGCCGAGCGCCCAGTAGATCGACAGCCAGAGCATCGCCGCGATGCTGACCAGGCCGGTGGCGAACATCAGCAGCTGCTTGTTGAGGCGGGTTTCGGCGTCGTCGCCCGGCTCGATGCCGGCGGCGCGCAGGCGTTCGACGAAGCTGGCGGTACTGGCGGCGGGCGGGACGGGGTTCATGCAGGCGGGGCGCTCAGCGCGATGGCTTGTTCGGAAGTGTCGCAGGACGGGCGGGGGCGGTCAAGGAAGGCGCCGCGCCACCGTCCCGCCAGCGCCGAGATCACGGCAGGCGGCCGGCGGCGATCATGCGGTTGAAGAAGACGTTGGGGGAAAGCCAGAGCACGATGTCGTCGAACTCGCCGTTGGCGGCGGCGGCCGGCGTCGGATCGTGGCTGACGAAGACCCGGTCGGCGGCGACCGCGCTGTTGGGGTTCGGATTGTGCTGCTCGTCGGTGCCCGTGCCGCCCGTGCCGGCGTTCTTGCCGAGGGAATGCACGACGGCAATGGCGTTGCGCGCATAGGCGGTGACCGCGGCGGAGCAGTCGGCGCTGGCGGTGCCGGCGCTCTGCACGCCGTTGCCGCTCGGGCAGACGATCAGCTGCGCGGTGGCGATGTTGGCCATGCCGATACCCTGCACGCCGTTGGTCCTGGTGAAGGCGTTGGTGTCGGCGTCGGTGACGGCGTAGCGCAGCGGATTGCCCCAGGCGTCGAGCACGCGGCCCTGGCCGTCGAGGGGCGCGAGGCCCAGCGTCGCGCCGGGCAGGAAGCCGTCGTGGAAATTCGAGCAGTTGCCGTTGCCCGCGCCGCCGCCGGCCGCGAAGCTCTCGATGCCGTTCGAGGCGGCGGTGCCGGGGCAGGGCAGGCGGCCGTTGGCGGCGGCGAAGCCGAGCAGCGCCTCGACGGCGCCCTTCATCGTCGCCTGGGTTTCGCTCGTGCGGCGGATCTCGTCCTGGGCCGTCAGTGGCAGCAGCATGCCGCCCACCAGCAGGGCGATGACCAGCAGCACCACGGCCATCTCGGTGATGGTGAAGCCGCGCGGCGGCGGGACGGTGCCGCCAAATCTCGGCGCTGGCGGGACGGTGGGGCGCTTCATGGCAGCCATGTCGTGCCGAAGTCGGAGACGGTGATGACCTGGTCCGTGGTGCCCTGGGCATTGGTGAAGCCGAGGCGCAGCGTGCGGAAACCGGGGCGGTAGCAGACGTTGTCGAGGCCGCACCACTGGCCGCTCGGGCATTGCCAGCCGGCGGCGCAGGCACCCTCGGCGGGTGCGTAGATGGTGACGCCGTCGCTCAGGTGGGGCGTGAAAGCGGCATCCAGCTCGGCGAGCGGGCGGGGAGTCATCTTCATGTAGGCGATGCGGTTGGCGTCGGTGGCGCTGTCCTTGAGTATCCAGGCTTGCGTCGTGTAGCTGCCCTTATACATCGGAATGCGCGTCCATGCGTCCGCCTGCGCCAGGTAGATGCCGTTGTCCGCCGCGCTGGCCTGGGCGATGACGAGTACCTGGTCGCCCGCGGCGAGCTGTACGCCGGCGATCTCCTGCAGGCCGGACAGCACGACCGGCGCGGTGGCGACGGCCTTCCAGTCCGGCGCGGTCTTGACGATGGTGATCGCGTCGCCGCCGATCGAGTAGCTTTCCGGGTTGCTGAAGCGCCAGTAGGTCCAGGCGTTGGCCGTTCCCTCCCGGACGATCCAGGCGCTGCCCGGCGGCATGCCGATCACGGTGTTTTCGGTGACGGCGCGTGCCCAGGGACCGGCGGCGGCGACATAGACGCCGTTCTCGGCGCCGTTGGTCTGGCCGGCGAGCAGCACGCGGTCGCCGGCCGCCAGCGCGACGCCGTCGATGGTCTGCAGGCCGGCGAGAGCGACGTTGGCGGTCGTCGCGACGCGCACCGGCCGGCTGTTGTAGCCGTCGTCGGGCTGCTCGCGCGCGAGCTCGACGCGCACGTGGATGTCCTGGTTGGTCGGCACCTGGCTCAGGCTCGGGTCGAGCTTGTACACGCCGGCCGGCGGCGCCGCGGGCGCGGCGGGGGCGACCGGGTTCTGCGGCGGCGGGCGCGTAGCGGGCGGGTTGGCCGAGCGGCCATGGACGTTGTCGTCCTCCTCGGGGTTCAGGTAGCAGACGCCGTCGCTGCAGAACTGCGGCGCGGTGCAGCCGAAGAAGCCGCAGCTTCTCCCGGTGCTGATCGCGGACTCGCCGCCCCAGTAGACAATGGCGACATGGCCGCCGGTGTAGCTCGGATCGGCGCGGCCGTTGTTGAGGTAGCTGATCGAGGACGGCGAGGCGCTTATGTAGGAAGGGTCGAAGCCGGTCGGGTCGGTGAAGGCGGCGTTGGCGCGGTAGTTGCGGCGCGTATCCACCTCGATGCCGATCTTCGGATGGGCGATGCTGGTCGTGTAGCCGTTGTTGCCCGAATAGCCGAGGTGCTGGCGCGCCGCGCCGCAGGCGCCGGCGCCGTTGGCGTCGCCGTCCGCCAGGGCGAAGACGAAGCCGTCGCCTGCCGTGCCGGTGTACTGGATGTTGAACTTGAAGTAGGCGCGCAGGCCGCGGCCGGCCGCATGCGCCTCCGGCTGCCAGGCGCAGCCGAACAGGGCCTGCGGCGTCATGCCCCAGTCGCTCGATTCGACGCCTTGCTGGCCGAGGCTCAGGGTGCGGCTGGCGGCGTCGTAGCTGGCGAGCTGGCCGACGCCGAGGGCGGTGAGCGGCGTGGATTCGACCGTGGTGAGGCTCGCGCCGCTCGGGATGCAGCGCAGGATGTCCTGGCTCGCCGTTTGTCCCGTCGAGACGCGGGCGAACAGGCTCGGGCCGGCGAAGCTCGTGCCGCTGCCGGTGAAGCTGGCGAGGTTGGCGCCTTCTAGGTAGTTGGCCGTGACGCTTTTTTCCGCCGCCGTGCCGCGCGACTGGCCGGTTGCGCGCTGGCCGGCGAAGATCAGCGCGCCGGCGCAGGATTGGGCGGCGCCGTCCAGCGTGACGGCGAGGCCGCCGCCGGGAGCGGCGACGAAGATCATTTCCTTGTAGTGCGGGTAGTAGCCGAGGGGCACGGCGTCCTGGCCGTAGCAGGCGTGGCTGTCCGCCCCGGCGATCTTGGCGTGGGACGAAACCGGCGGGTTGCCCGCCGCGATCTCGTCGCGCAGGCAGGTGGCGATGCGGTCGAGCAGGGTGTTGATGTCGTCGCGGAAATGGGCGGACTTGCGCAGCGCGCCGAACAGGGCGTCGCCGCCGAGGGCGAGGCCGCGGTCGTTGGCCGCCACCGCGCAGCTCGCGCCGCTCGGGCAGGCGCCGGCCCAGAGCGTGCCGTCGTCGCGGCGCTGCACGATGCCGGCGGCGCTCAGTTTCTTGGCCGTGGCGGAAGCGTCGCCGCTGGCGGCGTTGGTGCCGCCGGAAAAATAGTTGGTGGCGCCGTCGAGGACGATGCCGCCGGGGTCGAGATAGTTGCTCGCGACGTAGTTGCCGCCGCATTCGTCGACGACGTCTGTCTGCGATTTGCCGCGATCCTGGCCCGCCAGGGCCGGGCCGGGGGAGAAGACGACCGCGACGGGGCGCTCGTGGGCGCTGGCCAGCACGCTCGCCAGCGCCGCCGTGCCGTCGGCGACGACGATGTCGAAATGGCCCGGCGTGTCCCAGTTCATCGGCGTCGCCTGGTGGATGCGCTGGTGGCTGCCGGAGACCGCGTACCAGAGGCATTCGCCGTTGCCGTCGCGCAGCGGCGGGATGCCGAGGGTGCGCCAGGGCAGGCGGCCGATCACGCTGAGGTTCGCGCCGTTGCCGGCGAAGTCGGCGGCGTCGCAGCCTTCCTGGGTGCAGCCGGGGTTGTTGTTGCGCGAACTGCCGAGATCGGGCAAGGGCAGGTAGCCGTAGGCCTGGGCGTTCTGTCCGTCCTTGAGCTGTTCCTCGCGGAATTTCAGCGCGTAGCCGAGCAGGGCTTCCTGCGCCTCCCGGAGCGCCGTGTCGCCGCGCTGCGCGCGCCGTGCCTGGAGCGCTTCCGGGGAGAAGCTGTTGAGCACATAGGTCAGGCCGGCCATCACCAGCAGGATGAGGAAGACCATTAGCGCGGCGCCGCGCTGCGGACGCCGTCCGCTCTCCCCGTGCCACCGCTGGGCGCACCGTCCCGCCATCGCCGACTTTAGCGCCGGGGCGCGGCGGGCTGGACGCGGATCGCGCCGTCCGCGAGGCCGTCGGCGGTTTCGCGGGTGGCGCGGTTGATGGCCTGGCCGACCTTGAGCTCGGCGGGCTGTTCGCCGCCGGGCGCGAGGGTGGCGCGGTCCGGCTGGCGCGGCCGGGTGACGACGGCGACGCCGCTGCCGGCGGCGTTTTCGGTCTGCGCCTGGTTGTTGACCCAGACCGTGGATTTGCCCGACGAGCGCAGCACCACGCCGTCGAGACGCATGGTGCTGCCTTCGAGGGTGCGCGTTTCCTGGATGTCGAGCTGGCGCTGGCGTTCGAGCTGGACACGCCATTCGGGGGTGAGGAACAGCCGGCCGAGGCGCGGCTGGCCGTCCTGGGCGGCGGCGGCGGCGGCCAGCAGGGCCGCGCACAGGGCGAGGCAGACGCGCGCGACGCTCATGTCTTCTCCTGCAGGGTGATCCAGTCGATGACGCACTGGGCCCTCAGCGTCGCGGCGACGGCCGGCCGCGCGCCGGCGGCGGGCACGCGGTCGATGGTGCAGCTCCTGACGCTGACGATGGCGTGCACCTGCTGCTTGAGGTCGGCGATCAGGCCGAGCAGATCGTCCTCGTGCAGCAGCGGCATTTCCAGCTTCATGGTGCTGGCGAGGAAAAGATGGCCGCCGGCTTCCGGCTGCTTGTCGTCGAGGGGGCGCTGCGGCGCGATCTCGTAATCGAGGCCGAGCAGCTTGCGCGACTCCTTGATGTGGCGCAGCGTCTCGACCCATTCGAGGCGCCGTTCCGGCGCGATGCGTCCACTGCCGACCAGTTCCTGGTAACGCGCGATCTTGGCGCGGATCTCGCGCTCGTCCTCGTTGACGCGGGCGAGCCGCGCCTGGGTCTCCTGCTGCAACGCGCGGGCGCGCTGGTGCTCTTGCGCGGCCTGGCGGTCGAAGTGAAGCGCGGCGGCGACGGCCGCCGCGGCCAGCAGCGCCGCCGCGAGCAGCAGCAGCAGGCTCCAGCGCAGCGACTTGAGGGTGATGGCGGAAGCAGGGGCGGCGCTGTCCATGGCGTCAGAGCTTGCGGGTCAGGCGCAGCGAGAAGCGCGGGGCTTCCGGAGTGTGGCTCTCGTCGCTGCTCTTGAGGGTTTGTCCGGACTGGGTATCCACCGGCTGCTGCAGGATGACCGCCAGTGTCGCCGGCGTCGCGCCGAGGTGCCTGGCGAAATCGGCGACGAGGGCGAGTTGGCCGCGCTGGTCGCCGACCATGGCGATGGGCAGGCGGGCGTCGATCCTGGCCTGGGCGTAGGGGCCGCGGGCCATGGCCGGCGGCAGGATCTCGCCCTTCGCCGCCGGCGCGAGCTGCTCGACGATGCTCCATTCGAGGCGATCGATCGCGATGGCGGGAAAGGCGTCGAGGGACTGGCTCAATTGCAGCAGCAGCGGTTCGGGACCCTGGGCGCGCGTCAGCACGCCTTCGTAGCGGCCGACCAGGGCGCGCAGGCTGTCGGTGCTGAGCGGGATCTTCGGCAGGGCCTGCAGGACGCCGTCGTAGCGCAGCTGGTCCTGGCGCGTCTGCTGGTCGATGCGCGCGATCTCGTCCTGCAGCTGCAGCATGACGATGCCCTGCTTGGCGGCGAACAGCAGGCCGCCGACGAGGATCAGCCCGCTCAGGCTCTTGAGGGCGAAGCGGGTCTGCCAGAGGCGGTGGAAGGTCCGCTCCGCCGCCGGCGCGAACTGGGCGGCGGGCGGGCGCTTCGCCAGCAGGTGGCAGAACAGCGTTTCGGCGCGCGAGTCGGCGAGCGGCGAGCGCAGCCCGAGGCGCTTCGCTTCCTGCAGCAGGTCGAGGAACTCGAAGCGCAGCTCGGCGCCGTCGCGGCAGCGCGCGCGCATTGCCGCGACGTTGGCCGGATGCACCAGCACGCGCGTCGTCAGCGGCTTGCCGCGCTCGATCAGGCGCTGGCCGACCAGGTACTGGTGCATCTTGGTCGCCTCGATGGTCGTGGCGATCGCCGACTCCTCCTGCGAGCCGGTGGCCAGGGCGGTGAGGCGCGAGAAGCGCAGCCGGCCATCGGCGAAGAAGGTCTGGCGCAGGCCGCCGCGCGTCAGGGTGATCAGCAGCAGGCGTGCCGGGCTGTCCTTGGGCAGCAGGGCCGGGAAGGTCTGCGCCAGCGTGTAAATGCCGGCCAGCACCGATTCGGTCTCGCGCAACACGGCGAGCCAGGGTTCGAAATGCTGGGGCCGGGTCAGCCCCATCAGCAGCAGGCGTTCGTCGCGGCGTCCTTCCTTGAGCCGACCCTGGGAGGCGGCGAGGGTGAGCGGGGTGCCGTAGAAATACTGGGTCAGCTTGCGCGCCACCAGCGCGGCGCGGTCCTTGCCCGAGGCGTGCGGGATGTCCTCCAACTGGAAGCCTTCCTCGGCGACGTCGGCGAGCAGCATGAAGACGCTGCCGCGCCAGCGCGCCAGGTAGGCGCCGAAGGCTTCCAGGCCGGGCGGGTCGGCGGAGAATTCGCCCTCGGCATGCACCGCGCCGCCGCCGACCTGGTAGGCGGTGAGGTGGGTGGCATCGAGGAAGAGGACGCGGCGCGCGGGCATCAGAACTTGAGCTTGGTGATGGTGTCGTAGATCGGGCCGAGCACCGAGAGCATGACCCAGCCGAGGATGAGGCCGACGGCCATGGTCATCGCCGGCTCGATCATCGCCTGCACGCGCGCGATCGATTCGCGCACGTCGCGGTTGTAGAAGTAGCTGACGTTGGCCAGCGCCTCGTCGAGGGAGCCGGTGTTCTCGCCAACGCGCAGCATGCGGATCACCAGCGGCGGGAACAGGCCGACGTTCTGGAAGGCGACGGTGACGTTCTGGCCGTCGCCGATCATTTCCTCGACGCGTTGCAGGCCTTCCCGGATGACGACGTTGCCGACGATGCCCTGGGTGGTGCGGATCGAGTCGAGGATCGAGATGCCGGAGCCGTACATCATGGCGAACACGCCGGCGAAGCGCGACAGGATGATCTTGTTGAGGATGTCGCCGATCCAGGGCAGCCTGAGCTTGGCGGCGTCGTAGCGGTAGCGCGCGCGCGGGTCGGTCTTCACCGCGACCGCGACGGCGACGGCGAGCAGCAGCGGCAGGCCGATGACGACATACCAGTGGTTGACGAAGAAGTTCGAGGTGGCGATGAGAATCTTGGTGTGCATGGGCAGCTGCTGGCCCATGTTCTGGATGAAGCCGACCATCTTCGGCACCAGGTAGAGCATCATGAACAGCGTGACGAGCACCACCACCGTGCCCATGAAGGCCGGGTACATGACCAGCTTCTTGGTTTGCGCCGCCAGCTCGTCCTGCCACTTGAGCGACTCGGTGAGGTTGTGCAGCACCTCGGTGAGGTTGCCGGTTTCCTCGCCGGCCTTGATCAGGCTGATGAAGACGCCGTCGAACACGGTCGCGTGGGCGGCCATCGCCTGCGACAGGGTCTTGCCGCCCTCGACGCTCTCGATCAGGTCGGCGAGCACCTCGCGGAAGCGCGGATTGTCGAGGCTGTCGCGCAGGTCGGCGAGGCTCTCGATGATCGGCACGCCGGCGCGCGAGAGCTGTTCGAGGTGGAAGCAGAAGGTGATCAGCTCGCGCCGCGTGATCTTCATGCCGCCGAAGCCGTGCTGCTTGACCGGATCGCCGTTGATGAAATCGAGGTCCATGCGCTTCAGGCGCATCTCCAGGTCGATGGGATTCACCGCGTCCATGCGGCCGAACACCAGGCGGCCGTCGGCGTCCATCGCTTTGTAGGCGTACAGGGACATGTGCCGGCTCCCTACATCCGCTCGGTGAGGTCGACCACGCGCGCGACCTCTTCGAGCGAGGTGGCGCCCTCGACGACGCGCCGCAGGCCGTCCTCGGCCAGCGAGCGGAAGCCCTTGGCGTTGGCCGCGTTGCGGATCTCGCGCGCGGTGGCGCGGCGCACGATCAGCTCGTCGATGTCGCCGTCCATGCGCAGGATTTCCATGATGGCGAGGCGGCCCTTGTAGCCCTGGTAGTCGCACAGTTCGCAGCCCGAGGGGCGGTAGAGGATCGGCGTCTGGCGGAAGCGCTCGGCGCCGATCAGGCGCAGTTCCTCGCGGCCGGCGGGATAGGGCTTGCGGCAGTGGGGGCAGAGCTTGCGCACCAGGCGCTGGGCGACCACGCCGATGATGTTGCCGGCCATGATGTCCGGCAGCACGCCAATGTCGAGCAGGCGCGGCACGGCGCCGAGGGCCGAGTTGGTGTGCAGCGTCGAGAACACCTGGTGGCCGGTCATGGCGGCGCGAAAGGCCATCTCGGCCGTGTCGGCGTCGCGGATCTCGCCGACCAGGATGACGTCGGGGTCCTGGCGCATCATCGAGCGGATGCCGTTGGCGAAGTCGAGCTTGGCGGATTCGGCCACCGAGGTCTGGCGGATCATCGCCATCGGGTACTCGACCGGGTCCTCCAGGGTCATGATGTTGATGCCCTCCTCGTTGATGTGGTTGAGCATCGAGTAGAGGGTGGTGGTCTTGCCGCTGCCGGTCGGGCCGGTGACGAGGATGATGCCCTCGGGACGCGCCATCATGCGCCGCAGCTGCTCCAGCTGGGCGTCGTCGAGGCCGATGCTGTCGAGGGGCACGATGCCCTTCTGGCGGTCGAGGATGCGCAGCACCAGGTTTTCGCCGTGGATGGTCGGCTGGGCGGCGCAGCGGAAGTCCACGGCGCGGCCGCCGATGTGCATCGAGATGCGGCCGTCCTGCGGCGCGCGCGTCTCGGCGATGTTCATGCCGCTCATCACCTTGAGGCGCACCGCCATCGCCGCCCAGTAGGATTTGTGCAGCGCGCGGATCTGCCGCAGGATGCCGTCGATGCGGTAGCGGATGCGCAGGAAGCTTGCCTCCGGCTCGAAGTGGATGTCGGAGGCGTCGCGCTTGACGGCGTCGGTGAGCAGCGCGTCGACGAGGCGCACCACCGGCTGGCTGTATTCGTCGCTCGACGCGGCCAGGCTGCGGAAGTCGATCTCGCCGGTCTCGATTTCGTGCAGGATGCCGTCGATCGACAGTTCGTGACCGTAGTGCTGGTCGATGCCGCGCGCGATCTCGGACTCGCCCGCCAGCATGGTGTCCACCAGCAGGTCGGCGGAAATCAGCGCGCGCAGGCGGTCCACCGCGACGATGTCGTTGGGGTCGGCGATGGCGACGGTCAGGCGGCGGCGCTCGGGATCGTAGTCGAGCGGCAGCAGGCGGTGGCGCTTGGCGACCTCGTGGGGCACCAGGCGCAGGGCCACCGGGTCGACGGTGGCGCGGCTGAGGTCCACGGATTTCTGGCCGAGGGATTCACCGAGCGCGTCGCGCAGGGTCGCCTCGGAGACGAAGCCCAGGCTCACC